>JANMYF010000172.1:0-14559 GCA_031381685.1 Acidimicrobiia bacterium
GCTCGAAGTCGCCGATCCGCGCATGACCCCGTGATGCGTTGCGGCGGAAGTTCACGCGCATCGTCGCCTTCTTGTCGAGGATCGGGCCTTTGCGCGCCCGGTCATCCCAGAAGATCGAGTCGGTCTCCATCTGCTCCCGTGCCCGCGGGGCGAGACGGGGAAGTCCGAGCTGTTCGAACAGGTGCTGTTCCACCTCGTCCATGTCGAGCTCCACTTCGTAATCGACCGAACCGGGGTCGCTCGATGCCTTGCCCTCACCCTTCGTGCCGGGCTTGCCGCCACCGAGATCGAACACGTCACCAGGTTTGCCGTCGCCGCTCTGGCCGACCCCGTCCGCCTTGCCACGGTCGAAGATGAACCGCCACTCCTTCGTCCCTTTCACGGGCACGCGGATGCGTCGGTCGGGACCCGCGGTGATGAGCTTCTCCTCGCCGATCTGGCTCTTCAGCTGCTCGGCGATCTGCTTGTGCACCCGGTCGTGATGGCGTCGCGCGTCGCGGCTCCCTTCGTCGTGGAAGATGCCGGGATCGCGTAGGACCGTCATGGTGTCCTCGGAATTCTCTGTGTACGTAGTATCGTGAGTGGGAGGGAAGCGGAGTGGCGGTCCTCAACGATTGAGGAGCGCGCCGACGTAGTCGAGCAGCGCGCTGGAGCAGACTGCGCAGTAGTTGCGGTCCTGGCACAGAACGCGGATGACCTCATTGAGTCGCTCGGCGTGCTGCTGGTCGGGGCTGCGCTTGGACACCGTGATGCGGACGATGTCCTTCATCTCTTCGAACAGGTAGCTCTCGATCGCCCGGCCGAGTTGGTCATCGGAACGGTACGAAAGCGGTCGGCCCTTGCGCAGCCACATGCCGATGCGCATCAGCACGCCGGAGCGGAACGCGTCCTTCGCGTTCTCGGAGACCCCAACCATGTCCTCGATGCCGCGCATCAGCTTCTCGTCGGGTTCGATCTCCTCGTTGGTGATCGGATCGCGGAGCTTCTCCTTCTCGCAGTACGCCTCGCAGTGGTTGAGGTAGTTCTCGAGGATCTCCTGCGCCTTGTCGGAGAAGGCCGGGATGAACGATTTGCGTACCTCGTCCTTCAACTGACGGTCGATCTCCTTGCGGGCTTCGGTGAGCAGCGCGAGCGACTTCTTCTTCTGGTCATCCGACAGCTGATGAGCCCGCTCGATCGAGTTCCGTAGCGCCCGGATGGCCATGACCGTGGTGAGGCACGGCTCTCCGTCGGTGTGCTCGTGGGCGCCGGGGTCGCCATCGGTCACGGCTCGCGAAAGGGCGTCGATCACGAAGCGTGGGTCGATCCCGTCGAGCGCCTCGCGTTCGGCAGCCTTCTGGATTTCGGGCACCTGCGTGAGCTTGAACTCGCCGGTCTCGCGGCCGTCGTAAAGGTGCAGCTTCTCGATGGCCGAAAGGTTCGGGTAGTCGGCCAGGCGGGTGAGGACGGCGATCGTCGAGGCTGCCTCGATGGCGTGGGGGTCGCAGTGGAAGTGCTGCTGAGACTGCGCGAGCAGCTTCTCGTAGATGCGGCGTTCATCGGACACCCGCACGTTGTACGGCACGGGGATCGTGTAGAGCCGCGACTGCAATGCCTCGTTGGTCGGGTCCGACATGCGCTGGCGGAATTCGGACTCGTTGGTGTGGGCGAGGATCACCAGGTCGGCGTCGATGAAGCCGAACTTCGGAACCTTGAACTGACGCTCCTGCGACAGCGTGAGGAATTCAACGAGGAACTCCTTCGGGTTCTTCAGGAACTCGATGCATTCGAGGACGCCACGGTTGGCCTTGGAGAACTCGCCGGCCCAGTCGAGGGCGCGTGGGTCGTCGTCGGAGCCGTACTGCTCGAGCAGTTTGAAGTTGATGCCGCCGGTGAGCTGCTCGGTCGTCATCGATTTCGGGTCGCTTGGGGCGAACGTGCCGATGCCGATGCGCTTGGACTCCGAGAGATACACGCGGGTGATGGGGAACTTCGAGAAGTCGCCGCCGAACTCGGTCTTCAGGCGCATCGCGCACTTCGGGCACAGGTGTCCCTCGACCTCGACGCCGGCATACTCCTGGACCCGTGCCCGCAGGCTCGGACCGCCGGGTTCCCCGCCGTCGGGAACGAGATGCAGCGGTTCCTCGTGCATCGGACAGCCCTGCAGGGCGTAGACCGCTCCGGCATCGGTGCGTGACCAACGCTCGAGGCCTCGCTTGATCGTCGTGGCGATCGTCGACTTCGCTCCTCCAGGAGGACCCCACAACAGCAGGATGCGCCGACGGGTCTGATGACCTCGCGCCGAGGTGCGGAAGTACTCGACGAGGTCCGCCAGTGGTTGATCGAGGCCGAACACCTCGCCATCGAAGAACGAGCCGCGAACGGTTCCCGTGACGGGGTCCTTGTCGAAGCCCGCGGCTTCGATCATCGCAAACACCCGGGCGTGGGCAGTGGCGGCAATCGTCGGGTGCTTCTTCACCAACTCCACGTACTGCTCGAGATAGATCACCTCCTCTGTGGTCGTTGTGGCGGAATGCGCGGCGAGGCGCAATTCAACGAGAAGGTCGTGGCCGGTCTCCAACATGTGCGGATCCTCCCTCGGGTACGAGGTGGTTGTGGGTGAGTGTTCGGTGATTCCTCTGCGTGGGGGTGTTCGTCAGTTCTGAAATTGGATTCGTTTGCTGTCCGTCCAATCGGACCGACAGGAGCGCTCCTGAAGGGTTTCGGAGAAGAAAACCGAGAATCCGCGGCCGCTACCCCATCGGCGGGGTGTATCGCGTTCATATGTGCTCTTGTATTCGGAGCCGAAATCTGCTTACTGTTCACGGTTAATCAAGGCATTCTCCCTATCCGCTGAAGTGGTTGTTGGAGGTATCTGATGAGCGGTTCCGTGTCGACGGACAGCACGTGGGACGACGCGAAGTGGCAGCGGTACGGCCTGCTCGCCGGAGTCGTCTTCGTCGTCTTGAACGTGATCGGGTTGGTCACGAGCGGTGCGCCCCCGGCACGCGATGCATCGGCCGAGAAGATCAACAAGTACTTCGTCGACTATGGCGGCGGGATCAAGTTGGCCGCGGTCTTGTTCGCGATCGGGCTCATCTTCGGGTTGTGGTGGCTCGGCTCGCTGTGGCGAGTGATCGGGAGACTCGAACCGAGTGGCCCGCGCCTCGCGCTCATCGCCGTGCTCGGGTTCGTGATGAGTGGCGCCGTGGCGAGCGTCGGTCAGGCGATCCTCGTGGCGCCGGTCCTTCGGGCCGACACCCTCGGTGGCACGGCCGAGTTCGTCTGGGTGCTCAGCTTCGGAGCTTTCTGCTTCGTCATGGCGACCGCGGCGGCGCACATGCTGGCCCTCGCCGCCCTCGTGCTCTGGAAGGGGTTTCTCCCGGTGTGGATGGGATGGCTCGCGCTTGTCTCCGCCGCGCTGTGCGCGGTGGCCACGGTCGGGGCGGGAACCGAGGCAGGCCTGTTCATGATGTTGCAGTTCGCCGGTTTCGCGAGTTGGTTGCTGTGGGTCCTGCTCGCGTCGATACTGCTGTTCCGGGCGCAACCGGCCTGACGCTCGTTCGGAGTGTCGACGCCGCAGCCCCTTCGGCTGGCTCGCGGTGTTCGTGAGGAGGTAGCGGGTTCTTGGGAGTCCGTCGGGCTCGGCTCGCTACACCTGTGCGGTGGCGGGTACTTCGGCGTCGTCCGGCACGGCAAACGGCACGTGGAGCACTTCGTTGCCGGCCCACTCCCACACGGCCTCGCCGGTGGGGAGGGACCGCGCCTTCAGACGGATGGGCCCGAACGCGAATGCCGTCGGTTCGTTTCGCTGCAGTGCGTCGGCAACCGAGGGGCTGTCGACGAACCGATCGGGAAGCGGGACGATCAAGTTCAAGCGGAGGTCCCATGCCTGCTGTTGGTCTCGTTCCAGCTGCGGGCTGATCTGCGCCATCAGGTATTCGGTCGTGCCCGGTTCGGGGAAGGGCGCCAACCTGCTCGACAGGATCGATGATGCACCGTCTCCAGAGGATCCGAGCTTCCATAGGCCTTCGGCGCGAAGGGTCGGGAAAAGGACGTGGAACTGCCAATCGTCGCCGTAGCCGTCGGATCGAACCGTGTCGCTAATGATCAGGTAGACGCGGGCGTCGTCGCCCCACTTCCGAGCCGCCCGCACGACCAATGGTGCAAGTTCCGCCGCGGTGAAGGCCCGCCGCTTCTCCGCTACGACATCGAATGCGGTGACCACTGAGGACAACCGCGTCGTGATGTCGATTTCCGGCGCGCGTTCGGTGCTCTTCTTGCGAAACAAACCCATGAGATCCCTTCCTGCCTGATGGCCAGATGCACTATCGGCAGGTTGCACCCCCGGCTGAGGGGGTTTTCTGTCATTCTTCGCTCCACGGGAAGCGGAGGCGTACGCCCTCAGCCGCGTCGGCGGTGCTTGAACCGAATTGCGTGCAGTCGGCGGTACCCTCGAGTGGATGCCGAAGCCCCCCGTCGCGTTATGCCGCGCCCGGCACACAGTGCTTGCTCTCGGGGGAGGCGCGTGACTGCGGCGACGGTCGATGGCGGGTCGGGTGAGGGTACGTCGCGACGGCCGATCCTGCGACTGTCGCTGGCCGGGGTCCGTTCGAACCGGGGAAGGTTCGCCCTCCTCAGCTTCTCGGTGTTCATCGGGGTGCTGTTCATCGCCGCGACACTCACCATCACCGACACGGTCAAGGCCGGCTTCGGGTCGCTCTTCAGCAATGCCTACCGCAACGTGTCGGTGGTGGTGCGCGAGCAGTCGGAGATCGTGCGTCAGAACGAGACGTTCCGCGGGCGAATCGACGAGAGTCTGGTCGCCACCGTCGCCGATGTCTCGGGCGTCGAGGCCGCGCTGCCGCGCATCACCGGGTATGCGTATGTGGTGAGCGCCGACGGCATCTCTCCGCCGAACGTTTCGAGCGAAACGGCCGGGGCCCCGATCGCCGAGAACTGGGTTGGCGACGAGGCGCTCAATCCCTTCACCCTCGTCGACGGCACCGGGCCGACCGCCAGCGGCGACCTTGTCATCGATCGCGGCACAGCAAAGGCCGCGCGCATAGGGGTCGGCGACGCCGTGAGCGTGGTCACCAAGAATGGTTCGGTTCCCGGCCGCGTGTCCGGCATCGTCCGGTTCGGCTCCGTCGACAGTCCCGGCGCGGTGCCCGTCGTGCTGTTCGGCACCGACGATGCCCAGCGACTCCTCGGTGAGGCGGGTCGCGTGGATGCGGTGATCGTTCGGGCCAAGGACGGTGTCTCGGCCACTGCGCTCGAACGCAGGATCGCCACTGCGCTTCCGGACGGCATCGAGGCCGTCACGGGCGCGAAGGTCACGGCCGAACGCGAGAGCCAGGTGGCGTCAGGTCTTCGGTTCGTCACCGCCTTCTTGTTGATCTTCGCTGTGCTCTCACTGGTTGTCGGCGCCTTCATCATCGCCAACACGTTCTCCATGTCGATCAGCCAGCGCACACGTGAGCTGGCGCTGCTTCGAGCGGTGGGCGGGTCGCGCATCCAGATCGCCCGGATGGTGTTGGGCGAAGCGGCGGTGATGAGCATCGTCGGTTCGGTGGCCGGTCTCTTCGGGGGGATCGGACTGGCGCAGCTGATGAAGAGTGTTCTGCGCGCCACCGGAGTCGACCTTCCGCCGGCTCCGCTGGTCGTGCGCGCCGCGACCGTCGCCTGGAGTCTCGGCATCGGCATCGTGGTCACGGTCGGCGCGGCGATCACGCCGGCGCTTCGGGCGGCGCGCATCTCGCCCGTGGCGGCGATGCGTGACAGCGAGGTCGAGCCTCCGCCGTTGCTGCGACGAACGCTGATCGGGTTCGGCGTATTCGTCGTCGCCGTGTTCGTCACCCGAGCCGGCGCTCTTTCTCCGAGCTTGCCGAAAACGGGCATCGGCGTGGCCGCGCTCTTCGCGGCATCGGTGCTGCTCGCTCCGGCTCTTGGTTCGCTTGCCCGCTTCCTCGTCAACCCGGTCGGTCGAGTCTTCGGGACGACGTCGGGGTTGGCGGTCCGCAACGCGACCCGCAACCCACGGCGTACGGCTGCGACGGCGCTCGCGCTGTCCCTCGGCTCGGCGGTCGCCTGTTTCGCGTTGATCCTCAATGCGTCGCTGTCGTCGTCGCTGAAGACGGCCGTCGGTGGAGGTCTTCGTGGGGACCTCGTCGTCCGGTCGGGATCGTTCGGGGTTGGTGGACTTCCGACGTCGCTCGCGAAAGAGATCGGCACGCTTCCTTCCGTCGAGGCGGTGTCCGGCCTGCGTTACGGATTCGCCACGGTCGACGGCCCCAAGCGCGAGGCTCGGCGCGTCTCTGCGGTCCGACGCAGCGGTGGACGACCGATCGCATCCCTGGATCCGGCATCGGCCGATCGGCTGTTGGACTTCGGCAACGAGCGAGGGTCATTGGGCGATCTCGGTGGCAACACGATCGCCATCTCGCAGCGAGAGCTCGACGATCGTGGCTGGAACTTCGGCGACACGCTCGAGCTCACGTTCCCCGGTCGGGAGCCCACCCCGTTTCGCATCAACGCCATCTTCCGCCAGGGCATCGCGTTCGACTTCGCCATCTCTCACGCCGACTACGAGCGGGCCGTGCCGGACCAGTTCGACTTCGTCGTCTACCTCGCGGCCAAGACCGGGGTGAAGGTCCCGGAGCTTCGCACCGAGATCGAGCGGATCACCGCGAAGTATCCGACGGCCAAAGTCGAAGACCCGAAGCAATACGTCGCACGCATCACCAACTCCCTCGACCAGCTTCTCAGCTTGATCCTCGGCCTGCTCGTCTTGGTGGTCACCATTGCCGTGCTCGGCATCGCCATCACCTTGTCGCTCAGCGTCGTGGAACGCATCCGGGAGATCGGATTGCTACGCACACTTGGTATGGCCCGCGTGCAGGTGCGATCGATGCTGCGGAGCGAAGCCGTGGTGATCGCCCTGCTGGCGGTGAGCATTGGTGTGGCCCTCGGCATCGGCTCGGCGTGGGCGTTGCTGCAGGCTCTGCGCGATGAGGGGTTGTCGAGGTTCTCGGTACCCCCCATCGGTATCGGGTCACTGGCCCTTCTGGCCGCGGTGACAGGACTGCTGGCCTCGATCGTGCCCGGCCGACGTGCCGCACGCCTGCCGATGCTCGCGGCGTTGAACGGGCGCCAGGCGACCACTCTCGCAACACCCGCGGGCAATCGGGTCGTTGCCGTGAAGCGCGCCCGGGTCATCGGTGGAGCGCTTGTCCTTACCGGTGTGCTCGTCGGGTTCGGCATCGGACGCGCAAGTGCACCGGGCTCGGACGCTGTTTCCGTTGCCCCATCGACGGCGTCGACAAGTGCTCCGCCGTCTGCACCGACGACCACAGCTCCGCCCGACGCGTCCACCTTGGCGGACAACACGCCGTACGCGGTCCCACCTTCATCTGCTCCGGCCGAGCCAGGAGTCCTACGCGAATCCGTCCCGATCGAGTCGGCGCCCGGCACCAAGGCCTGGCGCATGCTCTACGACTCGGAGATCCGCGACGACCGGCCCACGGTGGTCAGCGGACTCGTGTTCGCCCCGGACAGGCCGGCTCCTCCCGGCGGCTGGCCGGTGCTGTCCTTCGCCCATCCGACCACGGGTCTCGCCGATCGCTGCGCGCCTTCGCGCAACATCGGCGTTCTCGAGACGACGATCGCCACCCTTGCCGCTCAAGTGGGGATGGTCGTGGTTGCCACCGACTACGCCGGCCTCGGGACCGAAGGGCCGCATCCGTTCCTCGACGGGATAAGCGAGGGACGGTCCGTCCTCGACATCGCGATCGCGGCGAAGTCCATCGATGGGCTGTCTCTCTCGGCCACCACCGTGCTGTGGGGTCATTCCCAGGGTGGCCACGCTGCGTTGTTCGCTGCCCAGGAGGCGCCGACGTATGCGCCGTCGCTGCAGATCGTCGGCGTGGTCGCGGGAGCACCACCGTCACAGTTGCGAGAGCTGCTCCCCTCCGTCGAGAAGACGCCTGATCGTGGCTACGCGCTCCTTGTTGCTGAAGGCCTTCGGGCGATCGATCCGTCGTTGCGGCTTGCCGACGTGTTCACCGCCCGCGGTGTGGCGCTGGCCGAACGGCTCGACATCGAGTGCTCGTCGGAGGTGAACGGCGCCGCGGCCCGCGACACCATCAGGCTCGATTCGCCCGTGCCCGACGAATGGTTGACCGCGCTCGATGCGAACCAACCCGGGGAAACCAAGATCGACGCGCCCGTGCTGATCATCCACGGGTCCGACGACGAGCTCATCCCCGTCGCCACCTCGGAGGTGCTGCAGAAGTCGCTGGAGCAACGGGGAACGGCGGTCGAGCGCATCGTTTATCCGGGCGCGGGGCATGGCGATGTCGCCCTGTCATCGCTCACCGACGTGCTCGCCTGGATCACCAAGAAGATTCCCGCGGCCGCAACGAGCGCCACCGCAGCGGCCACTGTCCCCGCCGCGGCCACCGCCCTCGCCTCGAGGGTTGCGGCCGCCGAGAAGTGGCCCGGCGCACGTGGGAGGCTCCGTGTCCAGCTCGATCGCGGCGTCACCAAGACGTTGGTCATCGCCCATGCCGGCGGTGACCTCGAGGCCCCACACAGCACCCCGTTCGCCTTCGATCGCGCCGTAAGGCTCGGAGTAGATGTTCTCGAACTGGATGTGCGGCTCTCCGCCGATGGTGTGCTCGTCGTGCAGCACGATCCGGATGTCGACCGCACAACGAACGAGACCGGTCCGGTGGCGACGCGAAGCGCGAGGCAATTGGCCGCGCTCGACAACGCCCATTGGTTCCAACCGGGTTGCTGGGACTGCCGAACGGCGGTCGGGGATCGTCGGTACCGCGGCGTTCGGCTCGGATCAACGCCACCACCCGCTGGCGCCTCGGCCGAAGACTTTCGCATCGCCACCCTGGACGAGATCCTGGCGAGGTACTCGGACACCGTCATCGACATCGAGATCAAGGCGGACGGCCCCGGTGGGGGAGCTCCCGTCGCCGAAGCACTGGCGAAACGTCTGCGCGCTGATCAATCCCCCGATCGGTTCATCGTGGTGAGCTTCGACGACATCACCATCGACGCATTCACCAAGGCCGCGCCCGACATCGCCACCTCTCCCGGATTCGGGGCACTCACCCGCTATGTGCTCAGCGGAGCCCCTCTCCCCAAGACCCCGGTGATCCAAATCCCGCCGGAGCTCCAGGGACTGCCGATCTTCACCGACGCCCTCCGGGCCCGAGCGGTCGCCGAAGGCATCGCCATCTGGGTGTGGCCGTCGGACTCTGCCACCGACGATCGGGCGAACTACGAAACGCTCCTGGCCCAACGGCCCAACGGCATCATTGCCGGCCGGCCCGAGGTGCTGATCGGCCTGCTCGGGGGGTAGCAGCAGTCGCCGACGGGCGTGGGTCGCCCACCGGAGGCGCGACTACCGTCGCACGTCATGGAAGAGACTGTCGTCTACCCCGCCCGACGCGTCATCACGATGAACCGCGGTTTGCCTTTTGCCGAGGCGGTTGCGGTTCGCGACGGAAGGATCCTCGGCGTCGGGTCGATCGCCGAGTTGGAGTCCTGGGGACCGAGTCGGGTCGATGACCGCTTTGCCGACAAGGTGCTCGTTCCCGGTTTCGTCGAGGCGCACTCCCACGTGATGGCCGGAGGTCACTGGCAGAACCCCTACGTCGGGTTCTTCGATCGACGTGACCCGCAGGGTCGCGTGTGGAAGAGCTGTGGCTCGATCGACGAAGTGGTCGACCGGCTGATCGAAGCGGAGTCGCAGATGGAGGATCCCGAAGAACTCCTTGTCGCGTGGGGTCTCGATCCGATCTACTTCCCGGGCGAGCGCCTCCTGGCGAAGCACCTCGACCGGGTGTCGACCACGAGACGCATCTTCGTGTTCCATGCCAACGGGCACCTGGCCACCGTCAACACAGCGATGCTGCACTCTTCGGAGATCACCGCGAAATCCACCACGCCTGGCGTCGCCCGTGATGCGGACGGTGAGCCGAACGGAGAGCTCCAGGAAGCAGCGATGTCACTCGCTTCGGCCGCCTTTCGCAAGCTCATGGCGGCGTGGAGTTCCCCCGATGCGAAGTGGAACTGCGCCTACGAGGCCCGTAACGCCGGCCACACGTTCGTCACCGATCTGAGCCCGGGATCGCTCGCCACGCCGGGCCAATTGGAGGCGTGGCAGGCCGTGACCGACAATCCGCACTATCCGGTCCGGGTGATGGTTGCCGTGGGTCCTGCGTTTGGCGGTCCCGCAGATCCGGTTGCCGTCGCCGAGCTGGCGGGCCGGCTCCGTCACGAGTGCTCGGACAAGCTCCACTTCGGCGTCGTCAAGCTGATCCTCGACGGTTCGATTCAGGGCTTCACGGCGCGACTGTCATGGCCGTACTACTACCGGCCGCCGGAAGGGCACCACGAGAACGGCCTCTGGTTGATCGCACCGGATCAGCTCAACGACATTGTCAGCACCATCCACGCCGCGGGGCTCATCGTGCACGCCCATTGCAACGGCGATCAGGCCGCCGAGGTCTTCATCGACGCGGTGGAAGCTGCGTTGGAGCGCCACCCCCGTTGGGATCACCGCCACACCGTCCAGCACTGCCAGATGACCACCCCGGCGCAGTATCGCCGCATGGCCGCACTTGGTATGTGCGCAAACATCTTCAGCAACCACATGTACTACTGGGGCGATCAGCATCGCGACCGCAGCATTGGTCCCGAACGCGCCGCGAAGATGGACGCGTGTGCCACCGCACTCGCCGAAGGCGTGCCGATGTCGATCCACTCCGATGCTCCGGTCACGCCGCTGGGTCACCTCCACACCATGTGGTGCGCCGTGAACCGGCTCACCTCGACCGGTCAGGTCCTCGGTCCGGATGAGCGGATCTCGGTGATGGATGCCTTGCACGCGGCCACGATCGGCGCGGCATATCAGTTGAAGCTCGATCATCTGATCGGCAGCATCGAAGCCGGCAAGTTCGCCGACTTCGCCGTCCTGACCGACGATCCGCTGACCGTCGATCCGGTGACGCTGAAGGACATCGGTGTGTGGGGCACCGTCGTCGGTGGCGTGCCGTTCGAAGCGGGCGTCAGCTCCGGCGGAGGTGCACACTGACGACGTAGTCCGAGGTTGACACCCACGGGTCGTCGTCCCACGTGGCCCAGCGCTCGATGAGGTCGAGACCTGCCGCCGTGGTCCATGCGTCCCAGTCGGCAAGGGGAACGCGTCGTCCGTCGCCCCGGGACAATTGGAACCCGGCCACGACCAACCCGCCCGTTTCGACCTGCCGGGTGACGTTGGCGACGGCTGCCGGTCGGTCTTCGGCTTCGACGAACAGGATCACGTTGCCGGCCATCATCACCACACCGAAACGTTTCCCGAGGTCGATGGTGGCAAGGTTGCCGAGGTGCCACGGGATGTGGGGAGCTTTGGCCTGCGCATGCCCGAGCATGTCGGTGTCGATGTCGGTTCCCTCGGTCTGATGGCCGCGTCGTGCCAGTTCGATGGCTACCCGACCCGTCCCGCATCCCGCGTCGAGGATCGGCCCGGGGACATCCGGATGCCGCGCGTGAAGCCGTTCGAGGAAGGCGACCTCGCCGTGCGGATCCTTTCCGGCGGCCGCCAACTGTGTCCACGCCTCGTCGTAGCCGGAGGGGTTCCACGCCGTCGTCACGGTGAGAAGCGTAGGTGGCGCGGCCCGGGCCAAGTCTCCCCGAGGACGGTCCGCGTCACGCGAGTCGGCGAAGGGGTTGGCGAAGTGATGAACTGGCCCGGTGCCAGAACGCAACGTCCTCGGTGGTGAGCTCGAATCCTGTAGCAACGAACCGCTGACCGGTTTCTTCCGCGACGGCTGTTGCCACACCGGTCCTGACGACCTCGGCAGCCACACGATATGCGCGGTCGTCACTGCGGAGTTCCTCGACCATCAGCGCAGTATCGGCAACGACCTCAGCACGCCGATGCGCCAGTACAACTTCCCGGGTCTGGTGCCGGGGGATCGCTGGTGCGTGACCGCCCGCAACTGGCTACGTGCGCACCTCGACGGGGCCGCAGCCCATGTGGTGCTGGCCTCGACGAACGAGAAGGTCCTCGACCTCGTGCCGCTGGCCGTGCTGAAGCTCTACGCCGTCGACGTGCCGTCGGACCCGAGCTCCATCGAAGGCTGAGCCCGAGGTCTTGCGCTGAGATTGCAGCCTGAGTTGCTGTGAGAGCAACGCAGGCTGCAATCTCTGCCCACGTTCCGCCTTGTCCCGATCAGCCGAACACGAACTGGTCGAGGAACACGTTGCGGAACCGGCCCGACGGATCCAGATGCCGGGCGAGCTCGACGAACCGGGGGAGCTGCGGATAGCAGCTGCGGACACTGGCGGTGTCCATCGTGAACAGCTTTCCCCAGTGGGGACGGGGGGTGAACGGGGTGAGTGCCCGCTCGATGTCGGGGAGCAACTCGCGAACGCTCGGCCAGTCGGGCTTCCACGTGAAGTGAAGAGCGACGCTGTCGCGACCATGGCATGGACTCATCCAGAACGCGTCGGCCGCGACGGTGCGGACCTCGCTGACCTGGACCAGCGCCGAGATCCGTTGGTGCAGGGACCAGAGCGCTTCGATCGCCTCGACGGCGCGCTCGCGTGGCAGTAGGTACTCGCTCTGGAGCTCGTCGCCGCTGCTCGGGGTGAAGGCCATGCGGAAATGGGGGAGCCGTTCGTGCGCCGGGCCCCGGTCACCGAGCTGCGGCGTACACGGCAGCGCGTCGAGCCCGGGGAGTGGATGCAGGTGCTCGTTCGCCGGAAGTGCACCGAAGAATGCGACCGTCGGGTCGTGCCGATCGACGTCGCCGACGCGGACCTTGCGCCACACGGTCGTGAACCCGGGTCGTTGCCAATCGGTGAACAGGCTGACGCTGTAGGCACTCGACATGATCTCGTCGAAATGCTCACGCACGGCATCGAACGACAAGCGCTCGTGGACGTGTTGCCGTACGTCGAACGCCGGGACGACGTCGAGCGTGAGCGACGTGATGATGCCGAGCGCACCGAGGTGCACGACCAGACCCGGGAACACGTCGGGATCCTCGGTTCGCGAGAACTGCCGTAGCTCCCCGGCGGCGGTGACGACTTCGATCGCCGCGACGGACGAGGCGAGAACCGGATTGGTATTGCCCGAGCCGTGGGTTCCGGTGGCGCACGCGCCGGCGACCGAGATGTGGGGAAGCGACGCAAGATTGGGGAGCGCAAATCCATCCGCCTGCAATGCCGCGCCGACGTCGCCGTAGCGAGTGCCACCCGAAACGGTGACCGTTTGTCGGACGCGGTCGAGACGGATCGACGGGCGCGATTCGTCGAGCGTGATCATCGTGCCGCTGGAGTCGGCGATGGTGTTGAACGAGTGCCGGGAGCCGAGTGCCTTCAGTGGCCCAGACCTCGCCATCGCGGTCACGATCTCCTCTGTTGTATCCGCCTCGATCATCGAGGCGAAGGAGAACTCCTGATTCCCTGCCCAGTTCCGAATCGGTAGGTGCACGTAAGACGTTCTACCCGGCTTCCCGTCGCACTGTCGCCCGCCGAGTCCTGGAGATTGGTATCCCGGTCGCTCGGGGAGCGACTTCGTGCCCAATTATCCGCCTTGTACGCTTTGCGCGCGTGCTCGCCGACGACATCCCTGTGGCCCACACTCCTCCCGGCGGGTTCGGGGAACGCTTCCCCGAGCCGGTGCTCGCCGGTTGTACCGAGCCGCTCGTCGAGGGAGCGCCTGATCTGCGCGGACTCTGGAAGGCGCTCCGGGCCGAGCGTGCCGGACAGCCGGTGCCGCCGGATGACCGAATCCTCTCGTACATGGAGCGGATCGAGCAATGCGGCAACCGGATCGTCGACATGGGTGGCGGCACGATCGCGGATGCCCGGGCCGACGGAACCGAGGAGAACGGTGTCCATGATGTGTCGGCCTTCGACTTCTCGACACCGATCCACGTGATCGCGTCCTACGAGGACAGCGCCTTCGTTCTTCGACCCGTCGGCATCCCCGGAATTCAGGTCACACGACGGCTCGACGATGACGGTCACATGATCTGGACCCGGCCCGACCTTGGTGGTCTGGTCGTCACGTTGGAGCGCATCGGCGACGGTGTTGGAACTCCGGTCAACACGTTTCACCGCTCGACCTGAGTAGCGGTCACACACCTGCCGCTGACTTCTCCATCCCTGCGAACGCTCTATGGCGCGTCGGCGGTGAGTCGCTCGCGGGCGCGTTCGCCGCGCCGCACCACGGGAACGAATCGTCCGGTCTCGGCCAGGCCCATCGGCGGCATGTTCGAGTAGATCGATTCGTGCTGGCCGGCCGCCACCTTGTAGGTCTCGTGATAGATGCCGACATCGCCACTTGCTCCGCCTGCTGACTGAAGCGACGCCATGCCTCGAGGTGCGGATCGTCCGTGTCCGAGAACCAAGTTCGACGGGTTCGCCTCATAAGTCAACTCAATCTTGACGCGAGCTTCTCGCCGAGAAGTTGCACAGAGTCTGGCGTACCGGCCGGCACGATCACTCGGTCGACACCGACGGCGGCAAAACGTTCAGCTTCTCTCGTGA
>JANMYF010000464.1:0-6825 GCA_031381685.1 Acidimicrobiia bacterium
CGGCTCGGCGGGCCACGCCGGGTCCGACTCCGTCATCGTGCGCCCGACTCGTCGCGGTGAGGTCTCGGTCATCGTTGCCTCCAGGGGATCAGGGCGGAGGGTGTCGCCTCCAGCGATTCGAGAACGCTAGCCATCCGGCTAACTGCGTGTCGACTTCCGACTCCGGACGGGCGACGGTTCCGGTCGAGCGATCGCTTCGTACAGCACCGCCAACGCGTCCTCGACATCCCCCCGCTCACGGTGGCTCACTCCGACGGAGTCGAGCAACGCGGGCCCGAACGCGTTGTAACAGACCTGCATGGAGACCATGGCGATCACCCGGGCCTTCGCGGCGACGAGTCCCTGCTCGTCGGAGCCCTCGCGACCGAGTCGCTGGCGCACGGCTTCGACCAGCGCGGGCCCGATGGGGAACTCGCCGGCGTACTGGATCGTTTCCGGATAGTCGACCTGCGAGCGGACCAGAGCCCGAAAATACGGGTCGCCGTCGGTCAGCAGTCCGAGCGCGGCGGGATCTCCGTGCGCCGCGAGGAAGTCGTCGTGCAGGGCGGCGAGCCCCGCTGCCAGCGCTCCGTCCTTGCCACCGAAGTGGTGATGAACGAGTCCGTAGTTGACCCCGGCCTCGGCCGCAAGATCCCGACCGGTGATCGCGCTGGGTGCCCGATCCGGCAGGAGACGCTTCGCCGCATCGACCAATCGTTCCTTCGCACCTCGGGCGTCACCTTGCGTGGCGTCCCGGGCTGAGGGGGAAACGCGCGGCTTCGATGACGACCCGGTCCCGCTTGCGATCTTCACGCCCATGTGGTTAGCCTAATGGCTAACGTGCTACATCGAAAGCTCCTGAAGGGACGAACCATGGGTGACGCGGTGAAGGATTGGGCGACCGACTACGACGTTCTCGACCCGGCGTATGTCCGGGATCCGTTCCCGATCTGGGACGAGCTGCGCGAACGCTGCCCGATCGCCCGCACCGACCGCTGGGGAGGGTCGTGGTTGCCGACAACCTACGCCGGCGTCACGTCCATTGCCCGGGATGTCGCGCACTTCAGCTCTCGCGAGGTCGGCGTGATTCCCCCTGCGGACGGCGCGGACGATGGACTCCTTCCGGCCGGCGTACCGCCGATCAGTGCCGACCCGCCTGAGCACACCTGGACTCGACGACTTCTGCTCCCCTGGTTCTCGCCGAACCGCGTCCTCGACTATGAGATCTACACGCGCGAGCTGTGCCGCAAGCTCGTCGCCGGGTTCGCCGACGCAGGACGAGCCGACGCCGCCGTCGACTACGCCCAGCAGATCCCGGTGCGGGTCATCGGTCTGGTCCTCGGCGTCCCCGAAGAGCTCTCCGACACCTTCACCGGTTGGGTTCGCGACGTGCTCGAGTTTGCCCACGATGAAGAGCGGCGCACGCGCTCACGCAACGCTGCGGTCGGCTACTTCCTCGGGGAGATGGAGACGCGTCGGGGTGGCGACGGTGACGATCTGATCAGCGTGCTGCTGCGCACGGAGGTCAACGGTGAACCGGTGCCCGACGGACACATCCTCGGCACCGTGGCCCTCACCCTCGTCGCCGGTGTCGACACCACATGGTCGGCCATCGGCTCGGCGCTGTGGCACCTGGCCACGCACCCCGAGGATCGGCGCCGCCTCGTGGCCGAGCCCGAGCTGATGCCCACGGCCATCGAAGAGCTCCTCCGCGCGTACTCCCCCGTCACCATGGCGCGCATCGTAACCGAGGACACCGAGGTCGCGGGCTGTCCCATGCATGCCGGTGATCGGGTCATCATGAACTTCCCGGCGGCCAACCGCGATCCGTCGGCGTTCCCCGATGCCGACACCGTGCAGATCGATCGGCTCCTCAACCGTCACGTCGCGTTCGGCGCCGGCATCCACCGCTGCGCCGGCTCCAACCTGGCCCGCATGGAGATGCGCGTTGCCGTGGAGGAATGGCTGGCGCGCATCCCCGAGTTCACCCTCGATCCCGCCGGCGAAGTCACCTGGGCCGGAGGCCAGGTGCGCGGCCCGCGCAGCATCCCGGTGTTGTTCCCGTCCGGCAAGAGGTGACGCACACGAAGGTGCTTGCGCTCGACGTCGATGGCGTACTTCTCGATCCCGAACGCGGCGGCGCCGGGCACTGGACAAACGAGCTCACGCGGCGACATGGGATCACCCGTGGCGAGCTGCGCGATGCATTCTTCCTTCGTTGCTGGGACGATGTCCTGAACGGACGCCGCGCCATCGAAGAAGCCCTCACCGAAGCGCTCGATCGCATCGGTACATCCGTCGATACGGAGAGCGTCCTGACGTGTTGGTTCGAGGCGGACTTCGTTCCGTTCATGCCGGCAATCGCACTCGCGCGGCGGACCGCCGACGCCGGAGCGCTCGTGGTGCTCGCGACGAACCAGGAGCATCGTCGCGCCGCGTATCTCAACGAACGGCTCGGGAAGTCGTTTCCGATCCATGCCGTGCTCTACTCGGCGGCGATCGGTCATCAGAAACACGACGCCGCATTCTTCGACCGTGCATCGGACCGACTCGGACTTCGAGACGACCAGCGGAGCTCGGTCGTCTTCATCGACGACGTGCTCGCCAACGTGGAAACGGCGGTCGCCAGCGGCTGGCAGGGTGTGCACGCCGCAGAAGGATGCCAGTGGACTATCGAGGCCGACCGGCTGCTCTCCGACCAGGCGTAGCTCACGATTCTTGATTCGCGCGCTTACGGATGAGAGCGGCGTCGGTAGCTGAGACTGGTGGCACATCGCTTGCCGATTCTGTGACTCGGCCGTAACGTCGAGTCGTGACATCAGTGAACGAGCTCGTAGCGATCACTGCTGTGCGCATCACCACCACCAGCGGCCGGGTGAGGGTCATCGCCGAGGATCGCCGCGATGTCCGCGTGTCGGGCAGCGCCGAGGTCACCCAGGAAGGGTCCACGCTCACGTTCCAGGGCGGTTCGGGCTCGCTTGAGGCGCGGGTGCCCATCGGGGTCGACGTGATGATCGGCACCACGTCGGGGCGAATCGCCGTCGAGGGTCGTGTGGGCAGCCTTTCGGTGGTGTCCACGTCCGGCCGGATCACCGCCGAACACGCCGGATCGCTCGACGCCCGATCCGCCAGCGGCCGCATCAAGGTGGAGCGAGTGGACAGCGAGTGCCGGGTGCGTTCGACGAGCGGCCGGGTCACCGTCGAGGCGTGCCAGGACTGCGACGTTTCGACGACGAGCGGCCGAGTCGAGCTCGCCGCCGTCACCGGTACGGCTCGAGCGCACTGCATCAGCGGGCGGATCGGAATCCGCATGGTGGATCCTCATGATGTGGTCGCCGAGACCGTCAGCGGCGGGATCTCCGTGTCGGTGCCTTCGGGCGCCCGGGTGTGGCGCACCACAACGGACGCGTCCTCGCCCCCACCCGACAAGGACTACGACTGCACGGTCACCGCTCGTTCCGTGAGCGGTCGGGTCGACGTCGCCTCGCGATGACCGCGCTCAGTTCCTCAGCGACGGTGGTCGGCTCGATCATGTTCACCGATCTGGTGGGGTTCACCGAGTACAACGGCATCGTCGGCGACGAGGTTGCGGCCGGCCTGCTCGACCGGCAGAGAGAGTTGGTCACCGAAGCGATCGCGCCGTATTTCACCGGCCGCGTCGTCAAGGAGATCGGTGACGGTCTGATGCTGGCGTTCGAGTCACCCGTGGAAGCGCTCGCCGCGGCCGTGAGCATCCTGTGGTGCATCGAACGCGCGCGAGCCGACGGCAGCTTCCCTCTGGCGATGCGTATGGGGATGCACCACGGCCAGGCGATCGCCCGAGGTGACGATCTGGTCGGCCAGACGGTGAACATCGCCTCCAGGGTGGCCGACCTCGCCGGTCCCGGCGAACTACTGGTGTCCGACAGCGTCGTCGCCGCCCACGCCGGGCTTGCCCCGGCCGCAGCCCTGTCACCCATCGGGCCGGCCCGGGTGAAGGGCGTCGACGAGCCGATCTGGCTCCACCGGGTCACCGCCGGCTGACTCCCGTCAGCGTGACTATTACGCGCGCTTACGGGCGATCGTGAGACCGTCACCGATCGAGAGGATGACCGACTCCAACCGGGGATCGGCCGCCACGAAGTCGTTCACTGCGCGAATGGCCACGGTGTTCTCGTCCGTTGCGTCCGCATCGACGATCCGTCCGTACCAGATGGTGTTGTCGATGAGGAGAAGACCGCCGGGACGAAGCCGGGGAACGAGCTCGGCGATGTAGGCGAGGTAGTTCGGCTTGTCGGCGTCGACGAAGGCGAGGTCGATCACCGCGTCGGTTGGCATCGCCTGCAGCGTGTCCAGAGCCGGACCGATGCGGAGTTCGATGCGATCGTCCACCCCGGCCCGACGCCAGCCTTCCCGGGCGATCCGGGTCCACTCCTCGCTCACATCGCAACAGATGAGCCGCCCTCCGGGGCGAAGTCCCTTGGCGATCGCCATCGCCGAGGTACCGGTGAAGGTGCCGACCTCGACGGCCAACTCGACTCCGGCGATCTGCGTGAGCATGGTCATCAGTGCGACCTGATCGTTGCCGATCTGCATCGAGGCGAAGCCGCCGAGCGTGGCGGTCTGGTCGGTCACCCATTTCAGCGCATCATCGGCCGGTGCCGTTCGCGCCTTCACGTACTCCACGATGGCGGGGTCGATCCATGGTCCGGTTCGAGGTGACATGGACGCACCCTACGTGGTCCGCGGCTCGATCAACCGCGAAGAGCCCAGCCCCGGAAGCCTGCGGTTCGCCAGAGAGGTGCTGCCCGGTTTACGTTGGGCAGCATGGACGCTGACTCCGTTGCCCGACTGCTCGACCCGGACATTCGGGCGGCGCTCGAACTGTTCCCGTTTCCCCCGATCAACGAGGAGACGCTGCCCATCATGCGCCCGGCCTTGGCGGCGCCCGGCCCGGAGTTGTCGGACGGGGTTGTGCGTTCGATCGTTCACGCTCCCGGAGCCGCAGGTTCGCCCGACGTCGCGCTGCACGTGCACCGGCCGGCCGGTGCCGCGGGCGCCCTGCCGTGTCTCGTGTGGATGCACGGGGGTGGACTCGTCATGGGCGTCGCCGGAATGGATGACGCCCGCTTCGATGTCTGGTGCACCCGCCACAACATGATGGCGGTCAGCGTCGAGTATCGGCTTGCCCCGGAAACGCCGTTCCCCGGGCCTGTCGATGATTGCTACGCGGGCTTACAGTACGTCGCAGACCATGCCGCAGAACTCGGCGTGGACGCCACCCGCATCGGAGTCGGCGGGAACAGTGCCGGGGCCGGCCTCGCCGCTGCCACTGCGCTCATGGCACGAGATCGTGGCGGGCCGCACATCTCTTCCCAACTCTTGATCTATCCGATGATCGATGATCGGCAGGTCACCGTGTCGAGTTCGTGGGACGTTCCGATCTGGCCGGCGTCGTCCAACACGTTCGGGTGGACGTCGTATCTCGGGGGCGCGAAGGACACCGACGGCGTGAGCCCCTATGCGGCGCCAGCGCGGGCAAAGGACCTCAACGGCCTTCCACCGGCGATCATCGTCGTCGGAGGGCTCGACGGATTCGTCGACGAGGATATCGACTTCGCCCGCCGCCTCAACAACGCCGGAGTGCCCGTTGAATTCCATCTCTACGCCGGTGCACCACACGGATACGACGTGATGGTCCCGACCAGCGCCCCGGCGATCCAACTGGGGGTCGATGTCGCTCGTTGGCTCGATCGGCACTACGGCGCGGCGCGGTAACCGGATGGACGCGGCATCGATCTCCCGGCTCCTCGACGACGACATCCGGGCGATGCTCGCCGAAACGCCGTTCACGCCCGTCTCTCGAAGCACCCTCGAAGCGGCCCGGATCAACCGTTACTCCCAAGTCATGGTCGAGCTTTCCGATCGGGTGATTCGATGGACGATCACCGTGCCCGGCCCCGAGGGTTCTCCCGACGTTGCGCTCCGCGTTCATCGGCCCGTCGATGCAGTCGGCGCTCTTCCGTGCATCCTCTGGATGCACGGTGGTGGGCTCGTCCTTGGGAACGAGGAGCAGGATGACCCACGCTTCGATCGTTGGTGCGTACGTCACAACATGATGGCGGTGAGCATCGGGTACCGGCTTGCTCCGGAGACACCGTTCCCCGGACCGATCGAAGACTGCTACGTGGGCTTACGGTACGTAACTGACCACGGGGGCGAGCTTGGTGTGGATGTCGATCGCATCGGAATCGGCGGCGCCAGCGCCGGAGGCGGTCTGGCCGCCGCCTTGGCCCTCCTCGCCCGTGACCGCGGCGGGCCTGCGATCGCCTCGCAGCTCCTCATCTATCCGATGATCGATGATCGCCAGATCACCGAGTCGAGCAGCTGGGACGTGCCCATCTGGCCGGCGTCGTCCAACACCTTTGGCTGGACGTCGTACCTCGGCGACGCCAAGGGTACCGAGCACGTGAGTCACTACGCAGCCGCGGCGCGGGCGCCGGAACTGCACGATCTTCCGCCGGCGATCATCGTGGTGGGCGCACTCGACGGCTTCGTAGACGAGAACATCGACTACGCCCGTCGGCTGAATCATGCTGGGGTGCCGGTCGAGTTCCATCTCTACCCCGGAGCACCGCACGGCTTCGACGCGCTCCTCCCGCGCAGCGCCGTTGCCCGCCTGGCCAAGGCCGACATCGGACGCTGGATAGATCGGCACTACGGCAACCACCAGTAGCGACACACTCGCACTCTTGACTATCAGTTTCCGATACATCACACTTCGAGTGTGATGAACCGAGAGAAACCGCTCCCCGCTGCTTCGCTGTATCTGCTGCTCGCGCTCCTCGGCGGCGAGAACCACGGATA
>JANMYF010000262.1:0-2949 GCA_031381685.1 Acidimicrobiia bacterium
GCGACGCGGTCGTCCACCTCGTGGCGGGCCGTGAGCATGAGGATCGGCAGCTCGGCGTGCCGCCTCCGAAGTATTCGACATGCCGTGAGCCCGTCCATCTCGGGCATCATCACATCGAGGATCACAAGGTCGGGTAGCTGCTCGGCGCAGGCTTCGACGGCCGCCAAGCCAGTTTGCGTCGCCGCGACCGTGAATCCTGCGAGTCGCAACGTCCGCTCGAGCGAGTGGCGCACGGCGTGGTCGTCCTCGGCGATGAGGATGAGTTGTCCGACCGCCTCCATGTGCTGAGCCTACGGACCGTGGGAGGCCCAGCGCTATCGCAGACACACGTGCGACCTTCAGCACAACGATGCGGGTCGTTGGATGGCGGCGGGAGCTGACGAGAACGTGATCGGTCAGGCATGGCAGGGCTCGGCGAAGCGAAGGCGTCTGCCGCGCGTAGGGTGCCGCCGAGCACTCCGACGACGCGTTCGCTCACGTCGTGGCTGCCGGCCGCTCTCCGATAGGACTCTTCGTGTTTCGTGGACAGTGGAGCCAGGCGGGCTGTGCTCAGTGCGAGTTGCAGTCCGTCGGAACTCCCGCAACAACTTTGCCGACGATCGGCCGCTCAGAAGGGCTGCAGCGTCGGCGGTGCGCCCGCTCGTTAGGGTTGAAGTAGTGCGGGTGGTGAGGCGACAGGTCTACGCCGGTCGCGTGTGCTGGGTCACGAACCTGATCGAGTCCTCGTGCATCTCGAGGGGCCAGTCGTCATGGCCGCCGTCCCAGAACGTGAGGCGCTTCTGATGTCCGGGCACGGCATTGAACAATCGATGCGTTCCTTCCGTTGGGAAGAGCTCGTCGTGAGTGACGTTCACCATGAGGAGTTGCACGTTGCCGAGGTTCGCTGCTGCGCTCAGGAACTGGTCTTCGAGGGGCGGGTCGTCGATCCAGGACCCACCCGGAATCCCTCCGACGCCGAATACGGCAGCCCGGATGGTCGGCATCGTCACGACGGTCGCTGCTCCGAAGATCATGCCCATTGAGAAGCCGACGTAGGCGACAGGCGGGCCAATCGAGCTGAATCCATCCGCACATCGTTGCCAGTCGTTCACCATCTGGGCTGCTGTCGACGAATGCCATCGCTGCGGCACCGATGGCGACGCGTTGACGGTGGAACGCTCGCCATGTGCCACCGCGTCCATACACACGACCGCCAGTCCGGTTGCTTCTGCGTAGGTCCTGCACAGGGTGACGAATCTGGGGCTGTCTTTGCTGTGCGTTCCACCATGGCCAAAGAGCAGCAACGCGGACGCGTCCGCGGGGCGGTACAGCCTCGCGGGGACTCCATCGAACTCGACCCGCTCCTCGCGCATCCCCAAGCGTACGGTGTGGCGAAGGACCGTGCGGAGAGCCGCACACTCCCGGCGATCACAGGTGCGGCGGGTGCCCGGAACGGCGCACAGATCACGACCACCTGCGGCGTTCATGATTCGCGGACTCGACCCGATCGCGCAGTGTTTGCGATCGATGTTCTTGCTATTGGGTCTGTTCAAGTGATTGCAGCCAGAACTCGGAGAACCCTTCGCCGTCAAGGTTCGATACTCGGCGCACTGGTATTCCGGCCGGATCATCGACGAACCTCAGGACTCCGTCAGACACCTCGATCCGCGACGGCGTCCGCTCGATCGTGACACCGGACCAACCGACCGCAACAGCGCACGTGACCGGGTCCCAGTGGAAGTTCACGAGATCGGCCGGGAGCGCCTCGTTCGAACCAGCCAGCGCGCTGAAGCCCGAGTCCGCGCCATGAGCTTCACTCTGATCCGCGAGCAGCATCCCTACCGGGCCGACCGCTCGGAGCCGATCAAGCTGGCCCCGCCGAAGCCACGCCCTGATCGCTAGCGGCAATGGGACAAGCGTGAGATCAGCAACGTTCGCGACAACCTGGGCCGCATGAATGTCGACTTGGGTGTTGAAGTCAGTCTCGGGGCCCCACTGCGGCAGGCCTGTTGCTGGCGGACCGAACCAGCCCGACATGGCGACCACCGGAACATCGCGAAGGATCCCGGGACGGACAATTTCGAGAATCGCGAGGTTCGTGAACCCGCCGATCGCGATCAACGTCGCACCCTGATCGATGCTCGCCTCTAACAGATCCAACGCCGCGCCGGGCGGCGACCGCAACGTCTTCACCGGTTCGGGCCAATGCCTTACATCGCCCCAAGTTGAGGTGAACCTGCCGCCCGTCAGTGTTGACTCGGCCCCGGACGCGACAGCGATGTCCGGGCGACCCATGATGTTCAGCAGGTGACGGGCGCAGCCCGCTCGACGGCCGACATCTTCCAACGTCGTGGTCACGCCGACGAGTTCGACGTCGGCCATCGCGACAAGCATCGCTACCGCGCAAGCATCATCCGGATCGCCAGCGAAATCGGTGTCAACGTGCACCTTCACGACCACTGTCTACCAGGAACCAACAGTTTCGAGCCACCCGATAATGCTCAAAGGAAGGCAACCTCAGCCCGCTCTATATCCGGCGTTACACGGGTGATGTCGGGCCGAGTCGCGCTCCGAGCGTTCGATCGTGGGAGATGTTGCGAGGTGTGCTTCGGGTCTCGGTCGACGTTGCTTCGCACCTTCGCCTGGGTCTCGGTCGACGTTGCTTCGGACCTTCGCCTCGGTCGCTCTGACGACGTCGGCGTTGGCGTGGACCACCCGGGCCGTTTTGCAAGGTGTTCCAGCTCGCGCAGAAGGCATCGGGTCAAGGAAAGGACCTGAGCCTGGGCGGCCTCAACCAGAGCATCGTGCACCTCGTCGGGCACATCTCGGATCTGGATCACCCGCGACACAGCGCCGAACGTACCGGAGTGGAAGCAGAGTGCACCCACTCCCGGAGGTCGTGCCGGGAAACCGTGGGCCCGAGGGAGACTCGTTGCATGTCCAATGGCGGTGGCCTCGTTCGCAATGAGT
>JANMYF010000305.1:0-1752 GCA_031381685.1 Acidimicrobiia bacterium
GGACAGAACGACCTGTTGCCTCCGATCGAGGGGTCGTCCCCTGGTCAGCGGTGGGTCCCTCGCCCGGCGGCACGACACGAACCGCGACTGCGCCAAGCGGAGGATGGAACGAACGGTCCCAGTTCCACTGGGCTCCCAGCAGATCTCCCCAGCCCGGCCAGTCGTCGAAACAGATCGTGCTGGTGTGCAGGGCGACCAGAGCACCCCCCTCGACGACGAAACGCTCGAGCGCGTTGCGAACGACTTCTGACGACTCGTACGCCCATGTCGCCCTGAGGTCGTCGTAGCGCTCTGCGAGCATTCGCCACCAGAGCATGTGCGAGACGATGCAGTCGGGGGCAGTTTGCTCGATCGCCGAGGGGATGTCGTCGGGATGGGTGGTCACACCGACGACGACATGACCTGCGCCCGTCAGAAGGTCCGCCAGGACCACGGCTGCGGCCGCGTGGTCGTGGGCATACGTCGGCCCACCGGAGGTGAGCAGAATGCGCGTCGTCATTGCAGGCCGGCGTAGGACCCACCGTCAACCGGGAGCGCCGCCCCGGTGATGAAACGCGACTGCTCCGAACAGAGGAACGCGACGACCTGCCCGAAGTCGCTCGGATCGCCGACCACACCTGCTGGTACTCCGACCGCTGCGTCAGCCATCGAGCTGTAGACGTTCGAGATCCGCTCCGTCGCGTGAACGCCTGGTTGCACGGAGTTCACCGTGACACCGTCCGCAGCGACCTCACGCGCGAGTGTCTTGAGGAATCCCGTGAGTCCGGCGCGCGCAGTATTCGAAAGCACCAGATTGGCAATCGGCTGCCGAACCGAAATCGACGTGATTGCAACGATTCGACCCCAACCCCGCGACTGCATCTCGGGCACGACCGCCTGACACATGGCAACCGTCGAGAGCAGACTCAGCTCGATCGCCGGAAGGTAGGCCTCCAGAGGTGTCGACGCAAAGGTCCCCGGTGGGGGACCTCCGGCGTTCGCCACGAGAATGTCGATGTGGCCAAGGGCGGCGTGCGCCGCCTCGACGAACGCCGCAGCTCCCTCCACGGTGCTGACGTCGGCAATGAGCGGGACGGCCAGCGGGCCAAGCGTCCGGGCAGCCTCCATGAGTCGCTGCTCGTTGCGACCACACAGCGCAACACGCACGCCGTTCTCGACCAGCGCCCGAGCGGAGCCGAATCCGAGACCGGCCGAGCCCGCGGCGACTGCAGCCGTGCGACCTGTAATGCCGAGGTCCACGAGTCAGCCGATCTCGATCGATTGGGGCCGACTGCATGACGATGCAGCCGTCGAGTCGGAAGGCGAGATCGGATCCACGAGCACGGTCGCAGCCTACGGTCGATCCCCCGAAGAGTTCAGATCGATCTCGCGGCGAAGCGCTCCGCATCGTCACGTCGCTCTTCGTCGATGCAACACTCCCGCGACCACGGCACGAACGGGTCGGACGAGGACCCCGGCCTCGCTGCGCGCCGAGGGTGATGGGTCGGTTCGACCGGCAGAGACGGCGCTTTATCGGTCGAATCAGGCAAGATCTGCGGAGTTCCTTCGTGGGTGGCCGGGCGACAGGCCCATGAGCAGGGGAAACACCTTATTTCTTGAGGAACATTTGATCTCAAGAGTTGATCCAGATGGGCCGACCAACCTATGGCATGAGTTCGGTTCGGACAGCGACTGCAGCGTGGCTCCTGTTCTGCCGCGCCCGGGCAACCCTTGCGATGACGGCTTCCGTGGTGCTCGCCGTGGTCGTCGTGG
>JANMYF010000317.1:0-26722 GCA_031381685.1 Acidimicrobiia bacterium
CCCCGATCGCGTGGAACACAGCACGCCTTCATGCTGCCAAGGTTCGAGCCGTGGCCGGATTGAGCGTGCCCTATTTGCCCGTCGGGCCGACCCCGTCGACGGAGCTCTGGACGCAGCTCTACGCGGATCGCTTCTTCTACCAGACCTACTTCCAGGAGCCCGGAGTCGCCGAGGCCGAGTTCGGGGTCGACACGGCAAAGAGCCTGCGGATGATCTACTTCTCGATCAGCGGCGAAGGAGCCGGGCTCTTCTTGCAGCACAAGCCGCTGGAGGCGACGTTCCTCGACGGTCTCGTCGACCCCGATCCGTTCCCGGCCTGGATGAGCGCCGAAGAATTGCAGGCTTACACCGAGGCGACCTCCGCCGGCGGTTGGCACGGTCCACTCAACCGCTACCGCGCCCAGGGTCTCGATTCCGCCGAACTTGGCTCGCGCCCGGATCCGGTGCTGGAGCAACCCGCGGCTTTCGTCGCCGGAGAGCTCGACGCCGTCCGCAACTTCGTGCCGGGCATCGACATCTTCTCGTTCGCGCCAGCGGCGTGCAGCGACTTCCGCGGTTCCACCATCATCCCGGGCGTCGGACACTGGGTGCAGCAGGAGGCCCCGGCAGAAGTCAACGCCGCACTCCAGGCATTCGTCGAGTCGCTGACCTGAAACGTCGCGAAACTCCTCGGGCGGTCCTGACGCTCTCGTTACGCTTCGGACATGCTCGCTCTCCGTCCGAACTGTGAACACTGCGGTACCGATCTCCCACCCGACACCGACCACGCGCGCATCTGCAGCTTCGAGTGCACGTTCTGCCGCGAGTGCGCCACGTGGGGGTTCCTCGGCATCTGTCCGAACTGCGGAGGGGAGTTCGTCACCCGCCCACGACGCCCGATCGCCAAGTTGGCGACGTCGCCGGCCAGCGAAGAGATCGTCCGCAAGGAACATGACCTCGGTCAGCACCAACGACGGGTGAATGAGCGCCTTGTCGCCCGCGACCTCCCCGAGCAGACCTGGGTGGTGGCGTTCGCCAACGAACGACGGCCCAACGACACCGGATACGCGGAGACCGCGGAACACATGGATTCTCTGGCGAGCCAGCAGCCCGGCTTTCTCGGCGTGGACTCCGTGCGGGGCGACGACGGCGTCGGGATCACTGTCTCCCGCTGGTCCTCCATGGCGGCGTTGGTGGCATGGCGCCGCCTGGGGCCGCACGCCGAAGCGAGAGGACGCGGTCGGTCCGAGTGGTACGCGAGCTATCGCTCCGACGTGGCCCGGGTCGACCGAACCGCCGAGTTCCGCCACACCGGCACATAGGTACGCTTACGCAATGGACCCGACGCCAACGTCGCCAGTTCGGGGTCGGTCGGACCCGACGACCTCCGGCGCTGGTCTGCGTTTCGTCGGACTCGGTGACAGCCTCACCCAGGGGGTCGGCGACCCACGCCCGGGGAGGGCCGGATTCGCCGGACAGCTCGATGGATGGGTGTCGTACTTCGCGGCAGCCGTCGAGGTCTCGGGCCAACCGGTCGAGGTGCGGAACTTCGCCCTTGCCGGAGCCAGGATCGAGCACGTCATCGCCGACCAACTCCCGCCCGCGTTGGCGGAGCCGGCCGATGTGATCTCGTGCTTCATCGGCATCAACGACCTGTGGATCGCCGATCTCGACCTCGAAGCGTTCGGCACGCGCTTCCATTCGTTGTTTCGAGATCTGAGTGCGCACGCGCCACTTGTCATCACCGCGTCGATCCACGACGTCTTCGCCCCGTTCCCCGTTCGCGCACCGCTACGCGAGAAGCTCAACCGGAACGTGGCGACGATGAACGACATCATCAACACCGCCGTCGTCGAATACGAACTGATCCTCGTCGACCTCGCCGGTCGACCCGACCTGTTCACCTCGGCGGTGAGAGCAGTCGACCGGCTGCACCCGAACCGTTACGGCCACCAGTTGATCGCCGCCGAGGTCGTCAAGGAGTTGCACGGGCGCAGTCAACTGCTCGGCGTCGTGCCACCGACCGCCGCCCCAGCTCGTCGAGGAGCTGCCGATCTTGCCCATGTCGCCTGGGTGAGCGGCTACGTCAGGCACAACTGGAAGCGTTGGCGCGAGGAGATCGCTGCGGCGAAGGCCCGCCAGGGCGGCTCCGCCAACTGACGGCTCGCGGTGCGTCCCGCTGTGTGCCGACGCGTTTCAGCTCCGAACGAGGCGACCCGGTCGGGCCCCGGTGTCGGCATCGTGGTGGCGGGTCATGACGCCGTTGCAGAGGGTCGCCACGTAGCCCTTCACCGGCTGGATGAGCCTGGTTCCCCCGGCGGGAAGGTCGTGGTGCGCGACCGGCGGTGACACCCGAAGGCCGGCGTGATCGATCACGTTGATGTCCGCGCGCATACCAACCTTCAGACTCCCTCGATCGTGGAGCCCGTAGAGCGCCGCGTTGCGTGACGTCTGCTTGGCGACCATGAACTCGAGCGGGATCTGCTCACCGCGATGCCGATCGCGAGTCCAGTGGGTGAGCTGGGTGGTCGGCATCGTGCCGTCGCAGATCAGAGTGACGTGGGCACCCGCATCGCTCAGCCCCGTCACGGTGTGCTGGTCGAGAAGCATCTCCCGGAGCACTTCCATGCGCGCATAGCAATCCACCGTGCTCAGTGATGCGAACCGTCTTCCGCCTTCGCTGATGAGGAAGTCGTAGAGGTACTCGAGCGGATCGCGTCCTTCCGCCCGGGCCATCGCGCCAAGCGTGGCGTCCCTCGTCGGCTCATAGTCGACCGGATCGTTGAGCGGGAACATCACGGCGGCGCTGCGGCCGAAGAGTCCGTAGACGTTCTCCATCGAACCCGGAGCCTCTGGCTTCACACTGGTCTCGGCGAGAAGCTTGGCCTTGATGTCCGGATTCGCCATAGCGAGCGCTCGCTCGGCAATCGGCAACTTGGCCAGAAGCTCGATGTAGGTGGGCTTGCGCATGAACGCGTGGTAAGCGCTCAGGCCAGTGAGGAAGCCGATCGGGCGTGAGGCGACCTGCGGGTGGAGTTGCGCGCCGGACTCGTTGGCAATCGCCGTGAGGCGAAGGATCTCCCGCCACAGGTTCGGGTCGTAGTCGGCCGACTGGACGAGCGTGAAGGTCACCGGCCGGCCGCTCACCTCCGAGAAGCGACGCATCAGGTCGTGCTCGGCCTCCTGGGTCGTCTTCTCACCACCCAGGTTCGCCAGCTTCCCAACGGTTCCCGCAGGGATCATCTCGAACACACCTTTGCCGGCGCGGCGCATCCCTGCGGCGATGCCGAGCAGTTCCTCGTCGGCGGCGAACGTTCCTGGCACGGGTGAGCCCCACAGGGAACGATGTCCGATCGTCCGAGACGTGCTGAAGCCAAGCGCTCCTGCGGTGACCGCCTCTTCGACGATGCGTGCCATGGCGGCGATGTCCTCGGCCGTCGAGTCTTCGTTCATCCGCCCCCGCTCCCCCATCGCATAGAAGCGGACAGACCCGTGCGGGATCTGAGTGCCCACGTCGAGGGCGTAGTCGCGTTTGGCCAGATAGTCCATGTACTCGGGGAACGTCTCCCAAGCACCCCACTCCATCCCTTCAGAGAGCGCCGAGCCCGGGATGTCTTCGACACCTTCCATCAGTTCGATGAGCTCCTGCTCACGTCCCGGAGGGACGGGTGCAAAGCCGACCCCGCAGTTGCCCATCACCACGGTCGTCACGCCGTTGTCGGCCGATGGCGCGAGGGCGGAATCCCAGCAGACCTGGCCGTCGTAGTGCGTGTGCACATCGACCCAGCCGGGCGTGACAATCGCTCCCCCGGCATCGACAACCTGGCGGGCCGCTGCGGTGATCGATCCTCCGACTTCGACGATCCGACCCTCAGCAACCGCTACGTCACCAGTGCGCCGCGACGTCCCGGTTCCGTCGACGATCGTTCCACCCTTGATCACGTAGTCGTACATCGCCAAAGGCTACGGCTTCTCCCGTTCACAACCCAAGCCCAGCGCCGCCGGAAATGCACGCCGCAACGGCCCGAGACGTTTTCCCCGAAGTGCTCTACGCTGCCGTCGATGGAGGTACGTGCAGATCTCGTGGAAGCACACTGGACGTCGTTTCGCCACGTGGCGTCACCTGGCGCGTGCCTGAGCGCCGCCCAACGGATCCGCCTCGCAGAGATCGCCCGCGACGCCTACCTCGAAGCCGAGCCCTCGCCGCCGTGGGTGCGGCGCTACCCCGAGGCGACCGAGAACCTCGCCTATCGGCTCGCTCGCCATGCTGGGACGTTCAGCGTCGACCTCTATGACCGGGCGATCGCCGAAGGCATGAGCGCTCTGGTGTGGGTCGAGGTTGTCGGAGTCGTGGTCGCCACCGTTCCTGTTGTTGCATTCGCACGCGCCATTGGATGGGACATCCCCGCATTTCCGCTTCCGGTCGTTCGCGGCGCGAACGGGCGCGTCGCGCCGGATCTCGTGGACGCGACCCTGAACTGGGTTCCTGTGGCCGCACCGGCTGACCGGACAGCAGCAGTCGTACAGGCCCTCAGCGCGTTGCCCGACGAATGGGCGAATCTGTGGCGTCTCGCCGCGGCGCAGTACATGAGCGACTCGCAGATGGACGATCCGGCATGGACCCGGGGAACCCTGAGCCGACCACAGATGGAGCTTGTCGCCGGGAGGATCTCGAAGCTTCGAGAGTGTTTCTATTGAACGGCGTCGCATGCCGGCATGCTCAGTTGGAGCGGCCAGACGTCCGGTGATGCGGTCGATCTCACATCGATCGTCACCGGCGAGGGAACCGGCGGGTTGCCATACGGCGCGGAACTCCTCGCCTTCACGGAAGCAATCGCCGACTGGGACGACGACGAGCTGGCCGAAGCCCGCGAACGGCTTTGCGCAGCGGCGGGCGAGCCCTTCATGGTCGACGCCGCCGCGGTGGCTGCAAACTTCGAAATGATGACTCGTGTGGCCGATGGAACGGGCGCTCGGTTCGATGACGCGACCCGTCACGCGCGGGCCGGCCTCACCCACAGTCTCGGCGTGGACCACTGGGAGTCGGCCCGCTGATCGGTCGTCAATGGAAAACTCCGATGCGACACCGGTAGGACACCGGACAGAATCTCTGGATGCACGTCTTTCGGCGGCTCCTCATCAACGCGTTGATCGCCACCGTGACGGGTTCGTTCCTCTGGTTCGCACTGACCTTTTGGGCCTACTTGGAGACGCGGTCGGTCCTCGTGACATCGGTGATCAGCGGGGCATTCGGTCTTGCCGGCGCCGGGTTCGGCCTGTTGTTCGGCACCTACGTCGATCGTCACTCCAAACACCGCGCCATGACCACGGCGGCGTCGATCACGGCGGTGTGCTACCTCACGGCAGCCGTTGTCTACATCGTCGTCGACAACGGTGATCTCCTTCATCTGCGCAATCCGTGGATCTGGATCCTGATCGTGCTGATCATGGTCGGGACCGTCGCCGGGAACCTCCGCGGGATTGCGCTGTCGACCTGTGTGACCCTGCTCGTCCCCCTTGACCGTCGCGACCGCGCCAATGGCATGGTCGGTACCGTCAACGGCATCGGGTTCGCCATCACGTCGGTGTTCAGTGGTCTGGTCATCGGACGCCTCGGAATGGGATGGGCGATCGGCATCAGCGTGGTCCTCACCGTCGTCTCCCTGATTCACCTGCTCACCATCCGATTCGATGAACCGGCGCCCGAGCCCCTCACCGGGGAACACGTCCGACACATCGATCTACGCGGCGCACTCGACGCGATCCACGCGGTTCCTGGCCTCCTGGCGCTGATCGCATTCGCGGCCTTCAACAACCTCCTCGGAGGGGTCTACATGGCACTCGTCGACCCCTACGGCCTCTCGCTCACCTCCGTCGAGTCGTGGGGGCTCCTGTGGGGTTTCATCAGCCTGGGCTTCATTGCCGGTGGGGTCGCGGTCGCCCGATTCGGACTTGGACGACGACCGATGCGCATCCTGTTGCTGGGCAACCTCGCCAGTTGGACCGTCGCATCGACCTTCGCGCTCCGCTCGTCCGTACTCGCCATCGGCATCGGCATGACCATCTGGCTCGCACTGATGCCCGTCATCGAAGCGGCCGAGCAGACGGTGATGCAACGCGCCGTCCCGTTCGAGAAACAGGGTCGGATGTTCGGCTTCGCCCAGACGATCGAGAGCGCCGCCTCTCCGATCGTGGCGTTCCTCATCGGCCCGCTTGCCGAGCGCGGGGCCATGCCCTTCATGACGACGGGCGCCGGTGCCGACTGGATCGGCGACTGGTTCGGGCGCGGCCCGGCACGCGGCCTGGCACTGTGCTTCACCGTGGCCGGCATCATCGGGCTCATCGTCACCGCATTGGCCTGGACGTCTCGCGCCTACCGGCTGTTGGACCGTGAGTCAGCCGCACCTCTGAACCGGAGCGGACAAACGTCAACCGATTCCCGCGACTCAGACCGTCCAGCGCCGGGGCACCTCACTCGCGATGAGACGGCCCAGGACGAGCCCGGGAAAGTGGGCGCCCGCCACGAGCGGGTCTGAGGCGCCGCCTTCACCCGCGACCTCGCGAACGAGTGATTCACGCGTGCGAGCCGCGAGGATCGGATCAACGTCGCCGAGCACCGCCCACTCACTGTCGACGAGCTGCACCGGACAGTGCACGGTGTCACCGAGAAACACCACCCGTGTGACACCGTCACTCGCGACAAACACCGTGCTTCCCGGCGTGTGGCCGGGGGCCGGCAGGGCGTTGACCCCCGGAACCGGTAAGCAGTCACCGCTGAACGTCGCGACGCGATCAGCTAGCACGGCAAGCCGAGCCGGCGTCACCGCGGCGCTTGTTCCGATCGAAGTCGGGTCGGTGAAGTGCGCGACATCATCAGCGTGCACATGAATCGTGGCGTTCGGGAAGAACACCGAACCATCGACGCCGAGCCAACCCGTGTGGTCATAGTGAAGGTGAGTGAGGAGCACATCGGTCACGTCACCCGGTTCGACACCGTGTCCACGAAGCGCCTCCGGCAGTCGGCCATCCGGCAGGAACCCGTCTCCCACCGGTCCGTTGCCGGCATCGATCAGGACGACTCGCTCTCCGAGCCGCCCGCCGCGCACGAGGAAGGCACCGACGCTGAACCGGAGCCGGGTCTCCTCCAAGAACTCCGGATGGAGGGACCAGTCGTCCGGGTCGACGCCCCGGCCACCTTCCCACTCGAACCACGGGTCGTCCGGGGCCGCGAGGACCTCACAGTCGACGAGTCCCACGATCTGCATCCCGGTCTTGAAACCCACGAATCTGCACGCTACGCCGAGCCGCACGGGCGACAACCCATCGATTCTGGGAAAGTGAGGTGGTGTCGAACGGTCTCGATTTCCTCGCCATCGTGAGCCGGCCCACCCTGCCCAGCGGCAGGGGTCCCGTCGGCGACTACTACGGACTCCACGACCTCATCGGCCGCCATCCCGAGTGGCGCTCGCTCGTGCTCGAACTCAATCACCGGGCGATAGACATCGAGTGGGACGAAGCCGGACTCCGGCTGATCGTGCCCGGCCACGACGCGGTGAACGTGGGCGAAACCACGCTTGCGCTGTTCCTGCCGGTCTGCCTGGAAATCGAAGAAACCCAGCTCGCGGCGATCGATCCCAATGGGCCCTGGCCCCGCTTCGCCGTGGAGAACTGGCGGCCGGTGAGCGCCTACTTCGAGTCCTTGCTCGACCGCCAACGCTGTCTCAACCGGCCAAGCGCTGTACGAGCCACCAACAACAAGATGTTGCAAATGGACGCGCTGCGCCGAGCCGGCTTCGAACTTCCGCAGTCGATCGTCCGTCGGGGATTCCCGTCGTCTGGAACGTTGTCGGGACTCCCTGCACTCGTCACGAAGAACGTCTCGGAAGGCGGATGGAAATCGCCGACCGAATTCAGTCCGGCTCGGCTGGTCGATACGTCGGACCGTACAGCCCGATCGACAAGGACCGATGACGAAGCTTGGCCGACGATCTGGCAGGAACCGTTCACCTCCGATCGCGAGCTCCGCATCTACGTGATGGGCGACGACGTGGTGACCGTCGAACTCACCAGAGATCCCGACGTCCTCGACGTGCGGGCCACCAACGACGGCCGTCCTCGCGCAACGATCACCGAACTCCGCCCCGCATGGAGCGACATGGCCGTTGCGATGACCCGCACCCTCGGCCTCGACTACGCAGTGCTCGACGCCATCCCCGTCGGGGACTCGCTGCATGTGCTCGAAGCGAACGCCAACGGCGTGTGGTGGTTCCTTCCCTCCGATGTCGGCATGACGCTGCAGTCTCGGTTCCACTCATGGATCGAGGCGGAAGTCCGCACCTCTACGCGCGCATAGTTTGACCGCCGAAGCAAGTCCGGTCACGATCGCGGGCATGATGTGACCATGCCCGATGTCGTGAACGCGATTCCGAGTGACGCCCGGTGTGCGGTCGTTGGCAAGGGACGCATGGGCAATGCGCTCGCGGCTGCCTCGGTGCGATTCGAAGGGCCGTTCGGGCATGGCTTCGATGGCGACGGCTTCGACGCTGTCCTCCTCGCTGTGCCCGACACACACATCGCGCAGGCAGGCGCCGCCCTCCTTCCCGGACGACTCGTCGGCCATTGCTCCGGCGCCTGCGGCCTTGCTCTGCTCCGCCCCAACGAGGCCTTCGGTCTGCATCCGCTGATGACGGTCACCAAGTCGGGTGCGTCCTTCGCCGGCGCGGGCGCGGCGGTGGCCGGATCGACACCGAGGGCCCTCGCGTTCGCGCTCTCGTTGGCATCGGAACTCGGCATGACGGCGGTCGAAATCGGCGACGAGGACCGAGCCGCGTATCACGCCGCCGCGTCGATGGCGTCGAACTTCCTCATCACGCTGGAAGACGCGGCGGAGCACCTCTTGGCAACGACCGGGGCCGATCGGCGCATCCTCGTTCCGTTGGTGCGCGCCGCGCTCGAGAACTGGGCGACCCTTGGTGGGCCCGAGGCGATCACGGGCCCGATCGCCCGAGGCGATGACGCGACCGTCGCTCGTCAGCGCGAGGCGGTCGCCGAACGCGCCCCGGAGCTCGTCGCCCTCTTCGACGCGTTCGCCGAACGCACACGGGCGCTGGCATTGCGGCGCCGCTAAGGCGTCAGCAACTCTCCCGGCCGCTCCCGGTGCGGTACAAGCGTCGCCGAGGTCGACGTCGTGCCGCACACTGCGCTCATACCGGAGCAGGGGACCCTGCGCCGCATCGCTCGGACAACTCGACGACCTCCTCGGTACGCTGCGTGGGTGCGCGTGACGGTCAAGGTGAAGCCATCGTCGGGGCGGCGCGAGGTGGTCACCGAGCAGGATGGCACCCTCGTCGTCTACCTCAAGGCCGCTCCAGAAAACGGCAAGGCCAACGCCGAGCTGATCGCTTCCCTCGCCCGCCATTTCCACGTCACCCAGTCCAACATCAGCATCATCCGAGGGGCCACCTCGCGTTCCAAGGTGGTCGACGTGAGAACTCTCTAGCGCCTACCGCCGGCGATGCCCACGTCTCTCGGCGACGCGCCTCCGCGGGCCGATCGATCCGAACGACAGCTGACGGATCAGATCGGGATGTCGCTGTGGAGCGCCGCCATGTCCTCAGGCGATGGTTCTGCGCCCTGGTGCGTGGCCTTGAAGAGCCAGCGATCGAGCACGAGAAAGCGGCCCACCCACACAAGCCCGAAGCCGGCCAACTGGGCGAGAAACACCGCCCCGCTCTCGAGGAGGGCGGACTTGTCGGCCACCTCCTTCTCCACTAGCCAGGTCAAGATGGTCGCGAACGCGACACCAAGCATGGCCGCTACCCAGAACACGATCACCTGGGTGCGAAGGTTCTCCCGGTTCGTGTCGCGCCAGACCATGTACTTGTTGGCGAAGAAGTTCGGCAGCGTCAAGATCGCCGCGCTGACCAGCGAGGCCTTCGTGTAGTTCCGGTCGAAGCTGTACCGGCCGAGCAACTGGATGCACACCTGGCCGAGCGGCACGAACACCACGGAAACGCCGAGATATCGGAGTTTCTTGCGGCCCGCATCGGTTCGCGCGTGCTCGAGGAGTGCGGCCAGAGAGAACTTCACAACGACGACACGCTAGCCCGGCTCCCTCGACCAGACGCTCCTCTCGACGGTCAGCGCATTGCTGCCGGTGCACCAAGCGGTACGGCCGGGTTCTTCGGGTAGGTCGGGGCGATCGGCTCGTAGGGGGCACCGAGCGGAGGGCGCCGATCGGGCTCGCCCTTGTTCGGCCAGAACGACATCGCACGCTCCGTCTGCGCGGTGATCGTGAGCGACGGGTTCACGCCCAGGTTGGCGCTGATCGCCGACCCATCGGCAACGTGCAGCCCGGGATGGCCGAACACCCGCTGGTAGCCGTCGACCACCCCGTGTTCAGCGTCTGCACCGATCACGCACCCACCGAGGATGTGTGCGGTGACAGGAACGTCGAGCAGCGCTTCGTTGATCGATCCGAATGCGTCGCCGCCCATGATCTCGGCAGCCTTTCGCGCGGCGTCGACGGCCTCCGGGATGAAGGTCGGGTTGGGTGCTCCCGTTCCCTGCTCGCTTCGCAACCGCACCCGACCGCGACGATTCCGCCAACGGAGGTTGATGCTGTTGTCGCTGCTCTGCATGACGAGCAGGATGACCGTGCGCTGCGACCATTTTCGGACCGACAGGCTCTTCACGAACCGCACGGGATGGCGGAGCACCTCGCCGGCGAATCGAACCTGGCGCGGAATACGCCCGCCGCCGTCAACGAGCACGGTCGCCAACAGGCCCATTGCGTTCGAGCCGGCGGGATAGCGGACTCCCTCGATGTGCGTGTGTTCGTTCGGGTAGATCGACGAACTGATGGCCACCCCCGTTGAGTAGTCCGTGTCACTGTCGGAGGCGGAACTTGCTCCCAGGATGGATTCGGAGTTCGTACGCACCAACTCGCCGAGGCGACCGGAAAGGCGCGGGAGTCGGCCCCGCTCCTTCAGGCCGGCCAGCAGGCGGACCGTGCCGAGCACACCTGCCGAGAACACGACCTGGTCCGCCGTGAATCGACCGACCTCACGTTGACGAAGCCCGGGCCGACAAGTCATGAGCTCGAAGCCGCCGGCGACGAGCGGTGCGAGGTCGGTCACCTCGGTCTCCGCGAATACGGTCGCCCCGGCCTGCTCGGCGAGGTACAGGTAGTTCCGATCGAGTGTGTTCTTCGCGCCGAATCGGCATCCGACCATGCATCCGCCGCACTTGGTACACCCGGTACGTTCGGGGCCGACGCCGCCGAAGTACGGGTCGGCGACGGTGACGCCCGGTTGCCCGACATACACGCCGACATCGGTTGCCCGATAGGTCTCGGCCACGCCGAGCCGTTCGCCCAACGCCCGGATGACGGAGTCGTTCGGCGAGTCGTCAGGAGCTGCGGTCACTCCGAGCATCCGCTTCGCCAGGTCGTAGTGGGGTGCGAGTTCGGCTCGCCAGTCGGCGATACCCGCCCACTGCCGATCCTCGTAGAACGCACCCAGTGGTTCGTAGAGCGTGTTGGCGTACACCAGGGACCCGCCGCCGACTCCCGCGCCGGAGAGCACCATCACGTCACTCAGCAGGTTGATCCGCTGGATTCCCCGCATTCCCAGCCGGGGAGCAAACAGGAACCGACGCAGGTTCCAGTTGGTCTTCGGGAAATCCGAAGGGCCGAAGCGCCGGCCCGCCTCCAGAACGGCGACCTTGTAGCCCTTCTCCGTCAGCCGGAGCGCCGAGACGCTCCCGCCGAATCCGCTCCCCACAACCACGACGTCGAAGTTCACCGCGGACATCATGGCCGCCGGATCGTTGCCGCGGCATCCGAGTCGTGGATGCGCGTCGACAGGGCGGCGGCCAGAAGGATGAAGCCGATCGTCACGGCAACGGCGATGCGGAACGCGTTCGTGAATCCGGCGATCTGATCTGCGGGGATGCGTGTGAACCCACGAGGGAAGGCCGCAGGAATCGCCGAGAGCAGAACCGTCGAGACCACCGCCACGCCGGTGGCGTTCCCGAGTTGTCGCTGCGTCGAGTAGATCGCGCTTGCCCGACCGGTGTCCGCCGGTGATATGCGTGCATATGATGCAGCCTGGAGCGGAATGAACGACATGGAGAGGAAGAAACCGCGAACGAACATGACCCCACGGATCTCCCAATCGCTCATGTCGACGGAGAGCCTCAGGAAATACGCCGTGACGATCGCCATGCCCACGTAGGCGATGGTCAGCATCTTCCGGGGGCCGAGCTTCGGATACAGCTTGCCGGCGAAGCGCGACATGATCATCGCCCCGATGGCCTGCGGGAAGGTCGCCAGGCCGGCCTGCGACGCAGTGTGGCCGGCCACGCGTTGGAGGAACTGCGGGAGAAGGAAGACGAGGCCGAGAAACGACATCGTCGACACGTAGCTCACGATGTTCGTCGTTCGAAACAGTCGTTCCTTCAGCAGACCGAGCGCGAGCATCGGCGCCTTCGCTCGAAGCGACCAGACGACCAGCGCAGTGAGCGCAAGCACTGCGACGGCGCCGAGGCCGAGAATCCGACCCGATCCCCAGCCCTCCTCAGCTCCACGTTCGAGGGCGTAGACCGTGGCCGGAAAGCCGATGGCGGCGAGCACGAAGCCGACGAGGTCGAAGGTCTGGTTTCCCTCGCTGCGCTCGTCCCGGAGTCCGAACCAGGCGATGAGCAGCGCGAGGATGCCGATCGGCAGGTTGATGCGGAAGATCCATCGCCATCCGAAATTGTCGGTGAGGTACCCACCGAGCACCGGTCCGAGGGCCGGTGCCGCAACCGTCGGGATCGAGAGGATTGCCGAGGCACGGGCCCTCTCCTCTGGAGGGAAGGCCCGGAAGAGAAGGGTGATGCCGACCGGTGTGAGCATCCCGCCGCCGACCCCCTGGGCGAACCGGGAGGCAATCAACATGTTGATCGAACTCGCCTCGCTGCACATCAAGGAGGCCCCGATGAAGATCGACAGGGCGAACATGAACGTGTGCTTGGTGCCGAACCGGTCTCCGACCCAACCCGAGACCGGAATCCACACGGCCAGGCTGAGCGAGTAGCCGAGCACCACCCAGGTCGTCGTGGCGACCGACGCCTTGAACGCCGAGCTCATCGAGACGAGCGAAACGTTGACCGCCGTCAGATCCAAGATGTCGATGAACAGTGCCATCACGAAGACGGACGCCACAATCCACTTGTAGGGGACCTTCGTCAGTGGGTTCGCGGGCACTGCCCCACTATTGACCACCGATGAGCCAGGTATGAAACCCGACCGGTGGCCGTAGTATCGGCCGATGAAATTCGGACTCTTCGCCATCAACTCCGGCATCTGCGCCGACCCTGATGTGGCGAGCGAGGTCGCCCAGGCGGCCGAGGCGGCCGGGTTCGAGTCCGTCTGGACCGGCGAGCATGTCGTGCTCCCTGATCCTCAGGTTCCTCCCTCTCCGGTCGGGCCGCTCACCCCATTCCTCGATCCCGCAGTCGCGCTGTCGTTCATCGCGGCGCCCACCACGACCATCAAACTGGGCACCGGCATCATCATCCTCCCCCAGCGCAACCCGCTCGTTCTGGCCAAGGAGATGGCCAGCGTCGATGTCCTCTCCAAGGGACGACTGCTCTTCGGCGTGGGTGTCGGATATTTGGAACCCGAGTTCCGGGCGCTCGGGTACACACTCGATCACCGCGGTGAAAAGACCCTTGAGTACCTCGACGCCATGCGCGCCGTGTGGAGCCAGGACCAGCCGAGCTACCACGGTGAGTTCGTGTCGTTCTCCGGAATCCAGTCGCGGCCGCGCCCCGTGCAGCAGCCGACCCCGCCGATCCACATGGGGGGTAACGGGCCGGCCGGCTGGCGGCGATCGGTCACCAACGCCCACGGCTGGTACGGGTTCGCCCAGACGCTCGAGCAAACCGTGGCGGCCATCGAGGGAATCCGTGTCGCCCGCGGCCGCTACGACCGCCCGGCATGGCTCGGCGACACCATCGAGATCTCCATCACCCCGATCGTGCCGATCGACGCACCGGCGGCGGCAGGGTTCGAAGCGGCGGGTGTGGACCGATTGATCCTGCTGCCGAATCCGAAGGCCGACCGTGACGGTCTCCTCCGTCTCGTCGAGCAGACCGGCAGACTGGCGAAGGGCTGACCCCTGCATCCCACATCTGGCGTATCGACATCCCAGATCCCCGATTTCGGGTGGGCAGGTTCGGCGATGTGGGATGCACGTCGCCCCGGTCTGGGATGCCCCGCTCAGTCCAGCGCGGTCTTGAGCTTCTCGGTGATGGCCGTCGGCGCGCCCTCACGGGTGAGGGAACGGATACGTGCCGCGGCGGCAGGCCACTTCGCCGTCAGCATGTCGGCAGACCCGCCCTCGAAATCCGACTCGACGAAGCCTGGTGCCATCGAGGCGCCGAACACGCCGAAACGCCCTCCCTGTGCGAGTGACGCGCCCATCCATGTACCGCCCGGAACGACGATCTGCAAATGCTGGCCGGCGAGCACGTCATGACCGAGCATCGGTTCCGAGAAGGAGCCATCGGGATGGAGAAGGAGCATCTGGATCGCATCACCGGCCGATGCATGCCAGATCTCGGTGGTGGCGAGACGGTGCATCGACGAGAACGAATCGGGGTCGGCGGTGAACGCCGAGAGGATCGACGTGCCGAGGGGCCGTCCGTCCGCTCCGGTCTCAGACGACTGCCAGACCTGACGGAACAGCCCACCCTCCACCGGCAGTGGCTCTAAACCCAGCGCGCGTACTATCGCGTCCGACCGTGAAGGGGACTGCGTCTCCCGCGAGAACGACACGCCGTAGTTGTGGCCGATCGCGTCCTGCATGTCGCGGGGCAGCACCACGCTGGGCCCGAGATCCGTACGCAGGGTCGAGGAGAGATAGAGCACCTCGGCAATCCATTCGACCTGGGCGGCCACCAGTTCAGCCTTGTCGAGCGACTCACCCAGTGCGACAACGCCATGATTCGCCAGAAGGATTGCCTGGCTGCCGGGCTGGCGATCGAACGTGCGCAATGCCTGTTCCCCGAGATCGGCCGAGCCGGGCGGGGCATAGTCGGTCACCAGGACCTTCTCCGAATGGGTCGCGATGTTCTCGTTCATGATGAACGGCAGATCAATGCGGGCAACTGCGAACGCTGCCGCGTGACGCGAGTGCGTGTGGACGATCGCATGGAGTTCGGGATCGGCGCGGTAGAGACCGAGATGCAAGGCGATCTCGCTCGTGGGACGAAGACCATCGGACCACTCCCCCGTCCGCGAGTCGACGACCGGAATGTCGCCGATTGTCAGCGCGTCGTAGACAACTCCCGCCGGGGTCACGACGAAGTGGTTCTCGTCGATCCGTTCGCTCACGTTGCCTGACGATCCGACGACGAGCCCCCGAGTCACGAGTGAGCGGGAACAGGCCAAGACCCGCTCCCGGGCGGCGTCGACCTCGGCGCGGTCCATGGAGTTGCTCACAAAACGTCATCCATACGACGAAGGTCGGTGACGCGCGCCGCGAGGACGCCAACCCGATCGTGCAGATCGACCGGCACCGTGACGACGTTGCCTCCGTCCACCACGTGTGCACCGGCAACGAACACGTCCAAGACCTCCGCTCGACTCGTTGAGTAGGCCAGTGTGGAAAGCGGGTCATAGGACGGAGTGATGGCCGCCGCGCGTCCGTCAAGAACGATCAGATCGGCCACCTTGCCGATCTCGATGCTTCCGTGCGTCGCACCGCGCCCCATTGCCTTCGCCCCGTTGACCGTGGCCATGCGGACGACGTCGTCGGCCGTGATCTCCCCGGGATCGCCATGCATGATGCTCGGAAGGAAGCTGGCCAGGCGCATCGCCATCCAGAGATCGAGATCGTTGGCCGATGATGCGCCGTCGGTTCCGAGGGCCACGTTCACCCCGGCATCGAGCATCTTGCGCACGGGCGCCAGCCCGCTGGCCAGCTTGGCGTTCGACGCCGGGTTGTGGCTCACGTGGGCGCCGGCCGCGGCGATCAAGTCGATGTCGTGATCGGTCACATGGACCGCGTGGGCCAGCACCGTTCGGTCGTGCAGGAGACCGACATCGGCGAGTACCTGCACGGGTGTTCGACCAGCGTGTCGCTCCGCCACCTGGGCCATCTCCGCGGTCGTCTCGGCGGCGTGCACATGCACGCGGGCGCCGGTCTCGTCGGCGATCGCTGCGACATCACGAAGCTGCTCCTCCGACAGCAGGTAGGTCGAATGCGGACAGACCCATCGATTGTCGGCGTCCTGGTCCTCGAGGTACCGGCGAGACCACGCGACGCGAGCCGGCCAGACGAGTCCGTCCGGCCCGGGGAACTCGATGAACACCGGACCCGTGTGCACCGTGAGCCCGACCCCCAAGGCCGCAGCTTGGGCCGAGCCGGGAAAGAAGTACATGTCGAGGGCCGCGGTACAACCGGAGCGAAGCAGTTCGACGCCGGCCAGCTCGGTCCCGGTGGCCACCACCTCGGCATCGACGAGAGCACCTTCGATCGGTAGCAGCGTGGCAAGAAACGCGCCCAGATCGGTGCCGTCGGCCACGCCGCGCAGCAGCGTCATCGCCAGATGGGAGTGGGCATTGACGAGACCCGGCAGCACGATGCCCCCACGGGCATCGATCACCACGTCTCCGGGACGGGGGTCGATCGGCACCCTCGAGACTGCGGTGATTAGCCCGCCCTCGAACGCCACGGACGCACCCTCGACGACGGAGCTTGCGTCATCGCACGTGACGATGACCGCGTTCGTGATGACGGTCCGGGTCATCGCTGCTGCCCGGCAAATCCATCAGCGCGCAGACGATCCAGCATCAGCCCGAGCATGACGCCGAGGTCTGCGGCGTTTGCATTTCCGGCAGCGATCACGTCGTCGGCGTCGAGGGGTACCGCGCTGAATCCGGCCGCCGGATTGGTGGCCATCGACAGGCCGAGCACCCTCATCCCGATGTGTCGGGCAGCAATGGCCTCGAGAACCGTCGACATCCCAACGAGCTCGGCGCCCATCCCATGGAACGCGCGGATCTCGGCGGGCGTCTCGAAATGCGGACCGTGCACTCCGATGTACGTCGCCTCGGCGATGTCCGGGCGAACCTGACGAACGCATGCGCGCATATCGGCTGAGTAGAGATCGGTCAGGTCGCAGAAACGGGAACCGAACGGGGCCGGAGGGTTCGAACCGGTGAGCGGCGACCGGCCGGTGAGGTTGATGTGATCGGCGATGAGCACTGGGTCGCCGATCTTCCAGTCCATGTTCATGTAACCCGCACCGTTCGTGAGCACGCCCAGCGTGCAGCCGGCGAGAGCCGCCGTCCGGATGGGATGCACCAGGGTCGCCGGATCGTGGCCCTCATAGAGGTGAACGCGGCCGAGAAGCACGAGGACCCGCAATCCATTGCGGTCGATGCTGCGAAGCGTCGCGCTATGGCCGAGCGCCGACGGGGCAGCGAAGCCGGGCAGGTCCGAGGACGAGAACGATGTCGTCGGGACACCCAGCGCATCGGCCGCCTCACCCCATCCGCTCCCGATCACCACGAACACGTCGTGGCGCGCCACCCCGGTCCGTTCGGCCAGCGCCTCGGCAGCCAGTTGGGCGAGGGCAAAAGGCTCGGTCGGCGGTGCAGTCGTCACGTAGACGATGCTCGCACAGCATGGCGAGGGAAGACGCCAGTCGGCAGATCGAACCAGGAAGTCAAAGGTGAAACGTCTCCGTGTTCCCGTCGATCGCCAACGCTTGGCCAGTGATCATTGCTGCGCTGGATGAGGCCAGGTAGAGGCAAAGTGCCGCCACCTCGGTGGGTTCCACGAAGCGATTCACCGATTGGCCCTGCAGGTACTCCGCCCGCACCACTTCGGCGCTTACCCCCCGCAGCGCCGCATCAGCTTCAATCACTCGATCGATCCGTTCCCCCTGAACCGATCCCGGGCATATGCAGTTGCACGTGACCCCGTGGGGCCCGAGTTCGATCGCCAGTGATTTCGTCAATCCGACGACTGCCCATTTGGTGGCGGCATAAGGGGTGCGCAGACCGAGGCCGAACAGCCCGGCCGTGGACGAGATGTTGATGATCCGACCGGACCGTTGCCGCTTCATGGCCGGCACGACCACGCGGCTGCAAAGGAATTGCGAGTCGAGCCCAATCGCGAGACACGAGCGCCACTCAGCGATCGACACGTCTTCGACGAATGCCGTCGGACCTTTCACTCCTGCGTTGTTGACAAGAACATCGATCCCACCAAGGTCGACCATTGCCGCGGACAGCCAGCCTTCGAGCGCCTCGGCATCAGCAAGATCCACCTCGGTTGCCTGCACCCCGGGAAGGTCCGCTCGGCACTGATCGAGCGCAGCGGGGTCCACGTCACACAGGTGCACAATTGCACCGTGTCGCAGGAATGCTTCAGCGATCGCTCGTCCGATACCCGACGCCGCCGCCGTGATCACCACCCGTTGGGGTTCCTGATGGCCGACCATCACAACATCTTGCCGTGATGGTCCAAGCTGTGCTCGATCCTTGCCCGACCGACCATCACAACATCTTGCCGTGATGGTCCAAGCCCTCGGACTGCATCGCCCACAGTGCCCGCATCCGCCGATGCCCCTGCGGATGCGTCGACACGAGATTCGACGCTCGGGCCCAGAACCCGATCTTGTGATCGTCGAACGAGGCGAAGTAGGCAACCAGATCGACGCGTCGATACAGGCGCTTGCCCGCGTAGAGGGCCATCATCGACGGTGCGCCCTCTGGCGCGTAGTGCATGGCGCATCGGTCGGCGCTGTACTCCTGGGCCCGGGTCGCCGAACGGCCGATCCACAGGTACTCCGGGATCACGTTGACGACGAACCGCCAAATCGCCACATGCTTGAGCTTCACGTGGCCGAGCTCGTGGGCGAGGATGAAACGCACGCCGTTCACGTCACCGTGCTCGTACATCAGGTCGAGCAGATCGGAGTAGATGACCACGAAGCTGCGACGCACCGTGCACTTCGCAGCAAACGCATTGAGCACGCCATTTCCGTTGGCCATGTAGAGCCTGGGCAGCTTCTCCAACCCCATCTCCGAGGCCACGTCCCGATACTGCGCGAAGAGATCCCCGAACTGGCTCTCCGTCACCTCCACGGCATCACCGATGACCTGCCAGTAGTTGAACCGGATCAACACCTCCAGGACGAAGGGGGCGAGGAGGATGAGCGGCACGAATTCCGCGAGCCCCGTCACCTCCTTGTCGCTCTGGATGAGCGAGACCCAGTACACGAAGGCACCAATCGTGATGGTCGCCGAGAGGACGACCATGGGAATCTCACGACGATGACGCAGGCGTCGATTCCCTACCTCCGCAGCAGCGCGTTGCAGCGGACGAGGCGCGGTCAGTGGCTGGAGCGGCGTGGTGACCGGTGCGATTTCGCCGGAAGGAAGCGGCGAGGTGGACTCATCGACAGGTTCCACCTGTCCTACCGGCCTTCGTACACCGCGGCGCGCTTGCCGAGAAACGCGGCGACGCCTTCGCGACCGTCGACGGAGAGCGACGCTGCGGCAATCGCCCGGGTCTCGAGTTCCATCTGCGACTCCAGACCCTGATCGGCTGAGTCCCGCAGCAGGCGCTTCGCGCCACCCAGAGCCTTGGTCGGCCCCGACGCGAGGGAGGCCGCCAGCGTGGCGACCTCGGCGTCGAGCGCGTCATCGGCAACGACTCGGGTGAGAAGACCCCAATCGAGGGCTTCATCAGCCGAAAGCGTTCGGTTGGTCAGCGTGAGCTCCTGGGCGCGACGCAGTCCTACGGTTCGGGGCAGGAACCATGTCGACGAGCCGTCGGGCGTGAGACCGGCTCGCGTGTAGGCCATCGTGAACTTCGCGCTCGCAACGGCAATCGCAAGGTCGCAGGCAAGCATGGTCGAGAACCCGGCCCCGGCCGCGATCCCGTTGATCTTCGCGATGACCGGCGCGTCCATCCGGGAGAGCCGTGAGATGGCGGCGTGGAAGTACGTCGTCATCTCCTTGATCAACGCGCCCCGGCCATCGCCGGCAGCTTCGAACGTGCTCAGGTCGCCGCCGGCGAAGAACGCCTTGCCGTTGCCGGTCAGCACGACGCAACGCACGCCCGGGTCCTCGTCGGCCCTGATCGTTACCTGGCAGAGCTCGCGGGCCATGGTGAGGTTCAAGGCATTGAACTGGGCCGGCCGGTTCAGGGTGATGGTGGCGACGTGCGCTGCCGGGTCGACGTCATAGGTGAGGGTTTCGAACTCCATGCCCCCATCACTACCACCGACCCGTCGCGCCGAGCGAGGCGCCTCCCGAGTCCCGCCTGCGCCGTCACCGTCGAATCAGCCGATGACGACAACGACTCGTCCGGGCGCCGCGGCATCGCCAGCACGGCCAGGGTGATCACTTCGGCGGCGCCCATCATGATCGCGGTGTTGCTCGGGGTCGGAGCGCGCTTTCTCCCTCAAGACAAGGGGATCCCCTGGTGCATTTCGGTGACTCGGTCCCTACGTTGACAGAGAACTGAACGGAGGTTCACATGCGTGGACTGCTACTGGGCATCATCACATTGGGTGCCGTCACCACCGGCGTTGGGTTGACCGGCGTCGTCGCCGCGACCACCGACGTCGCCAAGACCGGCACCGTGACCAAGGAACGGGCCGAGACGGGCGTCTTCCCCCTCCAAGTGGACCTGAAGCTCGCCCGACCCGGTGCCAACGGCGTCTGTGGGGTCTACTCCGATGACCTCACCACCGGAATGTTCAGTATCAACAGTGGAAGCGCCCGAGCGTTCGATCGGACCGAGCTGTTGTGCGTGAAGAATGTCGGGGCAACGGCCAAGCCGTTCCGACTCGACACCGTCGACGTCGTCGCATCAGACCCCACCTGCAGTACGGACGAGGGCCTCGGCTGTGGGCTCTCGCAGCTCTCGGCGAATCTTTCCGTTACGAAGGACGCAGGGTCTCCTGCTGCCTGTCCGAATCTGTCTCCTCCCGCGTCAGGATCGGCGCTCATCGCTCGCGGCGTCAACCCAGGGACGAATCGTTTCGGATCGGCCGGTAATCTCCCTGTGGCAACCGATTGCGTCTACGCCATCAGGTTGGAGACCACGAACATCCCATACGAGGCACAGACCGATGTCCTCGAATGGCGCTTTCAGATCGATGTGGTCTGATCATGAACACGTCACTTCGTCGAGCATTGCTCGTGAGCATCATCACCCTCGGCGGCATCGTGTCGGCCGTGTCGGCCACCGGCGTGCTCGCCCCGACCACCGACTCGGCCAAGACCGGAGTCGACGAGAAGGAACTCGTCCAGACCGGTGTGTTCCCGGTGGTCGTGAATGTTGACCTGCAGTTGGGGGCCGACGGGTGCGCCGCCTGGCAGGAGAACCTCAACACTCCTGTCGTGACCCTCGTCGGCATCACGACCGCCTCGTTCAGCAGCGCCAACAAGGTGTGCATCCGCAACATCGGTACCACCGCCACCCGTCTGCAGTTACGGGTGCTTCCCGGGTCGTTGGCCTTCACCGACGATGCCTGCTCGCCCGGCGAAGACGTCGTCGACGCCCAGGGGTGCACGGTCGATCGGCTGTCCGCCAAGACCAACTTCGGCGCTCCCACGGCGACGACGGCGGGGTGTCCGGCATTCGACCAAATCACCGGCACGCCTTCCGTCGCCGGTACCCGCGTGTATTCCACCACCGCCACACTCGGGTCGAACCTGGCGTGCGACTACTCGATCATCGTGTCGAACGGCAGTCCGCTGACGCCGGCGGACCAGACCGATTCGGTTCGATGGCAGTTTGAATTCCTCACCGCATGACTCTCTCGTTTCCCGTACCGACCTATGCCTCGGTGAGCCGACTGGCGAGGGCAGGCAAGCGGACGATTCTTCGACCGATGGCCATTCCCTCGATGGTGTTCACCGTCGCCGTGCTCCTTCCCGCGGCCATGTTGCTCACCACCGTGTGGTTGAACGGATGGCAACTGCAGGTCGTGCGGTCCAACTCCATGGCGCCCACCTACCGCACGGGCACGCTCTTGATCACCGAACCCAGCGTGTCGTCCGAGGTACGGCCCGGCGACGCATTGCTGTTCACCGCACCGTGGCTGAATCGAAAGCTGGTCACACATCGCGTGAGAGTCGTCGTGGCGGACCCCGACGGGACCCGGCGCTTCATCACCCGAGGCGACGCCAACGATGCCGACGACCCCTCACCCGTACCGGCCCGTGAGGTCCGTGGAATCGTGCAGTGGGGTGTTCCGAAACTCGGCACGCTCCTGTGGGCGCTGCGCGGCAGCCGCGGGTTGCTCAGTCTGGTTGTGGCACCGGCGGCGCTACTGGCACTGAGCGAAGCTCGCGAACTACGGCGTCGTCGACAGGCCCGATGCCTCACGTGCGGGGCCACCGGTCGCCCACGACACGTGGGCTGAGAGCGCCGCCGATCACGGTTCGGGCAGGGAGCGGACCGCATCGAAGCCCGCCGAGGATCACCGGGGCGACCCTACCCGGTTGGCTTCCCGAATCCATCGTCGCCTACGGCGACTTCTGCGCAGGCGATCGTTCGAGGATCTTGAGGAGTCGGTCGGGGTAGGACGTGTAGATACCGTCGACGCCGATATCGACAAGGTGCTGGAGCGACTTCGGGTCGTTGACCACCCACGTGAGGATGGCAATCCCGTGGGCGTGGGCCCAGTCGAGTGACGCTTTGTCGACGAGCGTTCGACCCCCCATTCGGTACGGCGGCTGGTCGACAGAGACTTTGGGGACGAAGTTGGCGTCGTTGTTCGCCCGGGCATCACGCGACGCATACACGTCAACCATGGTGGCGCTCGTGCGAACCCCGGGACACTGCTTGCGGAACTGCAGGATCTGTTCGTCGCTGTTCGATCCGACGAACACATCGTTCGTGCGCCCGAACCTGGTGAGCAACGAGCACAGGGGCGCATTCACGTCGGTCGACTCGTCCTTCAGATCGAGTGAGAGGAGAGCCTCGGGGAACCGCTTCAGGATCGACTCGAGCGATGGAATTCCGATGCCTTTGTTGCGGAACGGATTGGTATTCCCTTTGGTGAACGACCATCCGGCGTCGAGCTTGGCGACTTCGGCGAACGTCGTCGCCTTGACCGTTCGCGTCTGGCCGGTAATCCGCGTGGTGGTCGGATCGTGGAACGCAACGAAAACACCGTCCTTGGTCATGCGGACGTCGACGTCGATCACGTCGGCACCCATCGCCATGGTTCTCTCGTAGGCGTACAGCGTGTTCTCGGGGTAGAGCCCGTCGCCACCCCCATGGGGGATGACAAGTGTGCGACCCGTTCGAAACGGGTTCGGAGGCGGCGTCGACGCTTTGGCCGCGTTCGCAGCACCACCCCACGGGGCGGCGAGAGCGAAGGCCACGCCGAACGCTGCGGCGAGGACTCGTCTGGTGGGCTTCCTGGCCACGCGGCCACTGTACGAGCCGCACATGAGAGTTCCACCACAATGGATCTCATGACCGCTGCGCTCCCCCGCACCATCGACTGGTTGGCTGACCACGCCGTCATCATCGACCAGACCCACCTCCCTGGCGCGTTGGTGCTCACCCGGATCGACACCGTCGACGCCATGATCGATGCCATCAAGCGCCTCGCCGTGCGAGGGGCTCCGGCCATCGGTGTGGCCGGGGCACTCGGCGTGGCGATCGCCAGCCTCGCTGCCGACGCTCGGGGCGATGCCGACCGTTCCCGGGTGCACGCCGATGCCGACGCGCTCGCGATCGCCCGGCCGACTGCGGTGAACCTCTCGTGGGCCGTGGCCCGAATTCGGCCGGCAATCGACGCCGGTTCCGCCGCCGTCATCGCGTCAGCGGTCGAGATCCTCGAAGAGGACGTGCGAACGCAGGAGGCCCTAGGCCGCCGCGGCGCCGCTTTCGTGACGGAGGTGACCGGGTTGGAGAAAGTCCGGGTGCACACCCATTGCAACGCCGGCGGGTTGGCATGTGTGAGTTGGGGTACCGCACTCGGGATCGTACGCGCGCTTCACGAATCGGGCCGACTCGAATCGGTCATGGCCGACGAGACCCGACCTCTGCTCCAAGGTGCCCGGCTCACGGCCTATGAGCTCGCCGCCATGGGCATCGACTACCGGATCACGCTCGACAGCGCGGGCGCATCAGCCATCAGGCTCGGCCTCGTCGACTGCGTGATCATCGGAGCCGATCGGGTCGCCGCCAACGGCGACGTGTGCAACAAGGTCGGCTCGTACCCCCTCGCGCTCGCGGCGGCACGAGCGGGGATCCCGTTCATCGTGGCCGCGCCGGAATCCACCCTCGACCCGGCCACGCCCGATGGGAACGCCATCGAGATCGAGGAGCGCGCCGCCGACGAAGTGTTGTCCTATGCAGGCATACGAACTGCACCCGACGGGGCACGCGCATGGAACCCGGCCTTCGACGTGACCCCTGCCGACCTCGTCACGGCGATCATCACCGAGAGCCGCATCATCCAACCGGCGAAGGGCGAAGGAGTCTTCCCGTGATTGGGACGCGGATGACCACTGCGGGGACCCATCTCGTCACGTCCTTGCCGCGACCGATCAGGATCACTGAGAGAACTCGATTTTCGAAACGAACCCGGATGTCTGCTGCCGGGTGTCCACGACACCGATGAGGACAGCGATGATGGAGTTGGGCTTGCCCGGCTTGATCAGACTGGCGTTGATGGTGCAGAGCGTGTCGGCGCACGAGTAGGTCCCGTTCTTCGGGGTCAGAATCACGGACCCGGTCTGGGTCGAACCGAAGCTGTAGTTGAGAGTCACCTTGCCGGTGACCCTCCCTGAGGTCTTGTTCGCTGCTTCCTTGGCGCCGACGAGTTTGAGCTGCGTCGCCGCCCGGACCTTGCCGGTGACGTTCTCGTTGTTGCACAGCATCGAGACCGTCTCCCAGTCATCGGTAGCGGTGACGCCGGTCGCGGTCACCGTGGCGGTGTGCGTGGCCGTCGCACTGTCGAGTTTCGCGATCGTGCAGGTAGCGGCTGGCTTCGGGGCCTTTCGTTTCGTGGCGGCGTCGGCAGGCCCTGCGCTCCCGGCCCCAATTGCGCCGATGGTGAGCAGGACGGCGATCGTGCGCTGGATCTTCATGGCTGTTCCCTCCAAGTCCCGAGTGGACCCCACCAGCTTGGGCCCCGGAAACCGCCGATACACCAGGGGATCCCCTGGTTTCGGAACGAGAATCGTGGCCGGTAGTTGGTCAGGGCAACACTCGTTCAAGCTCGTGAAGCGGGCGTTGTTCCGGAGAGACGGTCAGCTGAGATCCCCAGGCTGCCAGCGGTATCGCACGTCGGGTTGTTGCTCCTGGTTGTCGCCGTCGGTGTACCCGACCGCGACGAATCCGTGCGCTTCATAGAAGGCTCGTGCTCGGGCGTTCTCCTGGAAGGTCCAGAGATCGCAGCCGCCTCGGAGGCGTTCGCGTGCTGTCGCCAGCAGCGACGAGCCGACGCCCCGGCCGATCCACGCCGGGTCGACATAGAGGTGTTCGACCCATCCCGGCTTCGTGGCGACGTAGCCGATCACCATGCCGGAGGAAACAGCGACGGTGACATCTGAAACGGGAAGCAACTCCTCACGAACCCACCGACGGACATCCTCGTCTGGATGGGCGAGTCGCACGTTGCCGTTGCGGTACGCGTAGCGAAATGACCGGAGGAAGACTTCCGCGATGTTTGACACGTCGCTCGAGATGGCGGGTCGGAGGATGAATCCACGCATGGCAGCGATCGCTCCGGCCATGCCCGGTTCGCGGTGTTCTCGGAGTTCATCCCAGGTGAACCACCTCACGTCGGGACTCTCACCTACCGGCGGGTTCGGATCGATGTCGGGCGCCGCCAGCAGAAAGCGGAGATCGAGGTGGTAATGACCGCGGGGGCCGTCGTGGGTGTCGACGTGGACCAACATCGGCTCGCCCGCAAAATGCTCGGCCGGCAGCCCGGTCTCCTCCAGGCATTCCCGCAGCGATGCGTCAGCGGCAGATTCACCCGGGTCGATGTGGCCGCCCGGTTGCAGCCAGATGCCCAGCCGCTTGTGCCGGTGAAGAATCAACCCGCGTGAGCTCACCACGAGAGCCGAGGCCGTCACGTGTGTCATGTCCGCGGCCTCGGAACACGGATCTTCCAGACATTCGAGCTCGGAAAGGAATCGACTCACCGACTCCCGTTCCCGGGTGTCGACGGGCGGCCGCCGGTCGAGCAAGGATGTAATAAGCGCGCGTAATTCTTCCTTGGAACTCGTTCTCGTTTCCATCTCGGCCTGCACCGTAGACTCGGATTGGGCGACCCGCGATCGCTGGTCAAGGGGGCGACGCACGCGCGATGGTAGGCGGATCGGCAACTTGGCCCGCTCGTGGGTGCCGGAGCCCGCTCACGGAGCCGCTATGCCATGCCGATGACCATCGTTGTCGACCCCCCGACGGATTCGACCGGAACGAAACCGATCGAACGGTAGAGACCCACGGCGCCGACATTCTCATCGTCGACACTGAGGCTCATGCGAGGGTGCCGGTCGAGCAGAATCTAGAGGAGCCGGCGCCCGATGCCTTGCCCTCGCCAGCTCTCCTCAACTGCCATTCCGACTTCGGGAATCTCATCGCTCACGTAGCCGTAACCGGGATCTGCGGCGGTCATCCGGCGAACCCAGGCCGCACCAACGCGTTCACCGCTCTCGTCGACGCAGACTTGCGCGTCGTCGCCGTCGCCGTCG
>JANMYF010000420.1:0-32819 GCA_031381685.1 Acidimicrobiia bacterium
CGACCGGCGACCGCGCCGTAGCAGAAGGGGTCGTAGAACGCGTCGGGATCAGCAGCCAGGGCCGAGAGCGGAGTGTCGGCCCACAGCCCGGGGTGGAACACGCCGAGGATGTGATCGGGGGCCCAGTACGAGTCGGCTCCCATCTGCTCGTACATCGGCAGCATCTGCTCGGTGCTGGCGAAGGGGAACTGCGCGGGGAGGTTGATACCGACCTTCATGGGCTTTCCTTTGCGGTATTGATGGCGAGGACTACTGCCCGGCGAGCCGGGCGACGACGGGTGCGAATGCTTCGAGGTTCGAACGGTTCACGGTGATGTAGCTGATGCCGTAGCGCTCGCGTCGTTCGATGATCTGCTCACATATCGAATCGACCGAGCCGATCAATGCGTGCGGATGCTCGCCGAATTGCTCGGGGGTGAGGGCGAACATCGGCGCCATCTTCTCGAGCGTCTGCTCGCGGGCCGGAGTGACGACCGTGAAGTAGGCGCCGATCTCCAACTCCAGGGCGTCGAAGCGATCGCCGGCTCCGGCCTTGATCCACTCGATCTTCTCGGCGGTGATCTCCGCCGTGGACGAGCCCACACCGGCGGGTCCGATCTTGCCGGACACATTGTCGAAGTTGAGACTGACGATGTCAGCTTCGCGTCCGGCCACTCCGAGGACGCGACGCGCACCGCCACCGATCATCAACGGCGGTCGGGAGCGGCCCTCGCGGCGCACCGGCTTCGGCAGTGCCTCGAAACCGACCGCGTGCACGTGGGTGCCCTGCACGTTCACCTCACCGTCATCGAAGCAGGCGCGCAGCACGGCAATCGTCTCGATCATGCGGTCGATCCGCACACCGGGCGGATCGAACGGCACGCCGATCGCCTCGTACTCACCCTGCAGCCAGCCGGCTCCGATCCCGAGTTCGAGACGGCCGTCGGAGAACATGTCAAGCGTGGCGAGGTCCTTGGCCAGGATCACCGGATTGTGGAAGTCCGCGCAGAACACCCGACAACCGATGCCGATGGTCGACGTGGCCTCGGCCGCCACGGCCATCGCCGGAATCGAGGCAAGGTTCTGCACCGGGTGGTTCGTCGCCTTGAGCGCCGGGCCGGGACCGAGGATGTGATCGGACAGGTGCAGCGTCGAGTACCCGAGCGCCTCGGCCTGGCGGGCCTGATTTCGCCAGTCGGCGGCCGACTCGGCATTGAAGCTCTGCAATCCGAAACGGAACGGTTTGAGGGTTGTCACGGCAGTTCCACGATGGTGACCTGGCCGGTGGTGCCGTTCACTTCGATGAGCGATCCGTCGACGATCCGATTGGTTGCGTCGGTCACCGAGACGACGCACGGAAGACCCAGTTCCCTGCACACGATGATGGCGTGGCTGATCTGTCCGCCGACGTTGACGACCACGCCGCCCGCGGCCATGAACAGCGGCGTCCACGCCGGATCGGTCAGCGGGGCGACGAGGATGTCGCCGGGTTCGAGCGCACCCGGATCGGACGGGTCGAGGATCACCCTCGCTCGCCCGCGGACCACGCCTGAGCAACCGGCGACGCCGGTGAGCACATCGCCGACGCCCGCTTTGGCGGCATCGGAAACACCCTTCTTCTTCCAACTCGAGAGAGGCGGCACCTTGCCGTCGACGATGAAGAACGGCGGCTCGAGCTCCCACAGCTTCTGCCACTCGCCAGCGCGGTCGGCGAGGATCTGTTTCATCGACGCGGGGTTGGCCACGAACGACTCGAGCTCGGCATCGAGAAGCATGAAGATGTGCTCGGGGTCGACAAGGTTGCCGGCCTCGGCGTGACGGCGCCCGAGCTCCCGGAACGCGAGGCGACCTTCGTGGACGGTGCGGATGATGTTCGTCTTCGTCCGCTCGCGGAAGCTCATCTGACTGCCGGCGATGAGCCCGGCCTCGAACGTGCCGGTGAGCTCGTCGTTGCCGATGGCGGCGAGCTTGGCCCGCACGTCGGCGATGGTGGCCTCGCGTTCCGCAACCTTCGCGGCGTTGCGGGCCCGAGGAGACTCTTCATCCGTCTGGAAGCGGATGCGGTCGATCGCCGCAACAGCGATCTCCGGGTCGGTCCCCCACGTATGGGCGCTGATTTCCCACTCGTTGGGGCCGCGGGAGCCGTACTTTGCCAGGAACTCGACGCCCGCAGCAAGGAACGCGCCGGCGTCGGCTGACCCTCCTTCGGCCGCCGCCTCGAGACGTGCCACGAGGCCGGGGACTCCCGCGTCGAACATCGCCGTGAGGTCGGGCGACTTCCGGACCATGCGAGAGAGTTCCCACATCGCGTAGCTCGGCTCGGCCGAGTCGACCTCACCGATGCCGGCGAGGATCTTCATCGGGATCGAGTCGTCGCCGATCGCCTGGCCAATGGCGGCCAGGATGCCGGGGGCGATGCCCGAGGAGCCCGACGACACGGTGTGGCTCTCGAACAGCTTGCGCAGCAGCGGCTGGGTCGAGCGCGCGTACGCCACGATCTCGGCGTCGCTGAGCGACGAGAGATCGGGACGATTGGCCGCGAGCGCAATCGTCATCTCGCGCTCTTCGTCGATCTCCGGCCAGTTGGTCGTCGACATGACCCAACCCATGCGTTCGAGTACATACGGCGCGAAGTCGGGCCTGTCGTCGTCAGGGTGCGGAACGTACTTCGGTGTGTCGGGGTGGTCACCGAAGAACGCGAGGTCGAGTTGTTCGACCGTGAGGGCCGGATTGCGCACGGCCTGCATACGGACGTTCGACAGGTTGATGTACATGTACCCGCCGAAGAAGCCGACGGTGGCCGGGGGCGAGTCGGTGTACTCCTCGGCCTTGGTGCACCCGCCGATCACGTACCCGTCGCGCCATCCGGGGACGATGCCGTTGTCCCAGGTGAACTGCTGACCGAGGGGGCTTGCCGGGGTCGGCAGCACCTCCCCGGCGTTGGCCCGGGTGTAGTGCGGCCAACGCACACTCGGTGCCCAGTCGGTGATCCAGCGGTCGGTCATTCGGTGTCTCCTGGAAGGCGCGCGGGTCTCCCTTCGACAGGGCGACCGGAGGAAAACTACTCGGAGAGTTAGTTTTCTTCACAACGCTGCTCCCGCGACCTCGCCGGAAAGTACCCGCTGAGTTAGTTTTGGGTCGCCCAGGCCGGGTTCGGCCTCGAAGGGAGCGACCACCGATGATCGAGACCCGCCGTTCATTCTGCCGCGTGTGCCACGCCTCCTGTCCGATCGACGTCGATGTCGAGCTGGACGACGCGGCGCTTCCGGGTGGTCGCGTCGTCGCCGTTCGCGGCGTTCCCGAGGACCCTCTGTTCAAGGGGTACACCTGCATCAAGGGCCGTCAGCTCCCTGAGCAGATGCATCATCCGGCCCGTTTGCGCGGACCGCTCCGGCGGACCGACGACGGCCGCCTCGAACACATCGACAGCGCCACCGCGTTCGACGAGATCGCCGCCAAGCTGCGATCCATCATCGACACCTACGGACCCCGGGCAGTCGCCAGCTATACCGGGACGGGCGGCTACCAGAACTCGGTCGCGGTGCCCGTCGCACGGGCGTGGCACGCAGGCTTCGGTTCAACGTCTTTCTACACATCGGTAACCATCGACCAGCCGGCGAAGACGACCGCCCCGTTTCGCACCGGTGTGTGGGAGGCGGGCTATCACGGCTTCGCCGATGCCGACGTGTTGATGGCCATCGGCTACAACCCGATGGTCTCGAGCTACGGCCCGGTCGGTGGCCTGCAGGGAACCGATCCGTTCGTGGTCATGCGGGCGGCGAAGAAGCGCGGTCTCAAGCTCATCGTGGTCGATCCCCGCAAGACCGAGCTTGCCGGGTTCGCCGACGTCCATCTCCAAGTGCGCCCGGGAGAAGACCCAAGCCTGATGGCGGGGATGATCAACGTGGTTCTCACCGAGGACCTGATCGATCACGAGTTCTGTGACGAGTGGGTCGGCGATCTCGGACCACTCGCCGCGCATGTCGCCGCATTCACACCGGACTACGTCGCCGCTCGGTGCGAGATCAAGGTCGACGACTTCCTCCGGGCAGTCCGGATGTTCGCCGGTGGAACCCGCGGAACCGCTGGGACCGGGACCGGTCCGAACATGGCCCCGCACAGCAGCCTCGCGCAACATCTCGTCATCGTCCTGAACACCATCCTCGGACGCGTCAATCGCACCGGTGACCGTCTCGAGAGCGGCTGGTTCCTCTATCCCGAGACGCCGCATCGCGCCCAGGTCATTCCCGCGAGTCCACCCGCGACCGGAGCGCTGTCGCGGATCCGCAACCTGCGGGGTTATCGCGGCGAAATGCCCACGGCGACACTGGCCGAGGAGATCCTCGAAGAGGGCGACGGAAAGGTTCGCGCGCTGATTGTCAGCGGTGGGAATCCGGCGGTCGCATGGCCGGATCAGGAGCTCACCCTCGAAGCCCTTCGCAGCCTGGACCTGCTCGTGGTGCTCGATCACCGAGTGACGGCGACCGCCGACCTCGCCCACTACGTGATCGCTCCCAAGCTCTCCCTCGAGCGCGCCGACATCCCCCACCTCATGGACCGCTGGTTCCGTGCGCCTTACACGAACTACTCCCCGGTCACCATTGAGGCCAACGACGACGTGCACAACGAGTGGGAGGTGTTCTGGGAGCTCTCCCGCCGACTCGGTTCGCCGATTCCTCTGCCCGGCGGCGAGATCCCTCTCGATCGTAAGCCCACCGACGATGAGGTGATCGACCTCGCATACGCAAACTCGCGCATGCCCCTCGACGAGGTCCGGGCCAACCTCGGCGTGGTCCACGAAGATCGGGCGATGGTCGTCCAGCCCCCGGATGAGGGCTCACATAGCCATTTCACCCTTGCCCCCGACGACCTGATGGCCGAACTCGACGCCGTGCACGCCGAGGCGCCCACGATCGAGATGTTCCACGGTGTTCGCGACACGGCGTTCCCCTTCCGTCTGATTAGTCGACGCCTCAAGGCCGTCCTCAACTCCCTCGGCACCGAGCTCAGCGCGCTACGCAAGTCGGCCGGGACGACGAACTATGCGTACATGCATCCCGACGACATGCACGACCTCGGGCTGGCCGAGGACGACCTCGTCGAGATCACATCGGCTCGAGCGTCCGTCATCGGTGTAGCGATGCCCGCACCCGATGTGCGTCGTGGCGTGGTGTCCATGGCCCATTCGTGGGGCGCCGGTCTGACCGACGAGAAGGTCCGCGACATCGGCACCACCACCTCACGTCTCACCTCCACCAGCGACGGCTACGACCCCGTCAACGGCATGGTCGTGCTCAGCGCCATCCCCGTGCGATTGGCAAAGGTCCGCCAACCCGCGGTGGTGTAATTCGCCGCAACAGTTGCGTAGCTGGTTGGCGCCACACAATCCCGGCGTGTCAGTTCGACGATGCGAACATCGGCTCCCCGATCTTGCCGACGAGCCAGAAGTTGACAGCTCGTTGGGCACACTCAGGACTGATTGACAGCTTCTCGACAAAGCCGTATTTGGCGGCCTCACTCGCATTCACCTCGCCGCCACCCCAGTAGACGGTCGTTCCCGTTTCTGCAAGCTTGCGATCTTCGGCGTCGAACACCTCGAACTCGGTCGAGCCTGGCTTTGGACGGACCGTCGTCCCGAAGAACCAAACCGTCTGATCATCGCCGACATACAGACACCCGTCACGCGCCTCGAACCGTACGTCTCGTTGGAGGGCTTCGAGGTACGTCCGTTCCGCGTCCGCGGCACGAGTCGTGATCGAGACGATCGTTGGCGACGCCAGCTCCGTGGCGGCAACAGTCAGCTCCACCGTCGCTTCCGACGACATCTCGCGCGGACTCGACGCGCATCCGGCGAGCACTAGGACGCAGACCAATGCGCCGACGCGTCGCACCGCAGTTACCAACCGGCGCCGGTCGCGTTGTACTCGTCGAGCCGGGCCTTGATCAGCTTCTTGAGCAGAGCCGTCGGGAGTTCCTGCTCGTAGGGAAGCTTGATGAATCCCTCGCCTGCTTCATATCCCGCGGCCTCCACAGCCTCGCGTTGCGACGCGAACTGCCGGGTCGGAAAGCGCAGCGAGCAGTGCTGCTTGTACGACTGGAGCATCAACAGGCGGACACCGTCCTGCAGATAAGTCGGGTTGTTCCATTGCAGCGCTTCGACCGCTTTCGGGAGGCCCTTGCGGCACAGCTCGCGCAATGCGGTGAGATGAGGCACGGCGTACGCGGGCAGTTGGGCGTAGTAGTCGTCGAGATCGACTCGCTTCGGTGACGGCATCGCGCAAGCGTAGAACGATCACGCCAGCCGGGTCACCTCACGCGGGGCATGACCGTCTCGGCGAACGCAGCGAGACGATCGGTGCCCCCGGGGCCAGCGAACGCGAACGCCGGGACCATGGCGCGGTCGACGCCGATCTCCCGGAAGCGTTCCGCAGAACCGGCCGGATCGGCAAAGCCGGCGAAGATCGCGTTGATCTCGATCTCCTTCGGGTCTCGGCCATGCTGCTTCGCCGTTGCGTGGAGTTCGCCGATGAGTGTTTGGAGGCGCGTTGCGTCGCCCTCGCCGGGGAAGTACCCGTCGGCGATGCGAACCGCCCGGCGCAGAGCAACCGGGGTGTCGCCACCGACATGGATCGGGATCTTCTTCTGCACCGGGCGCGGGCTGCAGGTGGCCGGTGGGAAGTCGACGAACTCGCCGTGGAACTCGGCGTGCGGTCCAGCCCAGAGTGCCTGCATCGCGGCGATGTACTCGTCGTTGCGGGCGCCACGACGATCCCATGGCACGCCGAGAGAATCGAACTCTTCCCGCATCCATCCGACGCCGATGCCGAGCTCGACCCGCCCACCCGACAACCGATCGAGTGTGGCGATCTCCTTCGCCAGAACGAGGGGATTGCGCTGGGGCACGATCAGGATGCACGTGCCGAGGCGCAGCGTCGGCGCGGCCGCCGCCACGAACGCCAGCCAGATCAGCGGGTCGGGGATCGGGGTGTCGGGCAGCGCCGGAATCTTCCCATCGGCGGTGTACGGGTACTTCGAGTCGATCGTGGTCGGCAGGATGACGTGCTCGCCGCCCCACACCGAATCGAAGCCGAGGGCTTCTGCCTGGCGGCAGAGTTCGAGCGCGTCGTTTCCTTCGATGCCGACGCTGCTGGCAAAGGCAAGTCCGAATTTCATGACGTCACAGTGTCACGTTGCGGGCTCGCCCCCCAAGTGGACCTCCACTCGTGATTGCGTGTTGGTATCCGATTCGATACCATGTGTCCATGCAGGCCGATCGAGTCATCCTCACCGCCCGCCAGCGATCAGGGTTGACCCTCCGTCAACTCGGGGAACGAGCCGCGACGTCGCACGCCACCATTTCGGCATACGAGCACCGACGGGCCCACCCGTCGGTGGAGACAGCCAACCGGGTGATCAGCGCAGCGGGGTTTCGTGTGGAGTCGACGTTGGTCCCCAAGGTCTCGGCGAACGACGAGGAGCGCGGGGCGGAATTGGTCGACGCCCTCGAACTCGCCGCGGCGTTTCCGGCCCGACATGCTTCCAAGCTTCGCTATCCGCGTTTCGCCGCCGCGGCGGGGCGGCGGCCGTGACCACGATCGTCGACAAGATCGTGAGGATCAGCCGAGCGCTCACCGACCAGAACATCCCGCATGCGTTCGGCGGGGCCCTTGCACTGGCCTGGTGCACCGAGCAGGCCCGAGGCACCATCGACATCGACGTGAACGTCTTCGTCGAACCTGCAGCAACCGATGCGGTGCTCGAAGCGCTCCCTAAAGGCATCGTTTGGACGACGGAACAGCAAACCGAACTGGAGCGAGACGGTCAGGTGCGTCTTTGGTGGGACACGACCCCGATCGACGTCTTCTTGAACACCACCGACTTCCACGCCCAAGCCGCCGTGCGAGCGCAGGACCACGCGTTCAATGGAGCGGACGTGCCATTCCTCTCGTGCACCGACCTTGCCGTGTTCAAAGCGTTCTTCAATCGAACGAGGGACTGGGCAGACATCGAGGCGATGATCGAGATGCAGACACTCGACGTTGACCGCGTGATCGGTGTACTCACCCGCTATCTCGGTAGTGACGATGAGCGGGCGGAGCGATTCCTCAAGCTCGAGCGGACCGGCTAGACCGCTCGGACTCCGATGTGGAGGTTCTTCAGCGCGCGTAGCGAGTAGTTCGGCGCGATGGCGAAGTCGTTGGCCCCTTCGATGAACCACAGCTCGTCGATGCGCTCCACGATCGCCCGGAAGCCATGGAGGAGCTCCCGGCGCGCGAGCGGCGCCCCTAGACAGTGATGAACACCGTGGCCGAACGCGAGGTGAGTGCGACCGTCGGAACGATCGAGACGGAACTCAGCAGCGTCGCCGAACATCGTCTCGTCCCGGTTGGCAGACGCGTAACGGATGCTCACCATCGACCCGGCGGGGATGTCGACACCGTGCATCGTCATGTCGACGGTCGCGTTGCGGAATAGCGCCTGCACCGGACTTTCCAGCCGGAGGACTTCCTCAACGAGCACCGGCAGGTACTTCGCCGGGTCGCTCTTCAGCCGCGCCCACTCGGCCGGGTGCTCAATGAGAAGCCTGACACCGCCCGACAACGCGTTCGTCGTCGTCTCCGACCCTCCGACGAAGGTGTCGGCCATCATCTCGGCGTGCAGCTCTTCGTCGGTCAGCGGCCGACCCCACTCGGGGATGACGGTGTTGACGAGATCGGAGAGCAGCGTGTCGTTCGGTTCGGCGCGCAGGCGCTCGAAGATCGGCTGGAAGTAGTGCTGGGCCTCGATCTCCATCTCCGTCGACCAGATGACCTCCTCAGGCGTCTGCATCATCCCGAGGCGTTGCACCCACGCGTCGGTCCACGCCTTGATCCGCCAGATGTCGTCAAGGTTCGCCCCGACCTGCACGGCGATCACCTGTAGCGGAAGCGGCACGGCGAACGCTGCCACGAAATCGCAACGGCCCTCATCGATGAACGCGTCGATGAGCTGATGCGAGAAGGAGTCGATGAGCGGTTCGAGGGTCTTGATGCGGTTCGGCCGGTACGCATGGTTGAACAGCGTCCGCATCTCCTTGTGGTTCGGGTCATCACGTCCGGCGAGCGTGGGCGCCGGCACCCAGCCCTTCTCGCGGTAGAGCTCGAGCACCTTCTCCCCCATCAGCCCCGGCCGCCGTGTCATCCGAACGTTGGAGAAGCGTTCCGTGTCGAGGAGGATCATCTTGATGTCCTCGTAGCGGGTGAAGACGAACATACCGGTCTTCGGATCGCGCCACACCGGCGCATCCCGCCGCAGGGTTTCGTATGCCGGATAGGGACAGTCGTTCACCCTGCGATCGAAGAAGTCAACCTCGCTCACAGCAGGACAGTGGCTCGCACTCACGGTTCTCGCACTCCTCGGGTGGGGTCTCGTCAATCGATGTCGCCGAAACTAACCGCCCAGGTACTTTTCCGCCCAAGCGAGGACCTTGGGCGGGAATTCACGTTCGAAGTCGGAGAAAAGCGAACGTTTGTTCTTGACAGCGAACATATGTAGTCGTATACTTAATCTCATGGACGCGGCCACGCGTTTCGACCAAGGGCACACATCCCTTGCGCTCGGCGACGCCTTCGTGTCTCGCCTCGGCACCGCGTGCGACGCGACGCTCGGCGAGTGGGCCGGGGTCCGCTTCGATACTGCCGACGTCGCGGAATGGTCACCCGCTCAGGCCGAAGCCGGACTCGCCGCACTCGAACAGGTTCGGCGGTCCCTCGCCGCCGTGACCGCCGTGCTTGTTCGTCAACTCGACGCTGGTCGAGACACCGCCGCCGCCATCACCCGGGCAACGGGGGTCTCAGCAGCGCTGGCGCGAGAGATGACCGCCGTGGCCAAGGTCGCCCACGAGCATCACGACGCTGCTGACCAATTGTCGTGCGGGATCGTGTCGGCTGGCCACCTGCGTCCCCTTGCCTACCTGAAGCCGGAAATGGCGGCCGAACTTCTGCCGCTGGCGCGTGGTCTGTCGGTCGACGAGTTCACGAGGGTCGTCGCTCGCCACCGGGTCAAGGCCGAGTCAAAGTCACTTGCCGACGAACAACACACCCGATCGATCCGTCACGTTCTTCGAGAAGGCCAACGGCTGCATCGGAGCAACCATCGTGCTGCCGCCGACCGAAGGTCATGAGTTCCGCAACACCCTCAATGAACTCTGCGACCAGGCGTGGCGAACCGCTCACCCCGATCGCGCCGAGACCTTGGGTGCGCATGAAGACGAACCCCGCAATCGGCGCCTCGCCGACGCGTTCGTCGATTGGATGCGGGGAAAGACAACCGCTTCGGGCAAGCCGGCGTTGATCGTCCACGTCGAAGCCGAAACCTTGACCGCGACCATTGCTCCCGACATCCCCATCCCGGTCGAGAAGGCACTCGAAGTGATGGCTCGGGCCGATCTCTACGCAGCGATTCGCGACGGAACGAATCGAGCCACGATGCAGTTCGGGCGCAATCGGCGCTTCGCTTCACCGCTCCAGAGACTCGCTCTGATGCTCCTCCAACCGAGATGTATCTATCCGGGGTGCGACACACCGGCGCAACGATCGGACGTTCACCACCTCCACGAATACGAACGCGGAGGACCGACCGACCTCGAAAACGAAGGGTTCCTCTGCGGGCCCCACCACGCGCACGTCCATCTCCACGGCATCACCTTGATCGAACTCGACGACGGCACCTGGGTCATCGGTTCAACCGCCGACTGAGCTTTCCGAACGTACGCACTCCCCGAGCAGTTCCTTGACAACCGAATGGGCCGCCCGGCCGGCGTCAGTGGATCTGTCCCACCACGGCGGTCGGCGTGACGGTGGCGAGCAGCCGTCGCTCGGCGACCATCGCTCGACGGTATTCGTCCCAGTCGGGATGGGCCTGCTTGGCAACACGCTCGTAGTAGTCGACCAGGGCATCGTTGGTCACGTCATCTGGAGTCATCGCGACGGGCGACAGCGACACGATGCCGTCGAAGGACAGATAGGTCCACGTCGACGGATCGGTGAGATGGAGCACGACCCGAGGATCACGGCGCATGTTGTGCGTCTTGGCCCGCGTGTCGGTAAGCGAGATCACGAATGTGCCGTCACGAACGAGGAACGCAACATCCGATGACTGCGGACGGCCATCGGCCCGAAGGGTGATGAGCACGCCGTGCTTCTTGGTTGCGGCATAGGCGAGTGCGGCGTCGAGGTCCATCACCAAGTCTCTCCCACTCAGTCGTTGTGTCAACCCACGAGTGCATTTCGTTGCGGAGGACGAGCGCCGCTACTCCGCGAGGTAGGCGTCGATGGTCTGGTGGAAATGCCGTATGCGCGCTTCTTGATACTCGCCGAGGGTGACTGTCGCCTTCGGCGAAGCGCGCAGTCCCTTCTGCACCCGGTAGAGGTTCGAGGTGTCCTGCTCGAAGATCGCGGCGAGGCCGCCCAACTGTGGGGCATCGCTCCACGGACGATCGGCCGGGATCTTGTGAACCTTCGCCGCGGTTGGACGTTCGCCGCTGAAGGGCATGAGCATCATCACCGTCATGATCGTGGAGTTCACGTCGTCACCGTTGGGACGGAAGCGGTACTGGATCGGCGAGCCGTAGGCCGCCCAGGGCATGAAGTTCGGGAACACGAAGTATTCGACGGCATCGACCATGAGCGAATCGCACACGTTCGAGAGGTCGGCGCCGGCGATCGCGCCGATGCGCTGACGAGCGTCCTCGGCCGCATAAGGCCGGGCTCGATCGCCTTCGGGAAACACGAAGTCGTCGACCTCGCCGCCGCGGTAGTTGCGGATGGTCTTGAGGATCTCGACCTGCTCGTAGTTCCGTCCGCCGATGTGTGGGGAGGCAACCGCGAACGGGGTGATCATCCGGGAATGGCGATCGTAGATGTCGTACTGGGTGTTCGCGTCACCGGTGTAAGGGAGGATCTGGGGGTGGGTGACCACGGAGTGATACGCCTCGATGAAAGCGCCCATCGTTACCTTCCAGTTCGCCGGCATGACCCGCTCCACATGGATGGCGATGAAGCGATCTTCGAGGGAGAAGTGCCTGAAGTGCTCGGGCAGGTTCTCCAGGTAATCGAGCAGCGGCTCACACTCGAGATCGAAGTTGATGAAGACGAATCCTTCCCAGAAGTCGACCTTCACCTCGGGCAAAGAGAACTTCTCTTCGTCGACCTGGGGGAAGTCCCACGAGCAGGAGATCCAGTCGAGGGAACCGTCGAGGTTCCACGTCCATCCGTGGAACGGGCAACGGAACTGCGGGACGTTGCCGTCGGCAACGCGAAGCTGGGTGCCCCGGTGCAGGCACACGTTGTGGAACGCTTTGACCGAGCCGGGTTCGTTGCCGGGGGCGACACGCACCACGATCACGGAGAGATGGGCCACGTCGTAGACCACGTGATCGCCGACGTTCGGGATCTCCTCGAGCCGGCACGCCCACTGCCAGACCTTCTTCCAGAGCTTCTGGACTTCCTGGTCGTGGATCTCCTGCGACGTGTAGACCACAGTGGCCACGTCGACCGTTCCGAGGGTCGACGGGCGGTGTTCCAGCAGGGGCGCCGGAACCGGGCGGGAGTCCTGTCGGAGCAACTCCTCCACCGACTCCATGTCGGCAGGCTTGAAGTCAACGAACGCGTTCATGAGGCCGTCCTCGGAGGAATCGCAATCTGCGGGTCGACGGGCCAAACTAATCGACGAATCAATTCTTCTTCCATCCGCCACGCAGCCGCAGTCGTGGCGTACAAATCAGGTCGGCAGCGGCATTGGGTGCAGGCGAGGTGGCCATGGACAACGAGCTGATCGAAGCGATCCGAGAGAAGATGCGCTACGAGTTCGAGCGCACCGGCCCACCGGACGGTTTCCCCCCGTTCCCCCCGATCCCGGCGGCCCGCCATACCAGCGACGAGTTCTGGGAACTGGAGCGAACCCATGTGTTCGCGAAGAGCTGGGTCATCGCCGGACGCTCCGAGGACGCGCCCGATCCCGGTGACTACTTCACGTTTCACGATTTGGGAATGCCGCTGCTCATCGTTCGTGGCAACGACGGTCACTTCCGATGCTTCGCCAACACGTGTCAGCACCGCGGGGCGCCGGTCGTGCGCGAAGAGAGGGGGAGCTCGCGTCGCCTGCGCTGCCAGTACCACTCGTGGACCTACGACATCGACGAAGGCCGACTCATCTCGATTCCTGACGAGCGCGACTTCGTCGACCTCGAGATGGAAACGCTGTGCCTGCCGCGTTTCAGCTGTGAGACCTTCGCCGGCTTCGTGTTCGTCAACCTCGACCTGAACGCCATGCCGCTGGCCCAGTGGCTCGGGAAGTCCGTCGAAATGTTCGCCCCGTTCCAGTGCGAGTCACTGCGCGAGGTCTACCGGCGCAGCGTCGTGGTCCCGTGCAACTGGAAGGTCACGGCCGAGGCGTTCCTCGAGGTGTACCACTTCAAGCACATCCACAGCCATGACGGCGTGTCCGTCCTGGACAACCGCGGTGCGGCAATGGGTTTGTACGCGAACGGCCATTCGCGGATGATCACGCCCTACTCGGAGCAGAACGTGAAGCGCTCCGGGATGAAGTCGTGGGATGACTGGATACCCACCGACCAAGGGCCCTTCGAGGTGATCGACACCGTGCCCGACATGGTGCGATGCACCAGCACCGCAGTGAGCCTGTTCCCGAACGTGATCATTCCCCTCGGCGCGATCGGCTTCCCGATCAACGTGTTCTGGCCGATCGACAAGCGCACCACACGCCTCGACTGGATCTACTACGCGAAGAAAGACTGGGACGGCGACGACATGCCGCCGAAGTGGCAGAAGCGGGCCGAGGTCTACGACCAGATCATGAACGAAGACATGCTGAACATGGCCCCCATGCAGCAGTCCGTCGACTCGCCCGCACTGCAGGGGATCCGCATCAATTACCAGGAGCGGCGCATCTGGCACCTCCACGAACAGATCGACCGCATGATCGGCGCCGCCGATCTCCCACCGGACCTGGCCATTCCGCAGGTACTCGAACCGTTCATCGAGACGTAGGGCGGGTCCTCTACGTTGGGGGCATGTCGACCGGAGACGATGTCCCACTACTCGCCGAGCACTCTCATGGGCTTCGCGCTGTGCCCGGAGATGACTGGGAGATCGGCTCATCAAACGCCGCCGTCGACGCGGCTGTGGATGCTCTTTGCGACGACGCCTCCGTGGCCGTCACCCGGGCCGTGTTGGTCGTGCAGCACGGCAAGATCATCGCCGAGCGCTACCAAGCGGACACCTCAGCCAACATCTTCCGAGATGGGCCCGCGCCAGAGACCACAGCCGAGTCCACGTTGATCTCGTGGTCGATGGCCAAGAGCATGACCCATGCCCTCGTCGGGTTCGCCGTCGGAGATGGTCTGGTCAACGTGGACGGTCCCATCCCGGTTCCAGCGTGGCGGAACACGGAGAAGGAGTCGATCACCTGGCAACACCTCCTCAACATGCGAAGCGGTCTTGACTTCGTCGAGGACTATGTCGACGACCGAACCAGTCACGTGATCGACATGCTCTTCGGAAGCGGTGCAGCCGACGTCGCCTCGTTCGCCGTGTCGCGACCCTTGATCTACGAGCCGGGAAGCCATTGGTCCTACTCCAGCGGAGACACCAACATCATCTCTCGCGCCCTCGCCTCCGTCGTCGCAGAAGGGAACGGAGATCTCATGCGCGCGTACATTCAGGACCGGCTCTTCGATCCCATCGGCATGACGAGCGCCACCGCGAAGTTCGACGACGCCGGAACGTTCATCGGCTCGTCGTTCGTGTATGCAACCGCACGCGACTTTGCACGATTCGGGCTGCTCTACCTCCATGACGGATGGTGGAACGGCAAGCAACTGCTCCCCGCCGGCTGGGTCGACCACGCCAGGCGACCGACCCCGGTACCTGATACCGAGAGCCACGGCTACGGCGCGCACTGGTGGCTGTGGCCCTATGACGGTGCGCTCGCCTGCCACGGTTACCGGGGTCAGCGAACGATCGTGCTCCCAGACCGCGACGCGGTCGTGATACGACTCGGAAAGACCGACGCAGCGTACGCCGACCAACTCCGGGCGCGGCTGCACGAGGTGATCCGGTCGATCCCGACCGTCTAAGTGGTGCGCTTGCGGGTTTGGGCGGCGACTCGTTTCGCTGCCTCGAGGAAATCGGCAGCTTCGAGCGTCCCGACGGACGCTGAGTCGAGCGTCGAAACACGATGATTGTCCGTGAGGCGCAGCGCCTGTGCGTTGATGGCGTGTTCGAAGAGATTGCGCGAGATGCGCGCGTTGCCGAACCGCTCATCGCGCACGAGGGCCTCGAAGATCAGGGTGAGCGCGTCGTGCACGGCGGGCGCAAGGATGAACTCGCCGGACCGGGCCATCTTCTCGGTGATCGCAACGAGTTCGCTCGTCGAGTAATCGGGAAACTCGATCTCTCGGGAGAAGCGAGAGCGAAGGCCGGGATTGGAGTTCAAGAAGCTGTTCATCAGCTTCGGGTACCCCGCCGTGATGACGACCAGGCGTTCGCGATGATCCTCCATGCGCTTCAGCAACGTCTCGATCGCCTCGGCACCAAAGTCGTTCCCGCCGAAGTTGTTCGGCGCCAGGGCGTAAGCCTCGTCGATGAACAGGACACCGTCGAGAGCCTCTTTCACCACTCGGTTCGTCTTGACGGCGGTGTGTCCGACGTATTGGCCGACCAGTCCGGCCCGATCGACCTCGACGAGGTGGCCTCTGCGGAGCAGCCCCATGGCCCCGTAGGCCTCGGCGAGCAGGCGCGCCACGGTGGTCTTGCCGGTCCCCGGATTGCCCAGAAACACGAGATGTTGGCTCATCGCCACCTCAGCCAGGCCGTGTTCGCGCCGACGAGCCCGAACCTGGAGAAGCGCCAACAGTGTGCGAACTTGCTCTTTGACGGAATCGAGACCGACCAGTTGGTCGAGATCGGCCTGGATCTCGGCAAGCGTGCGCGGCGGACCGACTCGCACGGGCGGCCGGGTGCCACCCCGCCGAGTGGTCAAGAGCTGCTCGGTGGTGCGGCGAGCGGTGTCCCCAGCTTCCAGGAGTCGTTTTCGGAGTTCTTCGCGTCGCAAGATCCACCCATCCTGACCGATCCCGAGGTCCTCAACGGCGCTCGCCGGACGATCGTGCACGTCGCACACCGGATACCTGAGGACGAGGCCCTGGATGCCGACGACGAGCGCCACGATTGAGGGATGGGGAACACGGTCCGCGTGGAGAGTCGAAGGCAGCAGTGGCAGCGGCGCAGCCGGACCATTCCGATCATGCTCGGGGCAACCGGTGCGGCGATCGTCTTGTCGCCGGTCATCGTTCTCGTTGCGGCCGTCGCGGACGTGGGTCGTGGTCTTCTACGGCTCCCGCGGGTCCGGACGTTTCTCTTCCTCCTTCAATACGGTGTCAACGACAGTGTCGAGATCCTCCTTGCGCCCGTTCTCTGGGCCATGGCCGGCTTCGGGACTCGACTCCGCGGCAAGGCCTCCATCTCTCGCCATCAACGCCTGCAGAGGTGGTCGCTCCGGGTCCTGATCCGCCGGGCCGACAGGCTCCTCGGGCTTCGGATCGCGACGGACGAGTCGTCCCGGGCCGCACTCGTTCCGACACCGGCGATCGTCCTCTGCCGCCACGTGAGCATCTTCGATGCGCCGCTTCCCTCAGCGCTGTATCTGGACAGCGGGGTTGACGTCCGCGGCGTGATCATGGCCGAGCTCCTGGTCGATCCGGGTTTCGACCTGCTGTACGGCCGACTCGGCTCGGTGTTCATTCCCCGGGACAACGGACCCGATGCCCGCGCTCAGGTCGCCCACTTGGGCCGTGGAATCCATGGATCGTCGGTGGCCGTGATCTTCCCGGAGGGCAGGCTGTTCCGTGCCGAGGATATGCAACGATCACTTGTCAGCGTTGCGAAGACCGACGCCGCGAGAGCGATGCGGCTGCAAAGGCTCCGCCACGTCCTCCCTCCGCGACCAGGCGGGTTCACCGCGCTGTTGGAAGCGTGCCCGAACGTCGACGTCGTCGTGATCTCCCACACCGGGCTCGAGTCCTATGGCGCACTTCGCGACCTCGCCGGCGATGTTCCGCTCACGATGTCCATCACCGTCGAAGCCCGTCGCTATTCACGAGAAGAGATCCCCGCAGACCTCGCCGATGCCGCGAACTGGCTCGACGACCGATGGCTCGAGATGGACGAGTGGATTCACGAGAGGTTGCCGCCGGCGAATTGAGCGATTCCCGACCCGAACGGTCCCTCTCTCGTCCTACCGGTGCCTCGGGGCCTTGGTCAGCCCTTGCTCCAAGGCGGTGAGGGCGACCTCGAAAGAACGCTGGTGGAACGACTTCCGCGTGGCGAGTCCCTGGGGCTCTGCACTCGCGATCTCGAGCGAGACGAGCCCGTGCACGAGTCCCCACATCGCCATCGCCACGGTGTCGGCGTCACGCTCGTCGATCAGGTTTCGTGACTGCGCTGCCACGACCTCGCCCCGCAGCAATTCGTAGGCGATGAGACCGACGACCTGGACCTCGTTGCTGGCCACGTGACCGGGGACCGCTCCCATGAACATGACTTCGTAGGACATCCGGTTGTCGAGTGCCCATCGCCGGTATGCAACCGCCTGCCCGAGGAGCGCACCGAGCGGTGATTTCCTGGGCCGGGCCCGAGCAAGCGCGTCCGCGAAACGCCGGAAGCCGTCGAGAAGGATCGCATCGACCAACCCGTCCTTTCCTCCGAACCAGGTGTACACGCCGATCGTCGAGCAGCCGGCGCGCGCGGCGACACGGCGCACGGTGAGCGACGAGTGACCCTCTTCATCCAAGATCGCCAGCGCGGCGAGAAGGATGTCGGCGCGGGTGTCCGGAATCGATAGGGCGACCGTCCTCGCGCTTGACATCCCGGCCAGACTAGAACACTGTTATAGACGTAACGCCGTTATGCCACTCAAGGAGCCGCGCATGAACACCTACCTCTCCGCGAACTTCGCGCCCGTTGACGCCGAGATCACGGCGACCGACCTCGCCGTCATCGGTGAACTCCCGAAGGAGCTCAACGGCCGTTATCTGCGCAACGGGCCGAACCCGTTCGACATCGTCGATCCCGACACCCACCACTGGTTCCTCGGCGACGGCATGGTCCACGGCATCCGCCTCTCCGAGGGCCGGGCCGCCTGGTACCGGAACCGCTACGTCGGTTCGGATCGGTTCGCGGCGAAACTCGGTCGTCCGACCAGCGGACCGAACTGGTCCGGACAGGACACCGGCCCCAACACGAACGTCGGTGGGTTTGCCGGCCGCACGTGGGCCATCGTCGAGGGCGGAGGATCACCGGTCGAGCTGACCTACGAGTTGGACACCGTGGCCCGCAACGACTTCTTCGGGACACTGCCCGGGGCGTTCACCGCGCATCCGAAGGTCGACCCGTCCACCGGCGAGATGCACGCGATGGTCTATGCCCCGGGTAGGTGGTTCGACCACGTGCAATACGTCGTCGTCGGTACCGATGGTCGGGTCCGGCGCACCGTCGACATCCCATGCGGAATGACGATGATGCACGACATGTCGCTCACTCAGACCTACGCGATCGCCTACGACTTCCCGGTGACGGTCGACCTCAACCTGGCGATGACCGGAACGCGGTTCCCCCTCCGCTGGAATCCCGACTACGGATCGCGGGTCGGTCTACTCCCCCGCGAGGGAAACGCCGATGAGATCATCTGGATCGACGTGCCGATCTGTTACGCCTTTCATCCGCTCAACGCCTACGACCGTGCCGATGGCACCGTCGTGATCGACCTCTGCGTCTATGACCGGATGTTCGAACACGACGTGGCCGGCCCCTTCGGTGATTCACTCCCGCGGCTCGAGCGGTGGGAGATCTCACCCCGACTGCGGAAGTGTTCGGTCACCGTCATCGACAACTCACCGCAGGAGTTCCCACGCCACGCGCACGTCGTCGGCACCAAGGAACACCGGTTCGGCTATGCGGCAGGAGTCGGCACCGCCAGTCTCGGCGCCACGATCAAGCACGATCTGGTGAGCGGAAATCGGTCGAGCTACGACTACGGTCCCGGCCGTGGCGCCGGTGAAGCCGTGTTCGTGGCCCGCGAGGGCGGAACGACGGAAGACGACGGATGGCTGATGACGTTCACGCACGCCCACGACGGCTCGTCGGCCAGTTTCGTGGTGCTCGACGCGCAGGACGTCGAGCGCGGTCCGGTGGCCGAAGTGCCTCTGCCCCAACGCGTGCCCTACGGCTTCCACGGCAACTGGGTCAGCGACCGGTCCGTTCCCCCGACCCCGTAGGCGTCGACCTCGACGGTTGCCGTCGACTCCTCAGGTCGCACGCGACCGACGAAGTGTTCGGCTGATCGCTCGTCGCCCATCCCATCGGATGAGCGCGACGGCGAGGCCGACTGCACTCATGGTTCCTACAACGAGCGCCTCCACCGGAGTCGAGGGGGAACGGGAGGCTCCGATGATGGTGGCCGCTGTCGCCGCGATCCAGGCAACCGCGGCGATCCGAACCGTCGTGTCTTCCAGCTGGGAGAACTGCGGGTCTGATCGGGCCGCCCGGTCGCTTGCACCCTCCGACTTGCCGACCTCGAGGATCCAGGCGAGCGGCGCTGTCACGGCGACGATGATCGCCGGAGCCCAAACGGCGATGATCCCGGCGAGCCACAGGATGGAGCTTGTGGTTACGTCCGGGTCGTGGTCGATCACGCTGGCGAGAGCGAACGCAGCAATCGCTGTGGTCAGCATGGCGAGCACGGCCTTCGCGTAGCGAAGCACGAGAGCTTGGAGGTTGAGGATGTGGCGCGCCAGGACCTGCTCCATCCGCGCCGCCTGCTGGGGGAGCGAGCGCGTGCCGGTCGCGGCGAGTTCCAGAAGGGCGAGTCGACGGGCCTCGTCACGCTGCTCCTGAGTCAGCGAACCATCGTTCTCCGTCGTTGCGTTCAGTCGGTAGCGGGCCATCTGGTCGTCGATGCGGTCCCGGCTGTATCGATTCTCGGGAAGCAGAAAGGCGCGCACATTCGGATCGTGGTGGGCGAGGTCGATCTCGTTCCAGACGTCCTCGGTCACATCGGTGGGCGACACCCGTAGTCCCGAGAGAGCGAACCGCGGGAAGAACGCCTTGGACTGTTCGGTGTCGAAGTGCTGACCGGCAAAGTAGAAGCGCACGAGGTCTCGCAGCAAGAGCCAAAGAGCAGCGATCGGAAGCACGGCCAGTGCCACGACCGCAACGAGGGCAAGACGGTGCGGCGCGTCGGCGGGCCCATCGAGAAGTGCCCGGACGATGCGTGCGATCGAATCCTTGGCCAGCGCTGGGAAGAGCACGATCAGACCTGCCCCGGAGAGCAACGCGCTCGCCACGCGATGGACCGTCGAAAGGCGTACTTCGCATCGCTGCAGATACGCACGGATGGCCGCCGCCGACTCGGGTTCGGTCCTCGGCCAGTCCTGTGTCACAGGCACAACACTGATCCTCCGGCCGCACGGAGGCGCGCATGGTCGCGGATGGAGGTTCGAACGAGGGCCGACCTCGGCGAGACTGGAGGGGTGAGCAGCATCGTCGTTTCCGAGTTGGCCTATTCCCCTCCGGGCCATGACTCCTTGTTCTTCGACGTGAGCTTCGGTGTCGCACCCGGTGAGCATGCCGCGCTGGTCGGGCCGAACGGGGTCGGCAAGAGCACGATCCTGCGCATCCTGAGCGGAGAGCTCGAGCCGGACGACGGTGAAACGGCGATGAAGGGCAACGTTCTCACGATGACGCAGGACGTCGGCATGTCACGCCCGACCGACACGCTGCGGGACATGCTCATCGAGGTTGCGCCCAGGGAACTTCGTCTCGCCGGTCGCCGATTGGCGGTCTCCGAGCGGGCCATGCTCGACGGAACCGACGACGGGATGGCCTTCGCCGAAGCACTCACCGAATGGGGCGATCTCGGCGGCTACGAGTTGGAATCGAAGTGGTTCGCCGCGGCCGAGCGAAGCGTCAAGACGCCGATCCTCGACTTCTCGACCCGACTCGTCGGAGAGCTGTCGGGAGGCGAGCGCAAGCGGCTCGTCCTTGATCTGCTTCTCACCTCTGGAGCTGACGTGCTGCTCCTCGACGAGCCCGACAACTACCTCGATATCCCGACACGGGTGTGGTTGGAAGGGCAGATCAGGGCATGCCGCTCGACGATCTTGATGGTGAGCCACGACCGGGCCCTGCTCGAGAAGGTCACCGACAAGATCATTGCCGTCGAGGGCTCCGGTGCGTGGGTCCACGGCGGGTCCTATGCCACGTTCGGCGAAGCGCGGGACAAACGTCAGGAGCAGCTCGGCGACGAACTCAAGCGGTGGAACGACGAGGAGCGACGACTCTTCCAGCACATGAAGATCATGAAGACGCGCGCGGCGCAGAACTTCAAGAACGCGACCAAGGCGAACGCCGCGGAAACACGTTGGGAGAAGTTCGTCGCCGCAGGACCTCCCCCACCGCCAGTTCCGAACCAGCAGATCTACGTGAACCTACGAGGTGCTGACGCCGCCAGACGCGTCGCCGTGCTGAAAGGCGTTGGCATGGGCACGCTCTTCCGTCCGTTCACCGACGAGTTCCATCACGGCGAACGCATCGGTCTGATCGGTCCGAATGGCACCGGCAAGAGCCACCTGCTCGGCGCACTCAGTGGCGAGAAGACACCGGACCACGGCACCATCGTCTTTGGGCCGCGCACGTCGGTCGGTGTGTTCACCCAGATCAACGACCGGCCCGACTTCCTCGGACGTGATTGCTTCGACATCGTCCGCGACCGTGTGCACGACGACGAGAAGTCCATGAAGGCACTGGCGCGGTACGGCTTGCGGGTACAGGCCCGGCAGGAGTTCCAGACCCTCTCCGGTGGCCAGAAGGCGCGGCTGGAGATCCTCTGCCTGGAGTTGGAGGGCCACAACGTGCTCCTGCTTGACGAACCAACGGACAATCTCGACGTCGATTCCTCCGAGGCGCTCGAACAGGCTCTCGACGGCTTCGAGGGCACCGTCATCGCCGTGAGCCACGACCGCACCTTCCTCGCCAAGTTCGACCGGTTCCTGATGATCACCGAGGTCGGCGACGTGTACGAGCTTCCCGACTACGGCGTCGCGATCGCCGGCCTCTCCGCGCCGGAGACGCTCGCGACCCTGCGTCTGGCGAAGAACCTCAACTAAGGCCACGTCTGGCGAGCGCCCTACGATGGGCGCCCTTCATGGACCTCATCGACGTCACCACGCCTGACGACCCTCGGCTGGATCCGTTCCGTTCCATCAAGGGCAAGAGCGATCTGGGTGACGGCACGTTCGTCGCCGAGAGCGAGATCGTGCTGGACCGCCTCCTCGAATCGGCGTTCCGGATCCGATCGGTTCTCCTCACCCCAGCTCGTGCGACCCGGCTACGAGAACAGTTGCGCGAGGCAAGCGGCGAACGAGCCGAACCCTTCGAGGTCCTTGTCGCCCCGCAAACGGTCATCGACACAGTTGTCGGCTACCCGCTGCACCGCGGGGTCATCACGCTCGCCGAACGACAGCCACTTCCTTCGGCAAACGAACTCCTCGCCCGATCGCGCACCGTGTTGCTTCTCGAAGATGTTGCCGATCCCGAGAACATCGGATCGATGTTCCGTCACGCGGCCGGATTCGGTGTGGATGCGGTGATCCTCCACGGGCACTGCGGCGATCCGCTCTACCGGAAGACGATCCGGACATCGATGGGATGGACACTTACGATCCCGTACTGTCGGATCGGCGGCGCCGATGGCACCATCGGCGAGCTCCTGACCGGGGCGGGGTTCGTTTCGATCGCGCTCACGCCATCGATCGACGCACGCTTGCTGAGTCAAGTCATCGAAGGCCTCGCCGAGGATGCCCGGATTGCGATCGTCCTCGGAGCCGAAGGACCGGGTCTCAAGAACGAAACGATGGCGGCGACAACGTTTCGGGCCCGCATCCCGATGTCCGACGGCGTCGATTCTTTGAACGTGTCCACATCAGCGGCAATCGCGCTGTTCGCGTTGACCTCGGTCCAGCCATGGCGCCTGAGCCGCTAGACCAACCGGTCAACCCCGCGCGCGAACGAGCCGGCAAAGTACGAAGATACGGGAGGCAGCTTTACCGAACGCCTTGAACAGAAAGACACGCCATGCCCTTTCGTCTCGCGAACATCGCCGGCCGCGCCGCCCTCTGTGATGCCACCCACTGGTACGACCTCGAGTCCATCAGCAGCGGAGTGTTCAGCACCGACGTGATGGCAGCCATCGCCCGCTCGGCCGAACTCCACCACATCGTTCTGTCGACGCACACCCCCAGCGGTGCGCTCGCGGACGCCGCATTCTCCGCCGCCGTGCCAGCGCCCAAGAACTGCTTCGCCATCGGGCTCAACTACCGCAGCCACGCCGCGGAGTCGAACATGGAGCTCCCTGCGGCACCGCTCACGTTCACGAAGTTTCCGAGTTGCCTCGTCGGACCGAACGACGACGTCGTGCTGAACTGCGCGTTCGGAGACTACGAGGTCGAACTGGTCGTGGTGATCGGCCGGACCTGCCGAAACGTCACGGAGGCCGACGCTTGGTCCTACGTCGCGGGCCTCACCGGAGGCCAGGACATTTCCGACCGGGCGTTGCAGTTTGCCGCGAAACCTCCGCACTTCGACCTCGGAAAGTCACGCGACACCTACGGGCCGATAGGGCCGGTCATCGTGTCGACTGACTCGTTCGCCGACCCGGACAACGTGGCGATGACGTGTTGGATCAACGGTGAACAGCGTCAGAAGGACTCGACCGCGAACCTCATCTTCAGTGTCCCGCAACTGATCGCCTATCTCTCCGCGAACCTCACGCTCCATCCGGGTGACGTGATCTTCACCGGCACGCCCGATGGCGTCGGCGCGGCGAAGCGGCTCTTCTTACGGCCCGGCGATGTGATCGACAGCGCCCTCGAAGGCATCGGCTCCCTCCGGAACGTCTGCGTGGCATGAACCGAGAGCAAGACCCCATCGACGTGGCGATCATCGGCGGGGGCCCGGTCGGCGTGGCGACCGCGCTGATGTGCCATCAGCGCGGGCTCCGGGTGGAAGTGTTCGAGCGCTCCGAGGACGTGTACCCACTGCCCCGCGCCGTGGTCATGGACGACGAGCTGCAGCGGGCCCTTGCCAACATCGGGTTGGGTGAGCAACTTGCTGCGGTGACCTCCCCCATGCTGGGCGCTGAATTCGTCGATGCCGCGGGCAACCGCCTGGTCGGCGCCGAGCTGCCGGTCGACGCCGCGTGGCCGCTCGGCTTTCACCCTGTGGTGTCGTACCACCAGCCGACGCTCGAGCACATGTTGCGAGCAGCTCTCGGCGAACGCGGCATCACGTTGCACCTCCGGTGCGAGGTCGTCGACGTGCGACAGACCGACACCGGCACGGTCGAGCTCGACGTCCGCAACGACGGAAGCGCGGGAGCGCTCTCCACGTGCTCGGCCCGCTGGGTCGTCGGCGCCGACGGAGCATCGTCGCCGACTCGCAAGCGACTGGGCGTCGGGCTCACCGACCTCGGCTTCGACCAGGAGTGGATCGTCGTCGACGTCCGGATGCACCGGGACGCCGGTCTCAAGCCGTTCACCCAACAGGTCTGCGACCCTCGGCGCGTCGTCACCCTGGTGCCCGGGTTCCCTCCCTGGCATCGATGGGAGTTCCAGATGCGTCCCGACGAGAGCGGAGCCGAGTTCAACACTCCCTCGGGCCTGGCCGAACTCCTCCGTCCTTGGATCACCTCCGATGACGCCACCGTCGAACGAAGCGCGGTCTATCGGTTCCACGCCACGGTCGCGACCGAGATGCGTGTCGGCAACGTCTTCCTCGCCGGTGACTCCGCGCACCAGATGCCACCGTTCCTCGGTCAGGGTTTGTGCAGCGGGCTGCGCGACGGCGTGAACCTTGCGTGGAAGCTGGCACTCGTCAAGGATGGCCGGGCAGACGACTCGCTGCTCGACAGCTACCACGCAGAACGGCTTCCGCATGCGACCGGCGTTGTCCACCATGCTGTGGACACCGGTCGCCTCATCGACCACCTCGCCGCTACCGGTGGCGACGGCAACACGGCGGCGGGCTACGGAGGTGGGCGGCCCTTCCCGATTCTGACCGACGGTGTGCTCCTCCCGGGCCACCCTTCTGTGGGTCGTCAGATCGCCAACCCTGTGCTGGCGGAAGGTCAGCGACTCGACACGGCCCTCGGCCAGGGATTCTCGTTCGTCACCACGCCGGGACGACGGGTTCACGTCGAAGCATTGGCAGGCAAGCGATTCACGAAGTGCCTCGCAAGCGTCGTGACCGCTGAGCCCGAGCAACTTCCGTTCACGCTCGGCCCGAACACCGCCGTGTTCGTGCGGCCCGATCGCACGGTCGCCGCGGTGATCGATCTCGACGCCGAACCCACCGCCGACGAGCTCCACGTCCTGCTTGCGAGATACGGCCTCGTCTGAGCCGAAGCCGTGTCGTCTGCAGACGCGCGTCGTCAGCTGTCGAGCGCTCGCAAGAAGTCTCGGAGCTCCGGCTCAGCGATGCCGACGAGATGCTCGCGTGCCGGGAACGCGCCGGACGCGACGTCGGCGATTTACTCCCGAAACGCTGCTATCCGCTCCTGCTGAAGGCGGTCGTACTCTGCCGCAAAGTCGCGATAGCGCTTCGCATGGCGTGGATAGTGGCCGCGATTCGACCCGACGATGTCCTCGGCAAACAGGTACTGGGCGTCGCAACCACTTCCCGCGCCCATCGAGATCATGAACAACGAGGTTCGCTTGGCGATCGCTGTGGCCACCGCTTCAGGAACGACCTCGATCTCGGAGCCGAACGCACCAGCCGACTCGAGGCGCTGGACGTGGCGCCAAACCTCGGTCGCCGATTCTGCGGTCTTCCCGACGGCCCGAAATCCACCGGTCCACGTCGCCTTGGACGGGACCAGGCCGACGTGGCTCACGACCGGGACCCCCTCATCGGCAAGGCGTGAGATCGTCGAGAGCGAAGCGACGCAGTAGATGGCATCGGCACCCATCTCAAGGAGCGTGAAAGCGCGACGCACGGCATCATCCGGGTCGGTGTAGGTGCCGAAGCCGATCCCCGACATGATGAAGCAGTTCGGCGCCGCCCGATGGTGGGCCTTCGACATCACACCGCCATGGATCGAGAGCATGTCGATCCCCGCCTCGTCAGCCGCAGCTGCCTCCTCCTCGGTGAGGACGAAGATCATCGAGCGTTGGACCGCGCCGCGCCCGGCGCGGAGGTCGGCAATGGTCGGCTTCGCTCGCATGGATTCCATCAGTTGTCGGCCCTCGGTGTGCGGATACACCGGACAACGTACACACGCACCGACAGCACGCGTATTGCCCGCCTCCTGCGATCGTCCCTAGGTTGTGCGTCATGAGTGATGCCGACATCAAACGGGCCGTCGCGGCGATCCCCGTGCCCGTGTTCACCGAGCACTTCTTCGTTCGACCACCGAAGCTCTCGGACTGAACGGTTGCCATCGTCACCACGGCGGGACTCCACCATCACGGCCAGGATGCGTTCACGGCCCGCGACACCAGCTACCGGATGCTCGACGGTGAGCGGACGGACATCCGGATGGGGCACTGGAGCCCCAACTTCGACCGGGTCGGATTCTCGAATGACTACAACGTGGTGTACCCGATCGATCGCCTTCGCGAGTTCGCCGCTGCGGGCGTCATCGGACGAGTCGCTCCGCGTCATGTGTCGTTCACCGGCAATCAGGACGAGACGATGACGGCACTACGACTCGACAGCGGCCCGGCCGCCGCCGAGGAACTCCGACGCGACGGCGTCGATGTGATCCTCCTCACACCGGTCTGACCGCTCTGCACGCGTACCGTGTGTACGCTCGCCCACGTCTTCGAGGGACTCGGATTCGCCACCGTCGTACTGACGTCGATCCGCGAGCAGGCAGAGCGGATGTTCGCACCCCGCACCCTCTCCTGCGACTTTCCACTCGGGCGCCCACTTGGTCGGCCCTCCGACGCGGCCTTTCAGACGAGGGTGCTTCAGGCTGGACTGGCATTGCTCGACCGCGAATCCGGACCGGTCTTCGTGGACTATCCGGAGGTCCTCGTCGACGAGGGGGGCGACCAGATCTCGTGCGCGTTGCCTCCGCGGTTCAACCCCGCGGAGCTTGCCGCGGTCGACGAGGCCACCGCCATCCGAGGTGCCTACGAGCGGACGCTTTCGTCCAACGGGGGGCGCACGAACTTCGGACGTGTCCTCACGCTCGAACAGATCCCGGACGCTTTTCGGGCACTCGATCGGATCGCTTCGGGAACGCCTTGGAAGGAAGCCGGATTGCCCGCCGACCCGGCCCAGGTATCGATTGATCTGCGCACGTATTATTGCGAGGCCGCGGTTTCCCTACCCGGGTCGACCGTCGATCCCGTGGAAAGTGGATGGGCGCTCGAGCGCTGGTTCCTGGAGCGCACCGAAGGCGGAAAGCTCCTCATGCGTGCCCGCGAATCCATGAAGGAAGCCGGCGCGTCGTTCGCTGTGTGGTTCTACATGGCACCACTCGACCAGACGACGCCGGCCGCTTCCGCGGGCTGATCCGCACTCGCGTCCGCGATGATGCGAAGGGCGCCCGCTTCCGGGAAGGTGGCAGGCTGGAAGCGTGACTCCCTTCCCTGGCGCTGACCCACTCCCCCATCTTTCGGTGCTCGACCTGGCCCCGGTCGCATCCGGCTCCAGTGTTGGCGACGCGTTGCGGAACTCCATCGACCTTTCCCGACGACTCGAGGCATTGGGGTACCACCGGCACTGGGTCGCCGAGCACCATGGGATGCCAGGCGTGGCGTCGTCGTCTCCGGCGGTGCTGCTCGCCCACCTGGCCATGGCAACGACCACCATTCGCCTGGGCTCCGGTGGCGTGATGCTCCCCAACCACGCACCGCTTGCCATCGCCGAGCAGTTCGGCATGCTCGAGGCGATTCACCCCGGCCGGATCGATCTCGGTCTCGGCCGGGCACCGGGTACCGACGGTCTCACCGCACGAGCACTCCGGGGCGGCCGCCTCCAGGAGTCGGAGGACTTCATCGCCCGGCTCGGAGATCTGATCGGCTTCTTCCGCGGTACCTTCGAGCCGAGTCACCCCTACGCGCGCATATCGGCGGTCCCCGGAGCGGGAAACATGCCGAGTCTCTGGATGCTCGGCAGCAGCGACTGGGGCGCCCAGGTCGCCGGACAGCTCGGGTGGCCATTCTCCTTCGCCCACCACTTCGGTATGGGCGGGACGGTGCAGGCGCTCGAGCTCTACCGGGACAACTTCCGCCCCTCGGAGTGGCGACAGAGCCCCTACGCGATGATCGGAGTGCAGGTGCTCTGCGCCCCCTCCTTCGAAGAGGCCCGGTTCCTCGCCGGCGCAAGCGCGCTCGGCTTCCTTCGACTCCGCCAGGGTCGGCCGGGCCCCATGCCGACGCCCGAGGAAGCCGACGCCGCTACGCTGACCTCCGAGGAACAGGCATTCCTCGACAGCCGATTGGCCAGCGCCGTGCTTGGCACCCCCGCCGATGTGCGCTCGCAGTTGATCGACCTCGTCGAGCGCTACGGCGTCGATGAGCTCATGGTCACCACGGCGACGCATCGGCACGAAGACCGGGTGAGGTCGTTCGAGTTGCTCGCCGGTGCATGGATGCCGTCCGTGCCGCGAAACGAATCGACACCGACCCCGGCCTAGCTACACCCTGCTCCACGCCGCGGGCCAGATCGCGCGCAGCGGCCGACAGACCCGGCTCCGCATCGCAGCCGGCTGGCCATGGGCCAAACAACTCGTCGACGCGTTCGACCGCTGCCAACATCTCCACATCACAACCTGAACACCACGCGGACCCCGGCACGCGCACCAACAACACAGCCGGACCACCCAACAAACCACGAACACCGACACCAACACGCCCCACCAAAGAATCCTGGACCCAACACCAACCCTGAACCGCACAAAACACACCCCCCACCCATCACCCGACGCTAACTGCAACCCCTGCCGGGTTAGACGGCGAGCACCGAGAACACGTTCCACGTTCCGGGCACTCCCTTGAGGTGGTGGTCGCCCCGGTCCTCGAAGGTAAGGCTCGAGCCGTAGACAAGGTCGCGAACAGTTCGGCTGATCAGCACCTCGTTGGCTTCAGCCATGCCGCAGACCCGAGCTCCGATGTGCACGGTTATGCCGGCAAGGTCGTCGCCACGCGCCTCGCATTCCCCGGTGTGGAGTCCAGCGCGAATCTCGATGCCGAAATCGTGGACTCCTTCCGCGATGGCGCGAGCGCAGCGAATGGCTCGGACCGGCCCGTCAAAGCACGCGAACGCGCCGTCTCCAGTCGTTTTCACCAACCGACCCCGAAAGCGATTCACTTCCCGGTCGGTACACTCGTCGTGGCGTTCAAGGAGCCGCCGCCAAGCGCGGTCACCCTCGCTTGCGGCCCGCTGGGTCGAGCCCACGATGTCGGTGAACAACACGGTCGTCAACACTCGATCGATCTCGACCTGTCTGGCTTCCCCGGTCAGGAATTCGAACACGTGGTCCCAAATCCCGGAGTCTTCTATGAACATGTGGCTATTGGACCGGGATTCGAGGAACTTTGCCCCTTTGATCTGTGACGCCATCCATCTCGCTCCAGCGATCGGGAGGAACGGATCATGGCTGGAGTGCACGACCAGTGTCGGAACCTGGATGGCGGAAAGCGCAGTGCGGGCGTCGAGGCGTTCATTGGCCTGGAAAACATCAATTACGACAGTCGGCGATGCACTCCCTCTCTCGTACCGGGCCAGGACTTCTCGCTGCTCCGGATGGGCGTCCCATACACCGGTCAGGTGGCCGACTATTGCCCCGCTACCCCAGTGCTTGCGAACAAGGTCGACCACGTCGGGTATTAAGTCGCTGACGAAGGGCCAGTCCGGTGCAAAGGAACCGCACGGGAACGACGCGGCGAGCACGAGCTTCTCGACGCGATCCGGATACGTCGCGGCGAAGAGGAGAGCGAGAGGGCCGCTTTCGGAAACGGCCAAGAAGCTGGCCCTTTCGACCCCTGCTTCGTCGAGGACCGCTCGAATATCATCCATACGGTCTTCGATCGTGCCGGACCCCAGCGATCGGTCGGAGCAGCCGACACCGCGCTTGTCGATGAAGATCACCCGACCCATCGCGGCTACTGCTTCGTTCAATGCCCGAAACGCCGGTACCTCCCATTCAAGATCACAATGGCTGACGAAGCCGGGCATATAAACGATGTCGGGACCACTTCCGAACACTGAATAGGCGATGGACAGTCCATCGGAATCCGCATACTGAACTGGATACATCGTGCGAGTGTAGACGTTTCGATGCACGTTTCCCCCGCTCACCGGGCGGCCACCTAGTGGTCCCGCCGATAAGTACAGCGGTGTAAGTCTTGGGGGGAACTGCTCGCTGTCGCTGCGGAGGTTCTCGTGTCTCGTCAGTCGCCGTTCCTGGTCCGGTTGTCGCTCGAGGACTGGGCGGTGCTCGAGGAACGGTCGGGCTCGCGGTCAGCGTCGCATGGGTCGGTGGTGCGGGCACGGATCGTGCTGCTGGCTCGGACGGCGTTCAGAACGTGGATATCGCGGCTCGGGTTGGCGTGTGCGTAGATGTGGCCTCGCGGTGGCGGAAGCGGTTCTGTGAGGGAGGGCTCGCCGGGCTGGCGGATCGGACTCGGTCGGGACGGCCACGCCGTTTCGGCTCTGAGGTCGTGGCCGGGGTCAAGGCGCTGGCGTGCGAGCCACCCGAGCAACGCCAGGTGCCGTTGTCGCGTTGGAGCTCGGCCGAGCTTGCCGATCAGGCCGTGGCCGAGGGGCTCGTGTCGGGGATTTCGTCATCGACGGTGCGTCGCTGGCTTCACGCGGACGCGATCAAGCCGTGGCGCTACCGGTCTTGGATCTTCCCCCGCGACCCCGACTTCGCTGCCAAGGCAGCCCGGTCCTGGATCTCTACGCCCGCCTGTGGGATGGTCGGCCGTTGGGTCCTGACGACTACGTGATCTCCGCCGACGAGAAGTCGCAGTTGCAGGCGCTCAGGCGCCATCACCCGACTCGCGCAGCGGGTCCCGACCATGTGGCGCAGGTCGAGTTCGAGTACCAACGGGGCGGGACCCTGGCCTATATGGGCGCCTACGACGTCCACCGGGCCCGGCTCTTCGGCACCGTCGCGGAGAAGACGGGAATCGTGCCGTTCATGGATCTCGTCGAACAAGTGATGACGACAGAGCCCTACGCGTCAGCCGACGAGTGTTCTGGGTCGTCGACAACGGTCCTCGCACAACGGGCAGCGATCCATCGACCGGATGACCGAGGCGTGGCCGACCGCTCGGCTCGTGCAACTGCCGATCCACGCGTCGTGGCTCAACCAGATCGAGGTCGTGTTCTCCATCATCCAACGCAAGGTCATCAAGCCCGCCGACTTCGCTGACCTCGCAGCGCTCCGCGACCGGCTTGAACGGTTCACCGACCACTTCAACAAGACCGCGACCCCGTTCGACTGGCGGTTCCCTACCGGTGACCTCGCCGCCATGCTCGAACGCGTCGACTCCCACGAGCACGAGCTGGCGCTCGCGGCCTGAACGGAGCGGCAACGATGGAGCCATGAAGGCCCCGCCGGAATCGACCAAAGCCAGCCTCAACGCCCGACTCAACAGCCACGTCCGTTCCCACTGGCCCACCCTCGCCAGCATCGATGTGCGCTGGAGAGCGAACTTCGCGTACATCGACGGGCGCCGAACCGACGGCACGACCACGAAGCTGTGCCGGCTCCGCTACAACGGCTCCGCCCACCTCTGGGGCTTCGCCATCTACCGGGCACGACTACGAGGACAACTTCCTGCCTACCGGCACTACCGTTGGCACCGCCGAACAAGCCCTCGACTGCGTCTGCGGCCTCTACCTCAGCCTCGATACACCGACGAACTAACGCGCGGGACCACTAGCGAGTTCGGACGCTCCGCCTAACAGCGACGGAAACCCTGGAGTCTCGTGAACTGAAAAAATCGGGCTAGCGGTTGCGTCGCACGTGCCGACGACCGGCCGGGTCCCGCCGACGCAGGCGACGGTCAGATGGCCGTGCCCACAATCCGTCCGACCAGCGCAGTGACCGCCATCGCGGCGATGCCGGCGGTGAGCACCCGCAGCGTCGGTTTGGGCCATGGGGCGCCGCCGAGGCGGGCGCCGACGATCCCGAGAACGGCAAGGGCGAGAACCGTGACGGCGACCACGAGCGCCAGCGCCACGCCCCGCGGGGCGGCGAGCGCGATGAGCACAGGAGCGAGCGCCCCGCACGCGAACGCGGCGGCTGATGCGAACGCCGCCTGGAGCGGTCGAGCGGCCCCGTGCTCGCTGAACCCGAGCTCGTCACGAAGGTGGGCTTCGAGCGCCCCGGAACGATGCAGGTCCTGGGCAACTTGTGCTGCCGTCGAAGGGCCGACGCCGCGCCCGACGTAGATAGCCGTGAGCTCGGCCAACTCCGCGTCCGGATCGGCGTCCAGCTCACGGCGTTCACGTTCGGTGTCCGCCGACTCGGCGTCAGCCTGTGCCGATACCGACACGTATTCTCCTGCCGCCATCGAGAGCGATCCCGCGCAGAGTCCGGCGAATCCGGTGAGGATCACCGTCGACCGGGTGGCTGCGCTGGCGATGATTCCGGTGAGAAGGCTCGACGTGGAGATCAACCCGTCGTTCGCGCCGAGTACCGCGGCGCGAAGCCAGCCCACCCGGTCCAACCGGTGACGCTCAGGCTGGTGGATGCTCATGGGGACT
>JANMYF010000466.1:0-3594 GCA_031381685.1 Acidimicrobiia bacterium
CTCGACGCAGTCGGTGGCCTCACACCCCACGATCCCCAGTACGACGCGCCATAGGTGCGGTGCCACGCCGAGGAGAACGACTCGGTGCGGACGAGCCAGGTTCTCCGCTCGAGCTCGCACTCATATGCGGGGTTGACGTACACAAAACGAAAGACGCGAGGGTTCCGATCGAGCGACTGTTCGATCGAGTCGAGAGCGAGTCGAAGGGTGCCTGGACCAAACGAGTTGAAGAACCAGACAACGGTGGTCTCGTCGTAGTCGAAATGGATAGCGTCGCGGCACGAGATCTCGATGGGCGTCCTCCGCCCACGGAGCCGACGCGCATTTTCGACTGCGACGTCGGCGAGGACGGGGTCCAGTTCAACCCCTTGGCACAGCCGAAGTCGACGGCGACCGAGGACCATGAGCGGCCGGGCTTTTCCACACCCGAGATCGAGCACAACATCAGAGTCTCGCAAAGGCAGTCTGCGCAGGAGCTGACGCATCAAGAAGTAGTCCGTCGGCTCGTACCAAAGGGCGTCAGTGCCGACGAGTCGCTCGCTGACCACCGTTCCCGTCGCTGCCGCAGTTTCGACGCGCAGCCACCGATCAACGACCCGGCTGCGAGTCCGTCGGACGCGGCGTACGACACCACGAAACCTTGGTATCCGCATTGCCAGGGCCGTGGCGGGGTCAAAGAAACGAGCTGGAACACGGACCGTCCGGAATCGGTCGTGTTCAGTCGGCATAAGAAGATGCTGACGGGGTGGTTCGACGAGAGCGGACCATTGCATCCACGGCGAGGAGCCCGAGGAAGTAGAACGAAACATCGCCGATCCCCGTCTCGGAGTACGACGAGACGAGCGAGTAGCAAACAAGAAACAGCGCAATGCTCCTAGCAAGGGGGTCTCGCTCGAAACCGACCTTGCCGAGGAGGACGAGTAGAAGTACGGCGACGATACCGATGCCGATGAAGCCTTGCGTGTGAAAGATCGCCAACCAACCGTTATCGATAGCCCGACCGAACACTGTCTTGTTCGACAGTCCGAGCCCGAAATATCTCTGCATGGTTGTTCTCTTGAAGTCGAGAACCAGGTTCCACGTCACGCGGCGCCCCGTGAGACTGGTGAGCTCGCTCGCGGATTGCCCTCGGTTGAACCACCGCTGCGCGTACTGCGAGAACAACAACGGCATCACGGAGATCAACACACCGGACAGGGCGAGGATGCCGCGGACTCTCGGTACCCTCCGAGCGAGAACGACCAGCGAAAACACCACGCTCACGGCGAACGCAATGAGTGCCGTTCGCGTGTTCGTCAGCAGCACCACCGCGATGCCGATGGCGACAAAGAGGATGTCGCGCTGACGTCGGCGCGCCGCATCGGAACACCGCAGAACCGCAAGTCCGGCGGTCACACCACCGACCGCGCCGAGACGCGTCGCCGCCATCGGAAGGACGATCCCGTTGAGCCGCCCGGCTTCGGCAAATGCTCGTGATGGGGATAAGGGAATCGAGAGCAGGGAGAACGTCGACAGGAACGCCACCACGTTGTAGTGCGCATCGAGCAAGGAAAACCGACGCTCTCCCGTCGATTCGACGAGAAGCAGGCCGGCCACCACGACCAACCCGAAACGGAAACTTCTCGCTACTGATCCGAGGCCGGCATAACCGGCGAGGAATGGCACCAATGAAACGACGAACAGCACAACGTAGGAGGAAAGAAAGTAGTCGAAATCGAGTTTCAGGCGAAGGTTCCGTTGAACCAAGAGAGCTATGACGAGCATCGTCAGCGCGCCCGTGAGGAGTTGCTCGACGAAGCCCGGAAGACGGACAAGTGCGTTTACGCCACTCCAATCGAGCGTGGTGGTCACCAGCAGGAACCAGATGATCGTGGTCCGTCGCTGCCCAGGCGCAGCCGCATACGCCCTTGCCGGCAACGCTCGCGTTCGCTCGAACACCCCTATCACCGAATCTCTCCCGGTCGGGCTTGCGGACCGTGCCTTGTCGTCTGACGGTTTCCCACGACAACGCGCCTCACGACAAAGACCGTCCCAGCCAGATTGCAGAGCGCCCAAATCATACCGGCGAGCGCGGTCCCCACAAGCCCATATCGCCGTCCCAATGCGTACGTGAGCGGGCAACCGATGACGAGACAAACCACACGCATGGGGAGCAGCCGCCGGGTTTGGTCGAGGATCTTCAGGCCGACGACGAGAACCATCCCGACGCAATCAATGGTCAGCTGGACAGCGAAGACTGCAGCAACCGGGCCGAGGTTTCGAAACTCCGTTCCGTAGACCACCACAATGATCCACGAGCCGAGAGCAGCGAGCGCAACGGCGTAGGCCAAGAGAGGTACGGCGCAAAGCGCTGCGACCGGCAGGAGGAATCCGTACATCCCCCGCGGCCCCCGATCGTGAAACGCGCGCGAAGCTCGAGAGAAGGCAAAGCCGTAGGATGCAAAGATGACGATCTGACTTGGGCCGAGGAAGGTAATTGCGGCTCGAAGCCCACCTGCCCGCTCGACTCCCAGGGCCGAGACGGCCACAAAGAAGTAGATCTGCGCCGGAGCATAATTCGCAAGGAAATCGATACCCAGCCATTTCGCCCGCGCGGACAGCAGCTGGAAGCTTTTGAAAGCGTGCGACGGCCGGGGCCTCACGCGAAACTGACGGACCCCGTACAACGCGGCGGCCGTGCCGCCCAGACCCCACGCAGCGACGGCGATCCAGGATGTCCTCCAACCGAGTGCGATCGCAAGGGCAAGCGCCGCGACCTGGACGACGAGGAACACCAGATCGTTCCTGACAGCGTCGATCGCCCGATGGCGCGCGAAGGCAATGAATCGCCAGTAGTCCTGAAGGAGAATCGGGAAGATGAATACCGCGAGCGCCAGCACGGCGAGCCCGAACGACCGGGCACGTGCCGTGATCGCGGTGACCCCTATCAGGACGGCCAGAGCACTCGCGGCGAGGGAAATAGCCAGGTCGGCCTCAGCCCCGACGCGCACGAGCGGCCGGTCGTCCACCAGACCTCCCCGAAGCACCATCGTCCCCTCGACCGCGACAGCGCGGTGAATACCCGACGCGAAAATCCATAAGCCGACGACGATGCCGAATGTTGCAAATTGGGAAGCACCGACCGTTCGCGCGACGACCACGCCCATGAGAAAGTTGGATCCCGACGCGACGACTTGATCGACGAGAATCCAGATCCGGTCCGGCGACTCCCCTTTCGGCTGTGCCGCACGGGGGTCAAGTTCACGTTCGGCCCTCGTGATCGACATCACGGTGCCATTTGAATTGACAGAATCACTGCTCGACGTCGCGAATCCTCTACGGTGTGTCGGACGGTATCGACTCACTGAGCAGGAATCCTGAAACATGGCTGCCGGTCGAAGGGGTCTCGCTTGATCCCCATCGAAGATCGACGGCGCTCGACAAGCGATTCACCGTGGCCCCGACAGATCGGTCACGATGTTTGTTCAATTGTAGGGTCCGTCGTTGGGGTGGAGGCTGGTCCATGTTTTCGGGTTGGTGCCGGGTTTCGTGGGGGACACGGATACGTCGCCCCAGAGGAATCGTTGTTCGAGTCCGCCGGGTTCCCAGTAGTTG
>JANMYF010000028.1:0-15243 GCA_031381685.1 Acidimicrobiia bacterium
CGTGCGCGATCCTCTGGCCATGCTGGCCAATTCGACCGAGGCAATCGTCAGCACCGGTAGCAGTAGAAACCGCCACGTGTCTCCAGTAGGAATCACTCCGGCAAACCACTTCATGGCCGACTGGTCCCACTGCACCTCGAAGCGGGTCCACTGCGGCCAATTCTTCTGGAACGGGATCACTCCGAAGGCGATCTGCAGAGCGATGCCCATGACGAAGGGCGGAAGAGCGTTGAGCAAGATGGTGAAGAAGCCGGAGAGCCGGTCAAAGAGGCTGTTGCGGTGAACGGCGGCGAACACTCCCATAACGATCCCGCCGACCGTGTAGAGAAGGATCCCCCAGAACGACAGGCGAGCACTCGCTCCCATCGCCTCTTTGAGCATCTCGCCGATGTCGCGGTTGGTGGCCGAGGTCCCGAAGTCCAACGTGACCAGCCGACGCAGACTCTTCAGGTACTGGATGAATAGCGGATCGTCGTAACCATAGAGGCGGTCCAGGTTGGCCTTGACGGCGCCGGTGATCGTGCGTGCGGTATCGCCCTGCGTCGACGCCAGATCTCCTGGAATGATCCAGAAGAGGAAGAAGAGCAGCGATACCGCGCCCCAAATGGTGAGGACGGACTGGAACACACGCCGCAGAATGTAGGAGCCCATACCGTTGGCCTCGCTCAGGTGGAATCAGAACGCAAAACGCGAGCGGAGCGGGGACGGACTGCTGTCCGCGCGCCCGCTCCACTCGTTCGACGAGAACTACTTCATCGACACTTCGTTGTAGTCGACGAACGCCGTGGGACCCTGCACGAAGGCGTCGACGTTCTTCGACAGTAGGTTCGACCACTTGCTCCAGTAGAGCGGAACGACGATCGCCTGCTCCATCACGACGGACTCGGCCTGCTGGTAGAGGGCGTTGCGTTTGTTGGCATCAGAAGTCTGGCGGCCCTGATTGATCAGGTCGTCCACCGTCTTCAGACCGAAGCGTGAGCGGTTATCACCACCAATGGACTTCGAATGGAGCAGCGGGTACATGAAGTTGTCGTACCCGACGAAGTCCGCCGCCCAACCGGCACGGAAGGCCTGGCCCGGATTCTCCTTGAGCCGGTCGAAGTACCCCGTCGGGAGGTCGGGATCTATATCGACGTCGACACCGATCTCCTTCAGGTTGTTCCTGATGATCGCTGCGATGTTGATGTTGGCGGGAGTGTTGGCGACCCTCATCTTGAGCGTGGGCACTTCTTTGCCCCATTCCTTCAGCAAGGCCCGCGCCTTGACAAGGTCGGGCGTCGCGTTGAGCCCGTATGCGTCCGCCTTCACGCCGGGAATGCCGATGGGCGTGAAGCCCGTAGCTTCCTTGCGGCTGCCGTCGAAGATCGCATCGTTGATCTGCTTGCGGTTTACCGCCAACGAGACCGCCTGACGAAGCTTCGCGTTGTCGAAGCCCCCCCACTTCTTGTCCTCCCAGTTGAAGCCGATGTAGTTCACGCCGAGCTGCGGAGTCTTTGCGGCACGATCCCCGTACTTCTTGGTGAGCTCGGTGAATCGACCTGACGGGATCACCGAAACGTCGGACCCGCCCGACTCGAACACGTTGAGTGCGGCTACCTCGTCCTTGATGATCTTGAACTCGATGCCATCGAGATAGGCCGTGTGTCCGGCGATGCCTCCGAAATACGAGTCGTTGCGGACGAGCTTGATGAACTGCCCGCGCTTCCACGGCTCAGCCATTTTGAACGGACCGTTGCCGATCATGATGCCGTCGTGATAGCTGCGTCCGGCCTTGCAGCCGTCCTTGGTCATCGGCGAGAACACGGTGTGCTGGGTCTCGGCGACGAAATCCGCATACGGCGTGGTGAGCGAAACCTTTAAGGTCATCGCGGCGTCATCGGCGACAACGCCCGACATATCCTTGGTCTTGCCCTGGTCGACGGCCACCTTCCCGACAATGTTGTCGAAGTGGTACCCGAGGGTTGCGGCAGTGGCCGGGTTCACGACCCTTTCCCAGGCGCACTTGAAGCTCGACGGAAGCACGTCTTCCCCGTTCGAGAATTTGACGCCCTTGCGGATCTTGAAGAGCACTTCGTCGCCGGCTGCGTTCAGGGCGAACGACTCGGCGACGTTGGGCTTGAGCTCGGCCGTGGTGTAGTCGATCTCCATCAGGCCGTCGAAGAGCATTCCGGCGATCTGTCCCTCGTTGACGACGGAGGCAAGCGCCGGATCTCCCGCCGTTGTGGGGTCGCCGGAGGCGAAGTTGCGGCCGTCGACGAGGGTGCCGCCCTTCTTGCTGGTGGTCTTCGCCGCAGACGGAGCAGCGGTGGTCGGCGCCGCCGTGGTCGGGGCGGCCGTCGCGGCGACGGGCTTGGTCGTCGCCTTCGTCGCCGTGGCCTTCTTCTTTGTGGTCTTCTTCGTTGCCGCCATGGACGGCCCCGCCGTCAGTGCGGCCAGACCTCCCACGAGCGCGAGAGCAAGGATTTTTCGTTGCATCAGGATTGGTTCCCTTCGATCTGGGGTGAACAACGGGGAAACTCCCCGGAAAAGATGGGTAAGACGGTAGCAAGCAACCGTCGATTCGAAGCGCATGGCGCGCTTTTTTCTCGCGACGTTCAACGACGGTCGACCACAAGGTCATCGTCGCGAACGAGGCGGGGCTTTAGCCCAACCGGAGCACCCCGGAACACCACTCACTGCAGCGCCCACTCAGCGCGGCGCCGCCTGGCTCTGCGCCCGCCCGAGCACCCCGGAACACCACTCACCGCGGCGCCGCCTGGAATCTGCCCCCGCCCCGGAGCAAACCGGAACACCAACTCAGCGGGGTGCGGCCTGCACGATGCCCCCGCCCGGCACACCACTCAGCGCGGCGCGGCCTGCACGATCTTGGCGAACTCGTCGGGATCGAGGCTGGCCCCACCGACGAGGAGCCCGTCGATGTCGTCCATCGACAGGAGCTCTCCGGCGTTCGACGACTTCGCCGAACCCCCGTACTGCACCCGGACACGCATGCCGGCGTCGGCGCCGAAGCTCTCCATGACCTGGGCACGGACGGCGGCGCACATTGCCTGGGCATCGTCAGAGGTCGCAGTCCGCCCGGTACCGATGGCCCAGATCGGCTCGTAGGCGATCACCAGCTTGGCCACGTCGTCGGCCTTGACCTTGGCCAGCCCGGCCACGATCTGGGCTCGGACGATCGACTCGGCCTCACCCGCTTCACGCTGCTCGAGCGTCTCACCGCAGCACATGATCGGCACCATGGCGTGCTTGAGCACGGCCTTGACCTTGGCGTTCACTCCTTCGTCGGTCTCCCCGAACATCTGGCGACGCTCCGAATGGCCGACGATCACGTAGGCGACATCGAGCTTGGCCAGCATGGTGACGCTCACTTCACCGGTGAACGCGCCTTTCTCCTCGGGATGACAGTTCTGCGCGCCGAGGAGGAGGCGGGCGTGCTTCTCCCCCGCCAGGAAGGTCTGCACCGAACGGAGGTCGGTGAACGGCGGGTGGACGCTCACGTCGGTGTGGGCAAAGTCTTCCTTCGCCAGCCGGAAGTGGAGCTTCTCGACGCAGTGGATCGCTTCGAGGTGGTTGTGGTTCATCTTCCAGTTACCGCTGATGAGCGGCATGCGGGTCTTGGCCATGGCGGTGCAGTTCCTATCGGACGACGGGTATGTGTTCGGTGAGCAGTGAATCCATGTCAGAGACCCATCCGAACTGCGGCACCACGCAGCGCAGCGAGACCCGGGAGGTCGCCCTGCTCCAGATACTCGAGTGATGCGCCGCCGCCGGTCGAGACGTGGTCGACCTCGTCGTCGAGCTTGAACTTGGCGAGTGCGGCGGCAGAGTCCCCGCCGCCGACGATGGTGAAGGCCTTCGTGTCGGCCATCGCCTGGGCCACGGCGCGGGTGCCGCCGGCGAACCGGTCGTCTTCGAACACGCCCATCGGGCCGTTCCAGAACACCGTGCGGGCCTCGAGCAGAAGGTCACCGAACTGCGCGGCGGTTCCGGGACCGATGTCGAGCCCCTTCCAGCCGTCGGGCAGTGAGACACCGGCTTGGCGGACCTCGCCCGAACGCTTCGCGGCGTCGGAGCCGAACTGGCCGTCGGGAGACAACGCGGTGAGGTCATGCGGGAGGACGATCTTGTCGCCGGCCTCGGCGAGGAGTTTCTTGCACGTGTCGACCATGTCGGGCTCGAAGAGCGAGCTGCCGATCGGAAAGCCCTTGGCCGCGAGGAACGTGAAGCACATGCCGCCGCCGATGAGGAGCTGATCGACCTTCGGGAGCAGGGCCGAGATGACGGCCAGCTTGTCGCTCACCTTCGAACCTCCGAGCACACAGATGAACGGTCGCTTTGGCGAGTGCAGCAGCCCGCCGAGCACTTCGACCTCCTTCGCCAGCAGTCGACCGGCTGCGCTCGGCAGGTGAGCCGGCGGGCCGACGATCGATGCATGGGAGCGGTGCGCCGCGCCGAAGGCGTCGTCGACATAGAAGTCCTGACCGTCGATCAACGCGGCCACGAACGCCGGGTCGTTGCCCTCCTCCCCAGCGTTGAAACGCAGGTTGTCGAGAAGGGCGACGTCGGGAGCGAGCTCGCCCAGTCGTGCCCGTACCGGGTCCATCGAGTACTTCGGGTCCGGCGCGCCCTTCGGACGGCCGAGGTGGGAGCACGCCGTGACGATCGCGCCACGCTCCTGCAACCACCGAAGCGTCGGCAGCGCGGCGCGGATGCGGAGATCATCGTCGATCGTGGCACCGGAGTCGGCCCGCGTGATCGGCACGTTGAAATCACATCGGACCAGCACCCGCTTGCCGGAGACGTGGGGCAGGTCTTCGAGTTCCGGAACTCCATGCTTCATCGGTTCACCTCAGGGAGAGATAGGCGCGCGTACGGATCACCGATCGACGCAGCCGCAGGACGTGGATACTGCTGCAGGCGTGACGTCACCAGGCGACGTCACGCCGGAGAAGAGATCAGCGCTTCTTCTTGCCCATGAGACGGACGAGATCGACAAGACGGTTCGAGTAGCCCCACTCGTTGTCATACCAGCCGAAGACTTTGACCATGTTGCCGAGGGCCTGGGTCAACGGGGCGTCGAAGGTACAGCTGTAGGGGCTGCCGACGATGTCGGAGCTCACGATCTCGTCGGTCGTGTACTGGAGGATGCCCTTGAGTCGGCCCTTGGCGGCGGCAGCCTTGAAGGCGGCGTTGACCTGCTCGACGGTGACATCCTTCTTGAGCAGGCCGGTGAAGTCGGTGACCGACCCGGTCGGCACCGGCACCCGCAACGACTGGCCGTCGAGACGGCCCTTCATCGACGGGAGCACCAGGCTCGTGGCCCGGGCGGCGCCGGTCGACGACGGAATGATGTTGATCGCCGCGGCGCGGGCACGACGCAGGTCCTTGTGCGGCCCGTCGACGAGGGACTGATCGCCCGTGTAGGCGTGAACCGTTGTCATGAGGCCCTTCTCGACCCCGAACGCATCGTCGAGCACCTTGATCATCGGCACGAAGCAGTTCGTGGTGCACGATGCATTCGACACCACGACGTGGGCCTTGGGGTCGTAGGTGTCCTCGTTGACGCCGATGACGAACGTTGCATCGGCACCCGCACTGGGGGCGCTCACGATCACGCGCTTGGCCCCACCTTCGACGTGCATCGCCGCCTTCGCCCGGTCGGTGAAGATGCCGGTGGACTCGACGACGATGTCGACACCGAGGTCTCCCCACGGAAGGGCTTTCGGATCGCGCTCGGCCAGCACCAAGAACTCGTCGCCGTCGACGGAAATGCCGTTCTTCGAGACCTTGATGGCGTTGGGTAGCCGGCCCATGACCGAGTCGTACTTCAGCAGATGGGCCAGCGTCTCCACGGTGGTGAGGTCGTTGACGGCGACGAACTCGATGTCCGTGCGGCCTGTCTTGGCCTGCTGCTCCATCACCGCCCGAAGGAAGTTGCGACCGATCCTGCCGAATCCGTTGATGCCGACTCGCACTGTCATGACGTTCGTGACGCTCCTCGTGAAGCCCGGCGCGTTCGTGTCCGGGACAATGTCCGACCCGTTGATCGGCCCGCCCATCGTGTCACCGTTCGAAGGTCCCCCGCGCGCATTCCGAACGGGTATCTCGACGAACGATGACGGCGATGCCGTCCCAACGAGGGTCGCCATCGAACATACAGATTCACGTCGTTTTGCGACCGGCCCAAAGCGACTGCAACGCGCCGGCTAGAAGTCCCGGATCATGGAGCCGATGGGCCCCGGCGAGACGATGCGTCGCGATCTTGTGGCCCTCCACATCGCCGAGCGGCAGACCCTCGGGATCGACAAGGACGGTGTCAACCTCGATCCCGTGCAGCCTCAGCGCGGCGACGTGATCCGCGACATCGAAGCCGGTGGTCTCCGGGTGCTGCTCGCCGAGATTGGCGACGTAGATGCGCTGGCCTCTCGCCCGGCGGACGGCGTCGCAGATCGACGGCACCGCGAGCACGGCCAGAACGCTGGTGAACAGCGACCCCGGGCCGAGGATCAGCTGATCTGCACGGGCAATCGCGTGAAGTGCTTCGTCGGGAACGGTCGGGTTCTCCGGAACGACCGCGATCGACATGAGGTTCGACGTGCGACCGACCTCGACCTCTCCCTCGACGGTGTTGTGGCCCTCCGGTGATTCAGGATCCCGGAACACCGCCTTGAGGATCACCGGCTCCACCGTTGCCGGGACGACACGGCCGACACTCCCGAGGAGACGAAGGCACTCGTCGATGGCCGCTCCGAAGCTCCCGAGCGTCTCGGTCAGCCCGGCGAGGACGATGTTGCCCACCGGATGACCGTCGAGCTCGGCGCCGTCGAAGCGATGCTCGAAAGCCTCGGCCCACACGTTGCCCTCGGCGGCGACAGCCACCAGACACCGCCGCAGATCTCCGGGAGCCGGGATACCGAACGCCTGACGGAGCCGACCGCTCGAACCGCCGTCGTCGGCCACCGACACGATCCCGGTCACCTCGCCGGCGTAGCGACGAGCCGCCCGCAGACTCGCCGAAAGCCCGTAGCCCCCGCCCAGCGCGACGACCGATGGGCCGCCCGGGACCCCGGTCGGGGACTGTCGATCGCCCGATCGGCGCGAAGCCAAGACGCGACCGCCCTCGATCTTCGCGGTGTTCACCCGTTCACTCATCGCTTGTCGAGATCCCGATGACGGACGTTCGCCGGGAAACCGAAGGCCGTGATCATCGCGCCCAGCTCATGGCTCACGGCGACAGAGCGATGCTGCCCGCCGGTACAGCCGACGCCGATCGACAGATAGCTCTTCCCCTCTTTCGCATAGGCGGGCAGCAGGAGCTCGAACAACGAGCGCAGGTGCTCGAGAAATGCCTGTGTCATCGGATTGCCGAGCACATATTCCCGGACAGGTTCGTCGAGCCCGGTGAACGGCCGCAGCTCGTCCACCCAGTGCGGGTTCGGCAGGAATCGAAGGTCGAACACGAGGTCCACATCGGTGGGCAGCCCGTGCTTGAACCCGAACGACACCACCGTGACCACCATCGTCGACGTGTCCTCGGTGAACGCCGCCACGATACGGCTCTTCAGCTCGTGCACGTTCAGCGTGGTGGTGTCGATCACCAGATCGGCCTGCGCCTTCAGCAACTCCATCAGTCGCCGTTCCCGGTGGATGCCGTCGACAACGCGATCGTTCTCCGCCGACGGATGTCGCCGACGGGTCCCCTCGTAGCGGCGGACCAAAACGTCATCAGAAGCCTCGAGCACCACGATCCGCACCCGTGCCCCCGAACGGCGAAGCTGCTCGACCGCCTGGTCGAAGGGTCCCTCGACAGCGAGCTCCTCGGCGGTGTTTCGGGAGATGACGAACGCGACACGATCGATGGACCCGCCGGGCGAGTCGACGAGCTCGGCAACCTTCCCGACGAGCGCCAGCGGGAGGTTGTCGATGACGAACCAACCCTGGTCCTCGAAGACGTCGGCCGCCGTGGAGCGGCCTGCGCCCGACATCCCGCACAGGAAGACGAACTCAGCCATGCCCGATTCTCTCCCCTGCCGAGCCGCGCCGGGCGCATGCTGAACCTTCGGTCATCAAACGGTCCCCTTGCGGGCATGAAGCAAGAGAAGCCGCGGAATCGTTCCGGCCTCGCCGTACTCACCCGCCTTGTCGAGGAACCCCTGGGGCGGAGCCGGCTCCTGCATCTCGATCAGGTGCAGCCCGTTGGCGGCCATCGCGTTCACGTAACGAGACATCGGCCGGTGCACGAACGGGATGAACACGTTCTTCTCGACCTCCTCGATCTCGTCGGCCTCCACGAGATACGCGCCGATCCGCCAGTACTGCTCCTCGAGGATGTGATCGTCGATCCAACCGCTGCCGGGAGTCTGCAGCAGCGGGTGGTTCAGGAAGAAGACGAACCGCCCGCCCGGCTCGAGCACCCGGGCAACCTCGGCGATGGCCGCGTCGACCGCACTGATGTGTTCGAACACCAGACACGCCAGCACCACGTCGAACGACGCGTCGGGAAACGGGAGGTCGGCCGCCTCGGCCCGGATGTAGTCCGGCCCACCCGCCTTTTGCGCCGCAACGGTGATCTGGGCCATCGTCGGATCGACCCCGACGACATCGGCCCCCAGCCCGTACGCGACGCGGGCGAGCTGACCGTCGCCGGTGCCCACGTCGAGCACCCGCTTGGCCCCGATGAGGCGCTCGGCCGCCATCGGGACGATCTGCTCGACGTATTCGACGTCAGCGCCGTCGGTGAACCCCTCGATCCACCAGGTGGCGTTGATCTCCCAGAGCTCTTCGCGTTCGGATCGCACGTAGCGCATCTTCGCAGAAGTTCCTGTGCCATCGAAGGCGCTCTGGTTCCTCGTCTCGGTGCATCTTCGTAAAAGATCGATGTCACAGAAACTCCCGACTCAGTGCGCTAAACAGTCTGCTCCCCGTGGAGCTTGCGGTAGACGGCCTCGGCAACGGCGTCGGGCAGCCAGGTGAGCGATCGGAGCTCTTCGAGCGTCGCCTTCTTCACGGCCGTGACGCCGCCCAATTCCTTGGTGAGGCGCTTCTTCCGGGTGTCGCCCAGGCCCGGGATGTCGTCGAGGGCGCTCACCGTCATGCGCTTCCCCCGCAACTCGCGGTGATAGGTGATGGCGAAGCGGTGCGCCTCGTCGCGGAGGCGCTGGAGCAGATACAGCGCTTCGGACTGGCGGGGGATACGGATCGGTTCCTCCCGGCCCGGAACGAACACCTCTTCGAACTGCTTGGCCAGTGAACACACGCTGATCTCCTCGTCGAGCCCCAGCTCGACGAGGACCTTCATGACGGAGGAGAGCTGACCCTTGCCTCCATCGATGACGAGCAGGTTCGGCGGATACCGGAACTTGCCCCGCTCGGAGGTCGGCGCCTCGCGATCACGGAGATAGGCGCTGAGCCGACGGGTCAGCACCTCCTCCATCGCCGCGAAATCGTCGTTGCCCATCGACGAACCGTCATCGGCCCGGCGAACCTTGAACCGGCGGTACTCGCGCTTGTTCGGCAGGGCGTCTTCGAACACGACCATCGACGACACGTAGTCGCTTCCCTGGATGTGGCTGTTGTCGTAGCACTCGATGCGCAACGGCGCATCGGGCAACCCGAGCCAGTCCTGCAGCTCGTTGAGTGCCCTGGCGCGAGCGTTGTGATCGGAGCTGCGGCGCAGACGGTGTCGGGTGAACTCGTCCTTCGCGTTCGAGGTGACCATCTCCATGAGGGCTTTCTTCTCGCCCCGCTCCGGAACTCTGATGGCGACACGCTGGGTCATGCGACCCGGCCCGGCGACGCGGACCTCGTTGCGTCGATGGGCGAGGAACTCCTCGTAGATGTCGACGTCGTCGGGCATCGAAGGGAGCAGCACCTCCTTCGGGTATCCCATAGGCGGCGCGTCGTAATACAGCTCCTCGAGGATCTGGCCCATCAGAGCTCCTGCGCTGAGCTCCTCGACCTTGTCGATGATGAAACCTTTGCGCCCGACGACCCGGCCGCGGCGGACGAAGAACATCTGCACGGCGGCCTCGAGTTCGTCTTCGACCATACCGATCACGTCGAGATCGTCGGTCGACTCGGCAACGAGCTGTTGTTTCTCGATGGCCCGACGAACGCTCTGAAGGCGGTCACGGAGTCGGGCAGCCCGTTCGAACTCCAACGCCTCGGCGGCGTTGGTCATGTCGGATTCGAGGCGCTTCACCATTGGCCCCGTCTCGCCATCGAGGAAGTCGACGAGGTCGTGCACCAACACGTCGTAGGCCGGCTTGTCGATCTCGTTCACGCACGGGCCGGAGCACTTCTCGATATGGAAGAGGAGACAAGGTCGCCCGAGCTTGTTGTGATATGCGAGCTTATTGTCACTGCACGTACGAATCGGGAAGCTGCGCAGCAGTAGGTCGAGCGTCTCCCTGATCGCGTAAGCGTTGCCGTAGGGCCCGAAATACTTCGTTCCCTTGTCCTTCGTCCCTCGACGCACCATCGCCCTCGGCCACTGATCGCTCAGTGTCACGGCAAGGTAGGGATAGCTCTTGTCGTCGCGCAGACGGATGTTGAAGCGCGGCCGGAACTGCTTGATGAGCGAGTACTCGAGCATCAGGGCCTGGACCTCGGTCTCCACCGTGATCCACTCCACCGTCTCGGCCATCGACACCATCTGTGCCGTCTTCGGGTGCATCAGGATCGGGTTGCCGAAGTAGCTGTTCAAGCGCCCACGGAGGGACTTGGCCTTGCCGACGTAGATGACGCGGCCCTCGGCGTCCCTGAACTGATACGAGCCGGGTTGATCGGGAATCGTGCCAGCAGGGGGGCGCAGCATCAGCCCGCCTTGCGTGTGCGTTTCTTGCCGGTGTCGGCCCGCGCCGGCGACCTCTCTCCCGGAGCGGCGCCCGCCAGAAGCGGGGCGAGGAACCGTCCGGTGTGGCTGGCGGCATGTCTCGCCACCTCTTCGGGAGTGCCCTCACACACGATCAGACCGCCACCGTTCCCGCCTTCGGGGCCGAGGTCGATCACCCAGTCGGCCGTCTTGATCACGTCGAGGTTGTGCTCGATCACGATCACGGTGTTCCCTTGATCGACAAGACGGCCGAGCACGATCAACAGACGGCGGATGTCCTCGAAGTGCAGACCGGTGGTGGGTTCGTCGAGGACGTAGACGGTCTTGCCGGTGGACCGCTTGGACAGCTCGGCCGCCAGTTTGATCCGCTGCGCCTCCCCGCCGGACAACGTGGTGGCCGGCTGGCCGAGACGTACGTAACCCAGGCCGACATCGCACAGCGTGGTCATGTGGCGCGCGATGTTCGGCTGGTTCTCGAAGAAGGTGCGGGCCACTTCACACGGAAGGTCGAGCACCTCAGCGATGTTCTTGCCCTTGAAGGTGACGTCGAGCGTGTCCCGATTGTAGCGGGCGCCCTTGCACACCTCACACGGCACATAGACATCGGGGAGGAAGTTCATCTCAATCTTGATCGTGCCGTCGCCGGCGCACGACTCGCACCGGCCGCCCTTCACGTTGAACGAGAAGCGACCCTGCTGGTACCCGCGGACCTTGGCTTCGTTGGTGGTCGCGAACAGCTTGCGGATGTGGTCGAACACACCGGTGTAGGTGGCCGGGTTCGAACGCGGGGTACGACCGATCGGCGACTGGTCGATGGCGATGACCTTGTCGATCACGGAGATCCCGTCGATCCCCTTGTGCAGACCCGGCACGGTCTTGGCCCGGTAGATCTTCTGCATCAACGCATTGAGCAGGATGTCGTTCACCAGGGTGGACTTCCCCGAACCCGACACACCCGTGACTGCGACGAAGCGCGCGAGCGGAAAGTCGACGGTGACGTTGCGTAGGTTGTTTTCGCGTGCGCCTCGGACGGTGAGGAAAAGGCCGTTGCCCGGACGCCTGGTGTGCGGAATCTCGATCCGGCGGGTGCCGTTCAGATACTGGCCGGTGATCGAACGCTCGTTGGAGATCAAGTCCTCGAGTGGACCCGACACGATGACTTCGCCACCGTGCTCCCCGGCGCCGGGACCGATGTCGACGATGTGGTCGGCGATCCTGATCGTGTCCTCGTCGTGCTCCACAACGATGACCGTGTTGCCCAGTTCGCGGAGATGTTCGAGGGTCTTGATCAGACGGTGGTTGTCGCGTTGATGCAGCCCGATGGATGGTTCGTCGAGCACATAGAGAACACCGACGAGACCCGAGCCGATCTGCGACGCCAGCCTGATCCGCTGCGCCTCACCGCCGGCGAGCGTGGCGGCCGAGCGGTTCAGCTGGAGGTAATCGAGCCCGACGTCGAGCAGGAACTTCAGCCGCGCATTGACTTCCTTGACGACCCGCTCGGCGATCATCAGATCGCGGGCGCTCAGGGTGAGACCGAGGAGGAACGCGGACGCGTCGGCGATCGAGAAGTTGCCGACCTCGAAGATGCTCTTACCGTTGATGGTGACGGCGAGTGACGCCCGGTTGAGACGCGCTCCCCCGCACTCGGGGCACGCGACCTCGCGCATGTACCCCTCCATCTGTTCGCGGGACCACTCCCCCTCCGCCTCGGAATGGCGGCGCTTGAGCCACGGGATCACCCCCTCGAAGACGCTGTTGTACGCCCGCGAACGCCCATAGCGGTTCCGGTACTCGACATGGACGGTCTTCGTCCCGGTGCCCTGCAGGAGCACCTTCTGTTGCGCCCTGGTCAGCTTGACCCATGGCGTCTTCATGGTGAAGTCGTACGCCTCGGACACCGCTTCGAGGATGCGCGCGAAGTACTCCCCCTTTGCCCCTGCCCAGGGAGCGATCGCTCCCTGCAGAAGTGAGAGCTCATCGTCGGGAACGACGAGTTCGGGATCGACCTCGAAGGTGGTGCCGAGCCCCTTGCACGCGTTGCATGCGCCGTAGGGCGAGTTGAACGAGAAGTTGCGTGGAGCGAGTTCGTCGTAGCTCGTGCCGCACGACGGGCAGGCGAGGTACTGGCTGAACGTGAGCACCTCGCCCTCTTCGCCGGGCTTCGCGTCTTTGACCACGAGTTCCACTTCGGCCACACCCTCGGCGAGACGCAGAGCCGTTTCGAGTGAGTCGGTGAGGCGCCGCTCGATACCCGGCCGGGCCACGAGGCGATCGATGATGACGGAAATCGAATGGTTCTCGTAGCGCCCGAGGTCGATCGCCTCGGCCAGCTCGCGGATCTGCCCATCGACCTTGGCCCGCGCATATCCCTGCTTGGCGAGATCGGCGAGCAGCTCGTGGTATTCGCCCTTGCGACCCCGAACCACCGGCGCCAACACCTGGAAGCGGGTGCCCTCGGGAAGCTTGAGGACGCGGTCGACGATCTGCTGCGGCGTCTGGCGTTCGAGGCGGGTGCCGTCGTTGGGACAGTGCTGCACGCCGATACGGGCGAACAGCAGACGCAGGTAGTCGTAGACCTCGGTGACCGTGCCGACGGTCGAGCGCGGATTGCGCGAGGCCGACTTCTGATCGATCGAGATCGCCGGGGAAAGGCCCTCGATGAAATCGACATCGGGCTTGTCCATCTGCCCGAGGAACTGGCGAGCGTAGGCGGACAGCGATTCGACGTAGCGGCGCTGACCCTCGGCGTAGATCGTGTCGAACGCCAGCGACGACTTCCCCGAACCGGAGAGTCCCGTGAAGACGATCAACTTGTCACGCGGGAGGTCGAGCGAGACGTTCTTCAGGTTGTGCTCACGCGCACCGCGGATGATCAGTCGATCAGACATGGGTGCTCCGGACGGGCGCACACGCGCCTCGGACGATCAGAAGGGTTCGACATACCTGCGGGCCTATCGGGGGTTGGAGGGGGCGGGAAACCGCACACGATCACTCGGTGAGTTCCTTCTTGAGGTCATTGATCTCATCACGAAGTCGGGCCGCGTATTCGAAGCGCAGGTCGACCGCGGCTTCGCGCATCTCCTCCTCGAGGGTGAGGATGAGGCGCTGGAGCTCCGGCTTCGGCAGTTCCTTGAACTCGCTTCGCACGTCGCCGGGACGCCGCTTTCGACGGTCGCTACCCGGAACCGTGGCACGCTGGGCCGCTTCCTCGGGGCGCAGCATGGCGAGGATGTCGGTGACCGCCTTGCGAATGGTTTCGGGCTTGATCCCGTGTTCGAGGTTGTAGGCGATCTGCTTCTCGCGACGCGTTTTGGTGACCGCAATCGCCCGCTCCATCGAACCGGTGATCCGGTCGGCATACATGATCACCTGGCCATTGACGTTGCGGGCCGCCCGACCGGTGGTCTGGATCAACGATGTTTCGCTGCGGAGGAAGCCTTCCTTGTCGGCATCGAGGATGGCCACCAGGGACACCTCGGGAAGATCGAGGCCTTCACGGAGCAGGTTGATGCCGACGAGGACGTCGAACTCGCCGAGGCGAAGATCTCGCAGGATCTCGATGCGCTCGATCGTGTCGATCTCCGAGTGGAGGTAGCGGACCTTCAATCCCTGCTCGAGGAGATAGTCGGTGAGGTCCTGGGCCATCCGCTTGGTCAGCGTGGTGACGAGCACCCGGTCACCGACGGCGATCCGCTTGCGGGCCTCGTCCATCAGATCGTCGATCTGTCCCTTCGTCGGCTTCACCACGATCTCCGGGTCGACTAGGCCGGTCGGACGGACCACCTGCTCGACCACCTGGGTGGACTGACCGATCTCGTAGGGGCTCGGCGTGGCCGACACGAAGACGACCTGGTTGAGCTTCTCGTAGAACTCGTCGAAGCGAAGCGGCCGGTTGTCGGCGGCGCTCGGCAGACGGAACCCGTGGTCGATGAGGGTTTCCTTGCGAGACCGGTCGCCCTGGTACTGACCATGGACCTGAGGCACGGCGATGTGGGATTCGTCGATGACGAGCAGGAAGTCCTTCGGAAAGTAGTCGATGAGGGTGAACGGCGCCTCGCCCGGAGCGCGCCCGTCGATGTGGCGGCTGTAGTTCTCGATGCCGTTGCAGTAGCCGACCTCGGCCATCATCTCGAGGTCGTATTGCGTGCGCATCTGGAGACGCTGCGCCTCGAGGAGCTTGTTCTCCTCCTTGAACCAGGCCAGACGCTGCTGGAGCTCCTGCTCGATCGTGCCGATGGCCCGCCCCATCCGCTCGTCGCCGGCGACGTAGTGGGTGGCCGGGAACACCATCACCTCGGTGAGCTCACCCAGCTGCTCGCCGGTGACCGGATCGACCATGACGAGTCGCTCCACGGTGTCGCCGAACATCTCGATCCGCAGAACGTGCTCTTCGTAGGCCGGGTGTA
>JANMYF010000047.1:0-2154 GCA_031381685.1 Acidimicrobiia bacterium
GGTTCCTGCTGCTCCCGGTGGTGACAATCGCCTCGGTGGAATTGGCCAGCATGGCGAGGGGATCGCGCACGATCATGCTCGAGGTCCTGCGCGCTGACTACCTGAGGACCGCTCGGGCAAAAGGGTTGGGATCGGGCACGGTGATCTTCAAGCATGGCCTGCGCAACGCCATGATCCCGATCATCACCATGATCGGAACCAACATCCCGAACACCTTCGGCTATGCGATTCTGACCGAGACCGTCTGGAACATCCCGGGCCTCGGGGGGAGCATCTCCCAAGCGGTGCAGTCGCAGGACTCGGCTACGACCCTGGCCTTCGTGAGCGTCATCGTGATCATCACGGTCACCGTCACCCTGCTCGTCGACATCTCCTATGGCATCTTCGATCCGAGAGTGAAGGTCGACGGATGACCCTCGTCGTTCCACCCCTCCAGTCGCCAATGGCCGACTCCGGATTTGACGGCGCGGCCGAGACGTTCTGGGCCGACGTACGGCGGAGGTTCTTCCGGAACAAGGTGGCGATGTTCTGCCTCTTGGTGGTGATCGGCATCATGCTCGTCGGAATCTTCGCCGATGTGATAGCGCCGTACGGGTACGACGACCAGTTCGTCGGGGGGCTTCGGGAGTCCCCGAGTACGAAGTTCCTCCTAGGCACGGACCAGCTCGGCCGGGACCTGTTCTCACGCATCGTGTTCGGCGCCCGACTGTCGATCATGATCGCACTCGGCACCGTGTTCTTCAGCCTCATCCTGCAGATGCTGGTCGGGGGGATCGCTGGTTGGCGGGGAGGACTGTTCGACACGATCGCCATGCGCATCGCCGACGCCCTGATGGCAATTCCGTATGTGGCGATCGCTTTCGCCGGCCTGACCATCTTCACGTTCCTGCGCGGCTCGCTGTCGTTCACCGAGTCGATCATCTTCGTGGTCATCATCTCGGTGATCAGACAGATTCCGACCGGCGCGAGGCAGATGCGGGCGCTCGTCATTCAATACAAGGGACAGGACTACGTCGAGGCGGCCCGCGCGGTCGGGTGCTCCGAACCCCAGATCGTGATCCGGCATTTGGTGCCGAACATCGCTCCGCAGTTCATCGCCGGCCTCGGACAATCCGTCGGAGTTGCGATTATCAATGAATCCGCGTATTCGTTTCTGGGCGTCGGAGTGCAGGAGCCACAACCGTCATGGGGGCTGTTGCTCGCCGGCGCTCGCGGCGAACTGACGAGCCATCCCCACCTGTTCTGGGCGCCGGCGATCTGCTTCGCAGTAACCATCACCGCGTTCCTGTTCGTCACCGAGGGCCTGCGCGACGCTACCGACCCGAAGCTGCGCGGTGCCTGACGGCTCACCGGGCCCGGTGGGGACCGTCGAAACCGAGTTGACAAACGGTTCACACCGCTATCCCAGTACCGGGCTACGTGCTTGCTACGCTTGATCATTCGCCCTTCACCTGGAGAACCGCTGTGTACCTGACCCTTCCGCTTGTCATCCTCTATGTGCTCTCGTCGATCGCGCTCGTCGTGCTCGTGTTGCTCCATAGCGGAAAGGGCGGAGGTCTGTCAGACATGTTCGGTGGAGGCATGGGCGCAGCTGCTGCGGGCTCGACGGTCGTCGAGCGAAACCTGACCCGGATGACCGTCCTCGTGTCGCTCGTCTGGATCTTCCTCACCGTGGCGCTTGCCGTCAGGCTTTAGGGGCGCCCGCCCCTTCGGTCAGTACCGTCTGCGCTTGACCCGCGCGGGCAAACCTCCGGACGAGTCCGGAGTTTCCCTTACAACCCAACACCCGGAGGACTTCTCCCTTGCGTACTCGCCATTCTCTTGCGATCGGTGTGACGGCGCTCGCTGTTCTCGCCGGCGTCGTCCCCACCGCCACCGCGGCCACCAAGAAGCCCAAGCAGGTCTTCATCGACCTGCAGAACTTCGCTGCCGGCGAGCCCGATCACATCGATCCGGGCCTCACTTCGACGCTGACCGGCGCACAAGTCGCCGTGCTGATGTTCGACTCGCTGACCGACACCGATGTCAACGGCACCCTGGTGCCCGCCGCAGCCACGAAGTGGACAACTGCCGACAATGGCAAGACCTGGGTGTTCACCATTCGCAAGCACAAGTTCTCGAATGGCGAGGCGGTCACGCCTTCCGCTTTCGTGC
>JANMYF010000053.1:0-8384 GCA_031381685.1 Acidimicrobiia bacterium
CGCGTCCATCGTCGGCGTGGGCAAAGGCGGACCGATCGAACCGTTCCTGCCGATGATGCTCTTCGCCATCGTTTTCGGCCTCTCCATGGACTACGAGGTGTTTCTCCTGTCGCGCATGAAAGAGGAGTTCGACCGCACCAAAGACAACGCCGCGGCGGTCGCCGACGGCTTGGCCATGACGGCCAGGGTGATCACCGCGGCGGCGGCAATCATGGTCGTGGTGTTCGGGGCGTTCGTGTTCGAGGATGACCGGACGGTGAAGATGTTCGGCATCGGTCTCGCCATGGCGGTGTTCCTCGACGCCACGATCGTCCGCATGCTGTTGGTGCCGGCCACGATGGAGTTGCTCGGCAACAGGAACTGGTGGCTGCCGAAGTGGCTCGATCGACTGTTGCCGAAGATCAACGTTGAGGGCCATCACATCGAGCAGGAGGCTCGCGAGCCAGTTGCCGCGAGGGTGTAGGAGCCACCACGCGGAATCTGAGGGCCCGGCGGGCTCGTGCCGCGGGTGTCTGGCAGTCACGACGCGCAGCCTGAGGTGCACCGGGCGGTTGCCACGAGGATGTGGCTGCCACCACGCGGAGTCTGAGGGCCCGGCGGGCTCACGCCGCCTCCTGTTGTCGGCTGGGTGGTCCGGTGTGCATGGTTTGACCGTTCGGAAGTTCGATCGTGAGTGATCGATCAAGGCCGAGGGTGAGGAGCCAGCCGCCTTCGTGGGCGGCGTGGTGGTGTTGGCTGCAGAGTGGGAGCAGGTTGTGGAGGTCGGTTGGTCCGCCGTGGCGCCACCAGTGCACGTGGTGGGGTTGGGTGTGGTTGAAGGTGACGTTGCAGCCGGGGACGGCGCAGGTGGCGTAGATGGCGCGGAGGGCTCGTCGTTGGGCGCGGTTGGCGAGTCGGGTGGTGCGGCCGAGGTTCAACTCGCCGTCGGCATCGATCACGGCGCCGTCGCGCACGATGACGGGTCGGATGCCGGCGTTGGTACTGAGGTTGCGGATGCGTGACCACGGGATGGTGATGGGGATGCCCCAGTCGACGGTGGGGTGTCCGTCGGGGTCGAGGTTGGTGGTGTCGATGACGACGGTGAACTCGGGTCGTCCGAATCGTTTCGTGGCAGCGCCGAGGGACTGGGTGTAGAGGTCCCATTCGTCGGTGCTCGCGGAGTGTTGCTGGGCGGCGGTGGTGTCTTCGCTTGCGTTGTTCTGGCCCGAGTCGCCGGAGTCGGAGCTGTCGTCGGAGGCGTCGTCGGAGCGGCTGTTGTTGGCGGCCGGAGTCGGTTTCGCGGCCGGGCGCGTCGTGGAGGTTGCTCCGCTGGTGGTGAGGGCAAGCAACGCAAGCGCTCGGAGATGGTCTTGTTTCTCGCCCGGATCCGTTGGTGTGGTCGAAGGTGCCTTCGTAGCGAACATGGCGGCCATGGCGGCTTCGAGTCGACCGTGGATGCGGGCCCCGGACTCCGGGTCGAAGGTTCCCGAGAGGCGCCACATACCGCTGGCCCGGTCGGTCCAGGTTCGGAGTCGGGTGGCGCGGCGTTGGCGTTCGAATCGGCTCATGCCACCGTCGGCGGCGATGCGCTCCGCGGTGGTGTGGAGGCTGGCGGCGAACTCTTCGGGTGTTGACCCTGATGTCGCTGCGGTGCGGATCAGGTCAGGCGCTGCGTTGGCCAGCCCGGACTTGACCTCACCTTCGAGGGCGCCGAGGACCTTGGCGAACACGTCGACGTGGTCACCGCTCAACGAACCGGTCCCGAGGGCGTCGCTGAGTGAGGGTGTGTCGGCGAGCGCCGCGGCGCGCGCCAACACCTTCGTGCCGTGACGGTTGGACCGCTGCGCGGAGTTCGCGATGTCTCGTTCCGGGGTTGGCGACGTGGTTTTGAGTCGCCCGGCGATCTCGGCTTCGACACGGTCGAAGCGTGCGCGGACCCGCCGGATGTCGCCGAGCAAACCCCTGAGTTGGACTGGGGTCGCGGTGGTCAACTCGACGCGACGGAACCCGCTGATGAGCTCGGTGGGGTCGACAACTTCCATGCGTACAAGTGTACGAACAGGGTAGGACAGAACGCCGGGCTCGACTACAGAATCGGCAAAGAAACTCGAGAGATTCGCGACGCGCACCTGTGACCATTGGGTCGGAGTTCTCGAAGCGGCACGTGTGGCGACTGGGTTGCGAAGATGCCGAAAGCTTCATCCACCGACGGGGTTTGCGGACGCCACATGTCACGGCCATCAGTCGGCGCGCCTCAGTTCGCACAACCTCGAAGGCCGAAGCGACGTCAGTTCCTGAACCGCTCCGCCGTTGCCCACAACCCGAGTGCGGGGTTGGGGATGTAGACGAACTCCTCGCCGGATGCGTCGGCGTACGTCCCGAACGGGCTCCCGTCCGGCAGCGCCAGAAGTGCCGTGGTCTCGCCGAGGTCCGCCCACCGGAATCCCACACCCTCCACCTCTGCTTGCGTCAGGCCGCCCGCCGCCGGGTCGGTGCAGTAGGTGATGGTGAACCGGCCTTCGCTGCTGCCATGGACGAGATGGGCGGCCGCCCCGAGGCTCGCGGCCAGCTCGCTGTCAGCGCCTACTGCCGCCAACGTTGTCGCGGTGCCGCGGTAGCCATGGGTGCGGATCAGTGCGTCGATGGCCGGGTCCTCGCCGAACTGGGTCACGCCAGGAGCGAGCACGAGCAACTCCCCGCCGTCGGCGATTGCCATTCGTGTTCGGTAGATCGCCTTGTTGCCGAGCCAGGTAGTTCGGAACTCGGCGGGATCGAGGAAGCACACGACGCGTCGCATCGGTTGGTCAACGAGGTTCACGTTGCACGCCGCCGAGAGTTCGGCTGCGGTGCGATAGGCGGCCCCACCGGATTCGGAGGATCGGCCGCGGCCGGCGAACATCCCTCGTTGGACGACGCCAGCATCGGTGTCCTCCATGACCGTCAATAGCCACAGCACCGCCACCCGGGGAGCGATGAAGCGGTCGAACGCGGCGTCGACCACGTGGCGCACCGGCCCGTCGGCGCGGCCCATGAGCGTCTCCATGTCGCATACGGCGCCGAGGAAGTGGCTTCGATGAATGGTCGGTGCTCCGCCGAGTCCGATCACGATGTTCTTGGTGAAGTTGGCCATTCCGATCACTTCGTGGGGAACGACCTGGCCGATGGACACCACGAGGTCCCAACTGTTGAGCACCTCCTCGTCGACGGCGACCGGGATGTCCATCCGGAGCCGTCCGCCCGACACCTCGGCCACTTCCTCCGCCCCGATCGTCCCGACGTGGACCAGGCCGTCACGCCAGCGGTGGTGTCGGATCGCGCGGTACGGGATCCCGTCACCGAAGAGCATCCTGCAGTCGTCAGGAGTCATGTCGGCATGCGTGCCAAGTGCCGGTAACACCGCGACCGTGCACCCGCTGGCGGTGAGCTTCTGGAAGAGAGTCGCGGTGATCTCCCCGGCACCCGAATGCAGGCGCGTGTGATCGGGCGGCACGAGCAGCACACGCCGAGCGCCCGTCGCGAGGATCTCCGTCTCCGCTAGGGACAGCGTGATCTTTCGCAGCTCATCGAGCGAGATCGACGCAGCATTGTCGCCCACCGCGAGCAGGGGCGCGAACGACGGAACTGGGCGGTGTGTGTCAAGCGACACGATGATCTGCGCGCATATCGACACGACGGGAAGCGTCGCGTCGATGCGGAGCACATCGGCTTCGTCCGCGGCGGGTCGTTCGAGTGTGGCGAACTGGCTCTCGATCATTGTCGCGGCCATGAAGTGGCCCGTTCGCGCTGCTGCACGACGTCGGGCCTCGTCCGGCGTCACGTCGAGGAAGACGAAGCGCACGCCGCTGACGCGGCGGAGAAGGTCGCGATACGAGCGCCGCAATCCGGAACACGTGATGACCGCGCCTTCCCGGTGATCGAGCTCCCGCTGCAAGCGGACGAGCCACGGCCACCGGTCATCATCGGTGAGCGGCTCACCCGTGGCCATCTTCGTGACGCTGGTCGCGAGATGGAAGTCGTCGGCTTCGGCCACCGGGAGGCCGAGTTGCTCGCCGAGCAACGCGGCCACGGTGGTCTTTCCCGAGCCGGCCACGCCCATCACGACGATCCGCGGTGGCCCCACCGACGAGACCCCACGCGCACGACCCGTCGGACTCACTGCGACCATTGCGCCGGGAACCCGAAGAAGCGGACCGCATTCCCGACAGAGATGTCTCGGACCATCGCCCCGAGCCAGCGGAGGTCGGTCGGGATACGACCGGCGTCGACATCGGATCCGATCGCGTCGCACAGCACCCGACGGAAGAGCTCGTGACGGGTCATCGAAAGAATCGAGCGCGAATCGGTGAGCATGCCGATGAATCCGCCGAGCTGATGGATCTGGGAGAGGTCATCGATCTGTCGGCGCATGCCGTCCTCGTGATCGTTGAACCACCACGGTGGACCCCACTGCACCAGCCCGGTCACGCCGGGCCGGGCGAATGCTCCCGCCATCGCCGCGAAGAGGGCGTTGTCGGACGGGTTGAGGTTGTAAAGCACCGTGCGCGGAAGTGTGCCCTCGCGTTCGAGTCCGCCGAGGAAGCGGGCGAGTCCGTTCGCCTGGCGCGCGTCTCCCATCACGTCGGCGCCGGCGTCAGGACCGACGTGGCGGAAGAGGCGGGGTGAGACATTCCGCAACGGTCCGAGGTGCAGCTGCAGGACCGAGTCATCGCCGAACGCGAGCCTTGCGGCGAGTGCCACAATCTCGAGCAGGACCAACTCTCGTTCCTCGGCGGTGGCGGCGAGCCCGGCGACGGCTCTGCGGACAACCCTCTCGGCGGCCACCGGATCACGCTCGACATCGGGAAGCTGCGCCAGCCCGTGATCGCTCGCCCGACATCCGAGGGGAGTCATGTGCGCATAGGAAATCCGGAGAGCTTCCAGAAGTGACGCGAGACCGGTGACCGCGACTCCCGTCGTGTCGCGCAGACGCTCCGCCCACCGCTGCCAGGCTTCGGGATCGTCGAGGAGACGATGGGCGGCATCCGGACGGAAGGTCGGGATCATCGACACGCCGTCGGAAACCTCGGGCTCTGCCCGCATCGACACGTGGTGGGGCAGCACATCGGCCGGGTCGTCGGTCGTGGCGACGACTCGAACCTTGAAGTGCCGCAGCAGGTTGCGTGCCGACCACTGCGGGAGCTGACGGTTCGCCTCGTCCCAGATCTCTTTCGCGGTGTCGGGGGAGAGCGGCACGTCGATACCGAAGACCCGCCGAAGCTCGAGATGCGTCCACGCATAAAGCGGGTTGCGGATCGTTCGCGGCACGGTCGCCGCCCATGCGGCGAAGCGGTCCCACGGATCGGCGTCGCCGGTGACGAGGTGCTCGTCGATCCCGGCGAGTCGCATCGCACGCCATTTGTAGTGGTCGTCGGCCAACCACAGGTCGGCGAGCGTGTCCCACGTTCTGTTCGTCGCAATGTCAGCAGGCGAGAGGTGGTTGTGGACGTCGACGATCGGCGCAGACTCGGCGGCGTCGTGGAACAGGGCGCGGCCGGTCTCGGTCGTGAGGAGGAAGTCGTCGTGGAGGAAGCCGGGCATGTGGAGGTCCTCAGACGGTCATCGCGTGGAAGCCGCCGTCGACCACGATGTCGCTACCGGTGATGAAGCGGCCCGCATCGGTCGCCAGCAGCAGCGCCGCGCCGGCAAGATCCGACGGGTCGCCGAACCGGCCCGCGGGTGTGTGGCGGAGGATTGCCTCTACCCGGTCGGGGGAGAGGATCGCCCGGTTCTGCTCGGCCGGGAAGAACCCGGGCACGAGCACGTTCGCCCGTATCCCGAGCGGTCCCCACTCACGGGCGAGGTTCTTGGTGAGGTTGTGCACGGCGGCCTTCGTCATCGAATACGTGAACACCCGCGACAGGGGTGTGATGCCCGACGCGCTCCCGATGGTGATGATGCTCGCCCCGACACCGGTGGTCGTGGCGCGCTCGACGAACCAGCGACCGAACTCCTGGAACGCCAGGAACACGGCTGTCTGGTTGGTGCGCACGATGCGATCGATCTCGTCGTCGGTGATATCGAGGAACGGCGTGGCCGAATTGATTCCGGCGCCGTTCACGAGGACGTCGATGCCGCCATCTGTCGCGACGACGTCGGACACCAACGTGCGGAGCTGAGCCCGGTCGGTGGCATCGCAGGAGACGAACCGGGCGCGGCCACCGAGGTCGGTGATCCGCGTGACGACCGCTCCTCCCTTCTCCGGGTTGCGTCCGACGATCACCGTGAGTGCGCCGGCTCCGGCGAAGGTCTCGGCGATGCGGCTGCACAGCACTCCGGTGCCGCCGATGACGACGGCGACGCGTCCATCGAGTCGCATGGTCTCAGGCTGCATCTGGTTCCTCCGATCGGCTCTTCATCGTTGCCCATCGGCGGGGTTCCAGCGAGCCGTCGCCATATCGACGCGATGCTTCGGCACCCGCCACGCCACACTGTCCGCCTCGAGCAGCGGGATCTGCCGATCGGCGACTTCCGGCGCGCAGGTCCCGTCGGCCCGCAGGACCCGCCACCACGGCACCGCATCGTCACCATAGGACGACATGACCCGGGCCACGAGACGGGCCGTGCCCTGGTCGACGTACTCGGCGATGTCGCCGTACGCCATGACGTTTCCGGCGGGAATGGCATCGACGACATCGAGGACGAGTCGGGCGAACACCGGCAGTCCCTGGAAGACGCTCCGGGCCGGAGCATCCGGGCGGAAGCGGCGGGGTGCGTCCGCGGTGCGCTCGTTGGAAGCGCTCATGCGACGGCTCGGCGGGCACGGCGCAACGGTACGTCGCCGTCGGCCCGGACCCGGCTGATGCACAGCAGCACCACCAGGGCCAGCGCCGCTTGGAAAGCGAACACGAGCCAGAACGCCGAACGGATGCTCCATCCGCTGCGGTCGGCGGCATTGCGAATGGCACCGTTGGTGCCGGCGGCCACTGCGGAGAGCAGCGACGCCGCGAGCTGGGTGGCCGAGGTGGCGGCTCCGATGCGTTCCGTCGGTGCGGTGCGGTACATGGACTCGGTCACCGCGTTGAACGTCATGCCCATGCCGAGTCCGGCCACGACCCATCCGACCAGGCTGATCGGAATCGGCAACCCGCCCACGATCGTGGCCCCGCAGAACAGCACGCCGAACGTGAGGGGGAACGCCCATGCCGTACGTGTCCCGATGCGCTTCCACTCCTCGCCGTGGCGGCTCTGGTACGCCGCACCGAGGGTCCATGACACGGTGCCGGCCGACAGGAACAGCCCGCCGACGAACGCACTCGTTCCCCGGAGGTCGTCGAGCACCTTCGGGAGGAACGATTCCACCCCGACGAAGCCGCCGATCAGAAGACCGTAGGCGAGCACGATGCTGGCCATTCCCGGCCGTGCCACGAACGTTCCCGACGGGAACAGCGACCGCGCCACCGACGCGATGAGCGCGACCCCGACTGCGCTCAAGACGACGGCTCGTACCGGGGTCGGCTGATCGAGACCGGCCACCAGCGCCGCCCCTCCGAGCGTGACCACGAACGCCGCCAGGACCCGTTCCGCATTCGTGGCATTCCAGAATCGATCGCGTCCCGATGCGTCGCCGGCGGACTCGTCGAGGTTCTTGGCCCCGGCGATTTCGGTGACGGACTTCTGTTGGAGCGTGGGTGCCAGCAGTGCGGCGACGGCGAGGACGATCGGGGCGAACACGCCGAACACGAGCCGCCACGACAGATGCTCGGCCACCGGACCGGCGATGACCGGTCCGATCAGGGCGGGAGCGATCCACGAGCCCTGGGTCGCCGTGAGCATCCTCGTCCTGATGCGCTCGGGATAGTCGAGGCCGATCACGGCGAAGCACAGCATGAGGGTCGCCCCCGAGCCCACGCCGGCCAATCCACGACCGATCACGAGCGTGGTCATGTCCGTCGCCACCGTGCAGACCACCAGTCCGGCGGAGAACGACACGAGCGCCATCACCATCGGTTGGCGGGGCCCGATGCGGTCGGCGGCCGTGCCGGCGAGCACGGTGCCGAGAAGCTGTCCGAGCAGGAACGCGGAGAACGCCCAGCCGTACAAGTGGTCACCGTTGAGCGATCTGGCGACGATCGGAAGCGCCGTTGCCACACCGAGGTTCTCGAAACCGACGATGGAGATCCCGACCAGGACGCCGACCGTCAGACGACGTCTTCCCGGCGCGAAGAGCTCCGCAAACGACGACGACTCGGTCCCTTGGGGAACCGAGTCGTCCTTGCGTGGCGCGGCCGAGAGCGTCACAACGCGTCGGCACTCCGAACGAAGCTCACGTGCGCGACAGGAGTCGGCGGTTCTTGAACTTCGACTTCACGTAGTCCTTGTTCGATCACGTGCGCGACAGGAGTCGGCGGTTCTTGAACTTCGATTTC
>JANMYF010000091.1:0-12109 GCA_031381685.1 Acidimicrobiia bacterium
TCACGTCGTTTCGGGAAGGAGCGTGATCACCCACGGGCTGGGCGATATCTCGCGGCGGCGTTGGGAGTGACCCTTGGCCTGGTTCCCTTCGCTGGTCCGGCGCAGTCGGCCACGAAGAACGCCCGCAAGAAGTCGGCCTCCTGCACCGCCGCACAGGTTGCCGCCCCGGTCTTGAAGAACGTCGCGTCCTCGGCTCCGTTCCAGCTCAGCGTTGACGGCATCGACCCTTCGAGCGTTCAGTGCATGCTCAACAACAAGAATCCCGACCTCGCTGTTGTCGCAACGCTCTCGCTCTCCAAGCCAGGGGCGGCTCGTGGCCGCGTCACGGGATCGCTGATCACGGAGGTCGGCTTTCCCAACGCTGCCGTCCAACGGGTCGAAGCGAACGTCACCGGTAGCTACCGGTGCGCGGAAGGCACGTGCTCAGTGAACGCCCGGGCCATGAAGGCGGGCAAGGCCATCGCCTCGCTGAAGGGAACGATGAAGCCGACCGACTCGCGTTACGTGGAGTACGAGGAGGTTGCCTTCGTCTTTCACACCATCACGTGGACATACCGAGAAGGAGGCATCAACGACACCACGAGCTAGTGTCCCGAATCGCAAGTCCGCTGCAGAATTCTCGGCCAGATTCCGCCGTGGCGGCGTCCTCGTCGTTGCGGTTGGACAAGGCAGGCGCTGCCTCCTGCGTCCTTGCCACGACGAAATCTGACTCGCGAATTCTGCGGGCTACTTACGATTCGGGACACTAGTTGTTCTGTCCGGGGCACCCGCCCTCGGCGGCCCATTCCGGTTACTTCGTCGTGTTCGGACCCGGGTGGCTCGGACTTCGATCTGGAAGGCTGAGGATGGCGCCGACCCACAGCAGGTCAGGGTTGGCCGGATCGGGGAGTCGGGCGCGATTGCGTTCGATCAGGCGGCACCAATAGTCGGCGATGTCGGCGTCGGTGGCTTCGTCGACCGTTGTGAGAACTTCGTCCTCGGCGATGGACCAGAAGGACTCTCCCGCTCGCACGATTCGTGTTGACGAGGTCATGTGCGGGACGGAACGAGCGATGTCCGCGTTGTTCAACGGACGACTCTCGGCGAAGGTCAACTCGAACACGTCCGCGATGCTCGGCCCCGCTGGGATCGGGACGGTGGGCTTTGCCGTTGACGAATCAGTCGGCGGAGGGGACGCCGCGGTGGTTGGCACGACAAGCTTGGGCAGGATCATCGGTGTACGTACGATCGCGCTGTCGGCGGTTGTTGTCGGCGTCGTAACTTGTCGAGCGGCAGGTGCAGCAGCGACCGTCTGCTGCTGTGGCAGTTCCGGCCAGCGTTGGCCGCCAGTCGCGTCGTCGGCCACGACTGCGGGCCGCGACGCTGCGATTGCGGCGCCGCCGGACGAGCCCACGAGAGCGAATGCGACCGTCCCGACAAGTGCTTGGCGCACGAGTCGGCTGAACGGGAGTCGGGCCAGCCGCGGCGATGTGGCAGTCCGTTGCGGGACACACATCACCGCGAGGATCCCGAGCCACGTGATGAAGGCGATCGAACCGACGAGTAGCCCGACGCGCAGCACCCGTAACGCCGCGAGCCCGGGCGGGCCGTCGGTCCATGAGGCCAGCTGATCCAGTGGTCCGGCGAGACCGAGAGCTGACCGTCCGAGGAGGAGCGCAACAACGAGGAGGCCGGCTGCCGCACCCAGGAGAAGAAAGAGTTCTCGGCGTGACTCACGCTGGTGTTCCGGAGCGTCGGAGGGAGGCCACAACGCAGAACGAGAAGCGGAAGTCACCAGGATCATGCCGTGATCCTGTCGACGCAAGGCCAAGGTAGTCGAGCGGTACACGGTCGATTGACGAAAGAACCGGTGTCGTCGGCGGATCGACGCGTACGACCGTGTTGTCGTGTCACGGTGAGGAGAGCGGATACGCCCGGGCGGTCGCTTGGATCGTCCAGTCCGGGATTGGAAGGACGCGTAGGAAGTACGGCTTGACGGTGGCCGACGCCTCGACTTCGACGCCGGCGTTGTCGACGCGCGTGACGTCGATGCTGTCGATCGTGACTTCGTCGCCCACGCGGCCGCGCAGGTTCTGTCCGATGATGGCGTGCAGCCGAGCGTCGTCGTCGAAGAGCGCGATGCCGTCGCCGCGGAAGATGGCGTCGGGATCGATGGCGGCAACGGCGTCATTGGCCACCGCATCCACCGTTGCTGAGAGCTCGCGTTGCATGAGAAACGCATGTGCGGCATTGATCGTGACGGCGGCAAACAATGCCACGATGATGATCGCCACCGGCAGCAGCAGCATGGCCGAACCTCGGTCGAGGTCGTGGGACGATGCGGTGGGCGGGGTCGGGTCAGACGCCACAGTCGACCTCTCCGGGCACGCCGCTGCGGAACGGGTCGATGCGCGACCGGTGGGTCGCGCTCACGGTCTTTGTCCCGCCAAGAGAACCGAGGAACGGAACGGCGATCAGGGGGATGTCGACGGTGACCCGGATGGCGATCGGCTGGCAGCGCTCGAACCGGGTCGCCGAGGTCTCGGTGTCCCACCGCTCAGGAAAGCGTGATGAGAGCAGTTCGCTCGCCTCCGCTCGTGCTGCTCGTTCGGCGTCGGCGGGGGTGTTCTGCTCCACGTACGCCTGCACCGCGTTACGGGCCGCGCTGCTCACAGCCATCTTGGCGTCAAGAACCGCCCAAAGGTTCGCGAACACGAACACGAGCCCGATGATGAGCACGACGCAGCCGGCGATGACTTCCGCGCCCGCCTGTCCCCGTTCGTCCGTCGACTGGTCACGGCCGCGCATGTTCATCCGGCCCCGCGGAACTGTTCGCGATGCGCGCGGGCAACTCGTTCGATCGTGCCGAAGGGCTTCAGGGCGGCGAGCGGTCCGATGCCCGGTCCACGGGCCGAAACCGTGACGACGATGTCCCCACCGGCCTCATAGGCGCGCATACGGACTCCCGGTCCAAGTCCGGCTGCGGCGAGGCGCGCCTCGTTGTCCGGGTCGAGTGCACCGTTCCGGGCGAGACGTCGGGCGAGGTCATCGGCAACACCGGTGACGATGGTCCGTCGGTACATGGTGACGAGCACCTCGACCGACACGAAGACCGTGGCGAGCACGAGGAACGTGCCGATGACCGAGGTGATGAGGCCGGAGCCGCGTTCGCGTCGCTGCTCCGGCGTTGTCACTTGATCGACGCCACCTTCTCCTTCGCGGTGTCGCCGCTGTCCTTGGCGATGCCGCTGAACACGACGAACATGGCGGCGCCGATCACCGCCATGATGAGCACCGCTATCGCCAAGGAGATGACCCCCTCGCCCCGTTCGGTGTTGTTGATCCGCCGGGCGTGGCCTGACTCCGCAGGTGGCGTGCCCTCGACGATGGGGAGGGTCGGGAGGTGCGTGTGCATGTCGTTTTCCTTTGGGTGAGTCGTTGGTGGATGGAGGGATCGGTTGACGAACGGCCGTCACGAGGCGAAGAAACTCAGCGCGCGTAAGAAGGGGAGTGAGAGGAGCATGCAGCCCGGGACGAGCGCCGCGACGGTGACGGGGATCCAGACCTGCTGACCCTTGCGCTCCACTGCGGCAAGGAGCTCGCGATGGCGCTCCTCGCGTCCGAGCTGCGCCTCGTCCGACACGAGGCGGCCGAGGTCCGCACCCTGCTCGGCGAGCGAGAGGATCGCCGCCAGACGACCAACCGCAGGCACGTCGGCGATCACCGTCCACTCGCGTAGCGCGTCCCGATAGGTATTGCCGCGGCGGACCGAGCGGAGCAGCCGAGCGATGTCCTGCGACGCCGGCCCGGAGGAGCGGTCGGCGATTCGCTGGAGCGAGCCTCCGAGGCTCCACCCGGCATCGAGCAGCATCGCCATCTGCTCCTCGACCATCGGCAGCTCGATCGCCAGGTCGCGCTTCCATCGCTGCGAGGCGATTGCCAGCCGCTGCTCATCGACGAGGAGCGACAGCGTAGAGGTGGCGAAGATGAGAAGCAGCGTCAAGCCGCCCGGCATGCCGAGAACCGCGGCGAGAGCACCGGCGCCGAGCAGGCCCAGAACAGCGTGGCCGAGCTGGGCGATGCGGAACTGGGTCGGGGTGGCCCCCCGATGGAGACGCTCGAGGCGCGTCGACAGATCCTCGTTGATGCCGACGGCCCGCGCTGCCCAGCCACCGACGTGTTCGGCCGCTGGACCGAGCGCGTCGCGAAAGCTACGCGCGCCGAGGATTCGGGGACGACGGTCAGGTAGCCCGGGGGTGTGGACCCGGAGCCGAGCAGCGAGGTTCGGCTGACGGAACCATGGCGCACGCGCCAGCAGCATCGAGAGGCCCGTCGTCCCGAGGACGGCGGAAAGCCCGAGGAGACGGATCACGGTTCGCGTCCCGGTGAGCGGGTGATGCGGGGTTCGTTCGGCAGGCGGAGGATGGCCGTCGACCACCACCAGCACAGACCCGTGAATGCCACCGCCAGTCCTCCGACGATCTGCCCGGGGGCCTCCTGATATGCCGCCCGTCCGTCGCCGATGCCCAGACCGACGAGCGCCATGGCGAACGGCACGATCAACACGAACCAGCGGGCGAAGCGCACACCGGCCTGACGGCTCGTCGCCTCATGGCGATGCCGAAGGTCGATCTGGCGATCGACGAGCAGCCGGGCAAGGCGTCGGTCGATGTCGGTGCCGCCGATTTCGTTGGCCACGGCAAGGGTCTCGAGAACCGTGTCGGCCGTGGGATCGGCGAGGCGCTCCTCGAGCATCGCCACGACCCGGGGAAAATCGGTGGACAGGAGCCACTCCCGGTAGGCCCCCTCGAACGCAGCCCGCATCGGCTCGGTCGCCGATCGCCGTCCGACATCGAGCAGTGCCGCCGGCACCGAACGGCCGAGCGTGCCGACCTGCAGGCGGAGCTCCTCGATCAGCGCGGGCCAGGAGTCGCGCGCCTGCTCGAGCAGCCGAGCGCGACGATTGCGGTAGATGGCGAGCGGGGCGGCGAGGGCGCTCAGTCCCGCTGCTGTGGCGGGCACGATGGCCCCGAACAGGAACCAGATCACCGCGGTGGTCAGCGCGAAGACGACGAACCCGACGGTCAGGAATTCGGCGCTGCTCACTCCTTCGACACCGGACTGACGCATCCAGTCCGAGAAGCGGGCGCGGCGGACGCGTCGAGTCGGACGAGGCCGCTGGGTGAGCACGAAGACGCCACTTCCGGCCAGCAGCGCTGCTGCAAACGCCAGCGTGTCACGGGTCGCGCTCATCGTTCGGTTTCCTCTTCCCGATTGCACCGGTGCAGCAGGGCGGTGAGGTCGAGACCGCGTGACTCGAAGAGGCGGGTGAGCCGAACCGGCACCTGTCCCGTCCACCGGAGTTCCGCTTCCGAGTGCACTCGGCCGAGCAGCTCGGTGGTCGTGAAGGCCGTGCCATCCGACGCGCCTTGCATCTCCTCGACGGCGATCACTTCGGTGACCCGCGGCCCGTGCGCGGTGCGCTCGCAATGCATGACAACGTCGACCGATTCGCTGATCAGTCCCTGAAGGGCGCTGAGCGGGATCTCGCTGCCGACATCGGCGAGTTGGGCCACGAAACGCAGCCTGCTCAACGCCTGCCGGGCCGATCCCGCGTGGAGGGTGGTGTAGCCCTTCACGCCCGACGACAGGGTGAGGAGAAAGGCCAGCGCCTCCCGATCACGCACCTCGCCGACAACGGCGATGTCCGGAGCCATCCGGAGGAATCCGGCGACGAGACGTCGCAGGTCTACCTCGCCGCGGTCGACCCGCGGCGGTCGTGTTTGCATCGCTGCCACGTTCGGCAGGGGGATATCTATCTCGAACACTTCTTCCGCGGTGACGACGCGCAGTGCCGGGTCGAGTTCGGCCAGGCAGCAGGAGAGCAACGTCGTCTTCCCCGACCCCGGTGCACCCGACATGATCACCGTCGCCCGCGCCGTGACGAAGGCCTTGATGAGGTCGGCCGAAGCGTGGTCGAACATGCGCCGACGGACGAGTTCGTCGATGTTGCGAAATGCCAGACCCCGGTGCTTTCGGATGTTGAGCAGTAGATGTCCGTCTCTCGCGATGTCCCCGTGGACGAGATGGAGCCGGGCGCCGTTCTCGAGCTGCGCGTCCTGCAGCCCTTCGGAGGGATCGAGCTTGCGATGCGATCCCGACGCGTTGTCGTCGAGGAGTTTCGTGACGGTTCGGAGCACATGGTCGTCGTCATGGAAGACCTCGTGGTGAAAGCCGGCGGTCCCGTCATGGCGCTTGACGAAGATTGCGTAGGGACCGTTCACCATGATCTCGAAGACCGTGTCGTCGTCCAGCAGTTCCTCGAGGGGTCCATACCCTGCGATGTTGCGCAGTGCCCGCGCGGTGAGCGCTTCGATGTCGGCAACGTCGAACCTGACGACGCCGCGCTCGTGGAGCATGCGCCACGTGGTCGCCTCTTCGACGATCAGTGAGCGGAGGCGACCGAGCGCGCCCGGTGCCGTCATGTCGAGTCGCTCCACCTTCGAGCGCTCCCGAACGCGCTCTTCGATGGCGAGGAGCGGCGACCGGTGGAACAGCTCGTCGGTAGTCCGCGTCCCGTGTTCGGCGGCCGCGGCGGGCGAGTAGTCGGTGAGGCTCATGACGCCGTCTTCCATCGCCCGAGAAAACCGCGTTCGACGCGATCAGGAGTCCCCGAGGAACTTGCTGCACGCTCTGACGCGCCAGTCCGGTCGGCGAGCCGGAGGTGGGTCTCGATGGCACCGTGCACCGGAGCAACAATCGCGTTCGGGAACGGCACCAAGGCTCGCAGCCGGTCGTCGATGTCACGTGTCGGAAGGAACACCGGCGACGCGGCAAGTCCGAGACCAGTGGTGAGCTCGGCGAGCGCCGCGGCGTACCCCGCACGAGCCCGTGATCCGGCAGCGGCATGGTTGAACACCGGCTGCAGCGCGCTCGGTGACACACCGAACTCGACGACTTCGCGAATCAGCCGAGCGACCGAATGCATACCTTTCATCGACGAGTGCCCGACGACGAGGACGACCGTCGCCTGATGCAGAGCGAGGCGCGTGAGCTGGTGGCGGTCCTCGACGTCGATCGATCCGTTGTCGCTCTCGCCTTCGACATCACCGTCGAGATCGGCGACCACGTGGTCGTAGGTCCGCATCATCGCGTTCAGTGCCTGCTGTGACGACGCTGGCCGCAGCTGCGTCCACAGACGACTGCGGCGAAGTCCGGGCAGGAGGTCGTATCCCCGGTTCGTGATCCCGGAGAACTGGGCGCGCACGGCATCGGGGTCCGGGTTGCCGAGACGGCAGAGATCGATGAGCTCGAGAAGACCGGGCGAGGTCGGATCGGTGTCGTGGAGCATCCCCTGTTCGGCACACCGGCGCAGGTCAGTCAGCGCAGTGGAGTGCTCCGCTGCTCGGCTCGTCCTCCCCAGTCCCTGCGCAGCGGCGATGGCGACGGTAGAAACGCCAGTGCCGCCAGGACCGATCACCGCGACGAGGGCGCCGTCCCATGGCGACGGCCCCGGTGCGGTGGTCGCCGGTGTCGCGAAGTCGACGAAGTCGGCCTGCCGAACCGGATGGGCGCATCGGAGGAGGGATTCGAGCATCTCGTGCGGGGCGAAGTCACGCTCGACGACGGCGTCGGCACCGAGCAAGGTCCAGTCGTGTGAGGCGTGCGGATCGGCGATCACGAGGACGGCGATCGACGACGCGCGCAGGCGATGGATCAGGTCGCGGTCCACGCCGTGCGCGCCGCCATCGAGCAGGACCGCCGAGACCCGGCGGCCGGGTCCGACCTGGGCCAGGAGATCGACGAGGCCGACGCACTTGTGTACCTCGGCCGCGATGGCGCCACTGTTCGCCAGTTGCACCACCCGGTCGAGCCACGGGGCCCGCGGCCGGGCCAGGGCGACGAGGACGTAGCGGCCATTCATCAGCTCGCGCCTGTGTCGACTGCCTGCTCGTCAGAAGCAGCGCGACGAGAGGGCACGCTCGCCGTCCCCGTGGTGCGGACGAGGTGCACCTTGCCGGTCGTCGCCGCGTTCACGAGAGGCTCGATGTCGAGTTCCGCCGGAACGGAGAACGTGATGAGGCGGTCGCCGCTCGGGCTCATGACATTCGCGTCGTTGCCGGTCACCTGAGACACCAGGATGCTGCGGGCGAGGGTCTCGGTGATCTCGGTTCCGTCGCGCTCGACCGTTGCCAGCACATCGACGGTGTCACCGCTGCGGAGCGAACCGCCGACCGCCGCGGCCACGGGAAGGCTCAGGGAGAACTGGCGCTTCGGCGCGAAGGCATTGGCGGCATCGGTCGCGCTCTGCAGGATCGGGTCACCCGAAGCGATCGGTCCGAGCGCGACCCGGCCGACCACGCCGGTCGGATCGCCGAACGTCCGCACGCGGAGCTCTGGTGTGATCACGACGTTGTCGACGCTTAGATCGTCGGCGGACACGAGCATGCCGGCGGAGATGTCTCTCGACGCGACGACGAGCGGCCGGACCGGGTCGTCAGCGCGACCGGTCGCCGCGTACCAGGCGACCAGTGCTGCGCTCACGCACAGCAGGGCCCCGACGATTGCCCTGGCGTTGGGGAGTGCTCCCGGACCGCCACCGATCCGCTTTCGACGTCCGGCCGTCGTCCGTGTCGACCTCGATCCGGACGATTCATCGCCGCCTCGTAGGGAGACATCCACCATGACATGGGTCTACATCTATGAAAATAGAAAGGCAAGAGCAACCATTAAATTACACGTGAGTCATTTAAAACACCTGTGTACGCTAGGGAGATGGCCCAGGAACCGAAGTGGTTGAGTTCCAATCAAGCGGCGGAACGCCTCGGCGTCTCCCTCCGCACCCTCTACAAGTTTGTCGACGAAGGACTGGTGCCCGCCTACAAGTTCGGCCGGGTCATCCGGCTTCGGGAACACGAGGTCGACGCGTTCATCGAGGCGTCCCGGATCGCTCCGGGAACGCTCGACCACCTTTACCCGGAGGCCAAGGGAGCCGGGGCCGACGGCTACTGATCGAAGCCGGCCGGACCTGCTCATCGGGCGAGCACCACGACTTCGCCGACGGCGCTGAGCGGCACGTACACAAGGTCGCGCTCGAAGGTCCGCAGCACGACGACGTCGGCGCCGCACGTCACCAGGGTGCCCTGCTCCTCCGATCCTCCCTCGAGGACGAGCCGCACATCGGCTCGGTCCTCGGCCAGAGTTTCGATGCACGACCGGAGCGTCGTCGACGACGGCTCGGCCTCGGACGCGAGCAGGCGGGTGCCGGGGATCCGGACCGAGCGGAGCCGGTCCAGCGCAAGCAGGACACGCTGGCCCCCGCGGACGTGAACCTCGACGACGTCAAGGCCCACGGAGCGGATCACCGCGTGGCGAACCGATCCGCCGGACAGGACGATGCGCGCCGATGCGCCGGATTCCGCGGCGGCACGGAGCGCACCACGGAGGGTCATCGACTCATGTTCGACCCGCTGCCGCCAGTAAAGCTCGCTGCGTTGCTCGGCCGAGGCCTCCGCCCGCTCATCATCGAGCAGCGAACGCATCGATTCGTCCGCTGACGCGGGTCGAGCGGCCCGGGTCACCGATCGGGCAAGGCCTTCCGCACCGTCCTTGGATGCCGCCATGGTCACTGAGTGTGATGAACGGCCGTTCAGTTCTGCGCCGCCGTTCACAAACAATCATGCCGGTCCCGTTCGGATCACTTCGAACGATGCCGGCGCGGCGGCGCGTTCTGGGTCGGTTGGCGCGTTCTGGGTCGGTTGGCGCGCGCTGGGTCGGTTGGCGCGCGCATATGAACAAATCCCGACCCAACGACGTGAGCCGACCCAGGCGTGCCGGCCGTGAACGGGTCAGGCGGGTCAGGCGGGTCAGCCGGGTTGGCAGGTGGGGCAGGCGTAGGCCCAGCGGCCGGAGAGGTCCCAGCGCTGGATCGGGGTGCCGCAGCGGCGGCAGTGGTCCTTCTTGTAGACGTAGACCGCTTCCTTGCTTCGGATACGTCGCCGCGGCACGCCGTCCAACCCCAACTCGTCGTCACCGACCGTGATGATGCGGGCGTCCTCGACGCCTTGGCGCAGCATCCGCACAATGGTCGACCAGAGCGCGTCGAACTCCCACCGGGTGACGGCGTTGGCCGCCCGATTGGGGTGGATGCCGTGCACGAAGAGCGACTCGGCCCGGTAGACGTTCCCGACACCCGCCATCACCTTTTGGTCCATGAGCGCCTCGCCGATGGTCGACCGGCGCTTGACGATCCGCGCCCAGGCGAGGTCAGGATCGGCGTCGTCGCGAATGGGATCGGGGCCAAGGCGGGCGCGGATCAGCGTTTCCTCGTCGGACACCATGATCCGGCAGTCCGTCGGGCCGGTCAGGTCGACCGCCCATTTGTCTCCGACGATGCGCATCCGCACCGTGTCGCGGGGCGTGTCGCCCGGCGCGGCGCTGCGGGTGAACTTGCCGAACAGGCCCAGGTGCACGTGGATCGTGGTGAGTCGCGGATCGACGCCGACCGCCTTTCGGGCCCGGGTGCCGACGGGGGCGAAGCGGTAGAAGAGGTGCTTGCCGTAGGGGTCGATGGCCCGCAGGACCAGCCCGTCGACGGCCGCGGCGCCGTCGGCCATGCGCCCCTGCGGCGAGGTCACCGAGACCTGCTGCCTGGCGAAGTCACGGGTGTGGTCCCGGGCGAGGCGGTGGATCGTATGGCCTTCGGGCATCGGGGGAACCTGTCGTGGAACGCTGGTCGCGGTGAGAATCGGTCTCCGAGCGTAGGGAACGCCGAGGGTTACGTGGACGCCCGTCCTCGTCCGGTCGGGCCGGCCGCCGACCCTGCTCCGGCCCCCTCAGCGGTCCGGCGAGGTTTTCACCGAGACGGCGAACCACACCGAGTACCCTGGTATGGCCATGGATTGTTTGTTCTGCCGGATTGTGACCGGCGAAATCGCGGCGACGAAGGTGGCGGAAACCGATCGCTCGATGGCGTTCCGTGATCTTGCCCCCGTGGCCCCGACCCACGTGCTCGTGGTTCCGAAGCGCCACGTCGAACATGCCGGCGTGCTCACGGCCGACCACGCCGTCGACGTGGCTGACATGTTCGTGACCGCCCAGGAAGTCGCTCGTGTCGACGGCATCGACGCCTCCGGGTACCGCTTGGTGTTCAACGTCGGTGCCGATTCCGGCAACAGCGTCTCGCACCTCCACATGCACGTGATTGGCGGTCGTCCGATGGGGTGGCCCCCCTTCCGGGCATGACGTCCATGCCCGATCGATCCCGCCCGGCGCGACGTGCCGACCTCCCCACATCATGACCACAACCAACACGACCGGAACGCGCACCTCCGGCACCCGCAAGGTGTTCGTTCCGAACAACCACCTGATGGCCCGCCTCGCCGGTTCGCGTGACGAGCACCTCCGCCGCATCGAGGCGTCGTTCCCTGACACCCGCATCCATGTGCGCGGCAACGAGATCACCCTCGACGGCCCGTCCGCCGATCAGGCCACCAAGCTCTTCGAAGAGCTCATCGTGCTGCTCGAAGCGGGCATCACCCTCGACGATGCCGGCCTCGGCCGCAGCATCGACATGGTCCGCGCCGACGAGCGTCCGAGCAAGGTTCTTTCGACCGAGGCGATGCGTTCCTCCAAGGGCAAGTCGATCAAGGCCAAGACGAGCGGCCAGAAGCGCTACGTCGACGCCATCAACGAGAACATCATCACCGTGGGCATCGGTCCGGCTGGCTCCGGCAAGAGCTATCTCGCCGTTGCCCTGGCGGTGCACGCCCTCGTCACCAAGCAGGTCACCCGCATCATCCTGACGCGGCCCGCGGTGGAGGCGGGCGAAAAGCTCGGGTTCCTCCCGGGCGACCTCATGGCCAAGATCGATCCGTATCTCCGTCCGCTCTACGACGCGCTCTACGACATGCTCGACCCCGAGGGAGCGGCGAAGCTCATCGAGAAGAGCGTCATCGAGGTCGCCCCGCTGGCGTTCATGCGTGGCCGCACCCTGAACAACAGCTTCATCATCCTCGACGAAGCCCAGAACACCACGCCCGAGCAGATGAAGATGTTCCTCACTCGCATCGGGTTCGGCTCGAAGGTCGTGATCACCGGCGACGTCACCCAGGTCGACCTTCGCGGCGAG
>JANMYF010000147.1:0-6200 GCA_031381685.1 Acidimicrobiia bacterium
GCACCTTGACTTCGCCGTTGTAGACGTTCTGCACTACGGCCGCCATCCCCGTCATCGCTCTTGTCCACAACCCAACGATGGCGTCTCGGCCGACGACGTCGCGGTCGGCGGAAAGGATCCAACGCGAGTCCACGGCCCAGCAGTTCCCCCATTGCTCGCCGTTGCGGTGCACCACGGCGTCGGCATATCGATGGACCAGTTCGGCGATGGCCTCACGGGGTGTCGGTTCGTTCGCTTCGCTCATGGCGTGGATTCTCCTGTGGGTTCGGTGAACGGGTGAGATCGTAGGAGAACGGCACCGTAATTGATCAATCGGTAGATTCCTTGGCTGCCACAGACGACGCGACGTGCTGCGTCACGCAAACGACCTGCCAAGGAGCATCATGTCCATCCCCCTCCAATCCACCGATATCACCGCCGGATGGCTCAACGAGGTGCTCGCCGGACACGACGACGTGGGGACCGTCGCCGCCGTGCGTGTCGAGAATCTTGGCGAAGGCGTCGGCATTCTCGGCGAGGTCGCCCGGATCCATCTGACCTACGCACCAGGCCAGAGCGGCCCGGCCACCATGGTGGCGAAGTGCCAGTCGCTGTTCCCGGCGAACGTGTTCGTGAGCCAGATCATGGGGTTCTACGTGCGTGAGGTGAACTTCTACAACGACCTCGCCCCATCACTGACGCTGCGAGTGCCGAGAAGCTTCCACGCCGAGGCCGACCCGTCCGGGGCCCCGTTCATCATCTTGATGGAGGAGGTGACCGGCGCACGGATGATCGACCAAATCGTCGGGGCAACGCTCGACGACTGCGAGCGCATCGTGGACATCGGGGCCAAGCTCCACGCCACGTTCTGGGAGAAACCCGAGCTCTACGCCATGGAGTGGCTGCCGCCGTGGAACAACCCGGCCTACAAGGGCGCGAAGGACCTCGTCACGGAAAAGATGGGGCCCTTCGAGGACCGGTGGGCGTCGAAGCTCCCGGCCGAAGCGATGGCGTGGATGAATGAGCTCACGCCGCGCTATCCCGACATGCTCGATTGGTGGGTCGAGCGCGGCAACGTCACCCTGACCCACACGGATTTCCGGGCCGACAACTTCCTCTTCGGAGGATCGGCCGGCGAAGGCGCTGTCACGATGCTCGACTTCCAGATCATGACCCGCCACGTGGGCGTGTGGGACGTCGCCAACTTCCTCGGGATGTCGGTCACCCCCGAACATCGTCGGGAGTGGCAGGACGGGCTTCTGCGCCGCTATCACGCCGCGCTCGTCGCCCAAGGCGTCACCGGCTATTCGCTCGAACGCTGCGTCGAGGACTACCGCTTCTGCACGCTGCAACAGGCCTGGGCCCAGATCGCCATCAGCGACGCCGACCCGGGCAATGAGCGGGGACGGACGCTGCTCGACGCGATGATCACCCGCTCGTTCGAGAGCGCCCAGGACAACGCCGCAGGCGAACTCTTCGACCACCTGTAAGAGGTACTCATCGTGCGTGCAGAGGTTTCTGACGCAACCACACGCACGATGCGTCCAGAGCGTCGGCGATGATGCAGGTATGGAGATTCTGGTTCCGGCTCCTCGACTGCCGTTCACGGCCGACGCCCTGCGTCGGTGGCTACACCGTGAGCTAAAGGCAGGACCACGAGTCCTCGACGAACTGGCTGAGCGCTTGGCAATCCACCTTGGTCGTTCTGTGGACGAGGCAGCCGAACTCATCGACGTCGGCCTCGACGACGACGGTGGCATGGTGGTGGTCGGTCAGGAGCAGGACTCCGTCATGCTCCTCGAGAACCTCGTCGACGGGATCACGTTCACGCACCGGATCACCAAGGCGGAATCCGAGACCGGAGTGGTCAACGGGCTTCCCGACTTCGTCGTGGCGCTCGCGCTCGGATCATTCGATGACGAACCCGATGACCGCGGCGGCGAGCCCGGCAGACTGCTCGGCCCCAACGGCCTCGCCTGGGCCCATCGGCCGCTTGCCGACGACCCAACGCTGGCCCACACCCTCGGTTCCAGGAGCCTCTTCGATCGAACAATCGTCGGCCCGCCGGGATGGCTTCGTGATGCAACCGACGGTCTGGTCGCGCTCACCGGGACGGCACGCGCATGGAGGGTCACCGTCGTGCCGGCGTCAACGCCACCCGCTTTCGACGCCACGCTGCAGGAAGCGCTACGCAGTGAGCTCGCCGCCCTGGAAGGCGACGACACCGCTCGGGTCGTCGACGTTCTCCTCGACGGCATCGCCGTGGCCGTCGGGACGGGAACCAACCGCACAGGTTGGATCGAGCCGGTCAGCGACGTCGCCCAGCAGGCGGCACGGTCACAACACCAGAATCTGTTCGGCGGACCGGACATCGATTGGGACGCCTACGACCTTGGCCGCGCGCAGGAGGTGTTCGCCAACATCTGGGCGGTCACCCCGGTCGCCGCCGCGGCCATGATGCGCACGATGGATGCGGTAACCGCGCGTCGACGCGGTCAGCCGACGTCCGAGGATGGTCGCAAAGCTCTGCTAACTGACCTCGCCACTCCGGGCGCAGTCGAAGGCTTGGTGGAGAACGTGCTTCGACGCGTTTGTCGGGGCAGCGCTGATGGAAGCCGGCCCGAGCAAGGGACCGCCGGCGCCGACGATTTCATCGACGCGGCCGCCGAGATGCTCGCTGCCGCCGCCCAGGGCGCGCGCGGAACGGCTCGCGCCCGGATCGATTGGCTGAGGTCCCGAGTCGAGCCCGAGGCTGCTGCGTCGCAAGCGCTCCTGCGCAGCGCCGTACAGCAGGACCCGCGCTTTCTCCCCGCACACGACGACCTTGTCTGGTTCGCGGCAGTCAACGCCTTCGACGGCGCGGGCCGGGCCGGGCTCGATCACGAACTGGAGGCTTGGGTATCGGCCGGCGGCCTCTCCAAGGCAGTCATCCAGAACCGCACGCAGGCCTCGCCGCGAGAAATCCTGCGGATCGCGTGTTCCATCGTGGCGCGTGGCACCGTGCGCAACACGGGACCGTCGATCGGTCGCAACGACCCGTGCCCGTGCGGGTCAGGCCGAAAGTACAAGCAGTGCCACAACGGAAAGCCTCTGGCGGCCGATGAAGGGTCACCCTCACCCAGCGTTGGCGTGCGGTCGATGGTCCCATGGGTCCAGGCATTGCAGCTCCTCTGGTTCGAACGAACCAACCAGCGGTACTTCCGGGAGGTCGTCGAAACGCTCGAAGAGGTACCCGAGGGCGATCAGCGCAACATGATCACAACGTTCGTCATCGACGCCGACGTCAGTGATAGTACGCGCACGGAGGATTTCCTCGCGACCGCGGTAGACGATGGCGCGACGTGGCCGAACGGCCTTGCGACGATCGTCCGGTCATGGGCCGAGCGACCCTTCGGTCTCTATGAGGTGGAGGATCGTGTCGTCGGAAAGACGCTGTGGGTTCGCGATCTGCGCACGGCGGAGCGCTTCGTGGTCGAAGCTCCAGAGACGAGTCGACACCACGGCGTCGGTACGATGTTCCTCTCCCGGCTCGTGCACAACGGTGACGCTCTGCAGATGTCGTTCGGCAGCATCCAGGTTTCGCTTCGCGACCGCGAACGAACCCTCGCCATGCTCGACGAGTCGAACGGCCGACCAGACGCAGTCACGCTCGCACACCACATTGCCGGTGAGCCCGGGACCGCGGGCACGCGAATCATGCGCAACACCGACGGCGACGACATCGTGATTCACCGTTCGCTGTTGCGGCCGAGTCATCCGACCACTGTCGACGCCGTGTCCGCAGCCTTGGCCGAACAACGCAGCCTTCAGCGGGCGGATGAGGAGGGCGGCGCAACGCTGACGTGGCACGTGATCGGCGACGGAGGACTCGGGCAGACCATCCGTGGCGCTATTCAGGTCGGCTCCTCGGCCGACGGTGTGTGGCTGCTCGTGGAGACGAACTCCGTTCGCCGACACGGCGAGGCACTGGCCCTCTCGCGCCGTGCCATCGGCAACCTCGACGCGCTGGACGCCACGGTCGACGATCTCGATGATCGCGAGTTGGCCGAGGACTACGCCGAACTCGGGCTCGACGTCCCGACGATCACGCCGTTGGGACTCGGAGAAGGTTCTGCCCCCGAGCTCACGCCCGAAGTCATGACCGAGATCGCACTGCAGATGGAAGAGCGATGGATGTCCGAAGGGGTCCCGGCACTCGGCGGCCTCACGCCGCGCCAAGCCGCCGTCGATCCCACTCGGCGCGGCGACCTCGTTGCGCTGCTGTCATCGTTTCCGCCGAGCATGCCGGGCATGATCACGTTCGATCCGCAGCGACTCGCTGTTGGGCTGGGCGTCGAGATCGGGTGAATTCCTTTGCCTCTCGCGTCGCTTGGAGACAGTGGTCCGGACAGGCGGAGCAGAAACCCGACCGCGCGCGAAGGGTCTTAGACTTAGCTAAGCTAGGTCCATGTCCACGACCCTGGTGAACACCCATGAGGCGAAGAGCCGTCTATCGGAGCTCATTCGCCTCGCCGAAGCGGGCGAAACGGTGATCCTCGCCCGCGGCGGAAAGCCAGTCGCCCGCATCGTCGCCTGGCGCACGGAACCGCCGGAGCGAAGCCCTGGCGCCTGGCGCGGGCAGGTCCAGTTCGACGATGACATCGTCGCCTCAGACCCCGACACCGTCGAGGTCTTCGACGAATCTGCGTTGCGTTGAGCGCCGTGCGGCTTCTGTTGGACAGCCACGTAGCACTCTGGTGGCTTACTGATTCCACCGATCTTGGCCCGGTCAGTCGCGCCGAGATCACCGGCGCAACCGAGGTCTACTTCTCGCCTGTGAGTCCATGGGAACTCGGCATCAAGAGGGCGCTCGGTAGACTGCACATGCCCGACGGATTCGCAGATGAGTTGCTGCAGTCAGGCTTTCGCGAATTGGCGATCACCTCCGTCCACGCCGCGAGCGCTGCCGACCTCCCTCCGCATCACCGAGATCCGTTCGACCGAATGCTCATCGCCCAGGCCAATGCCGAAGCGTTGACGCTCGTGACCGCGGATGACGCCGTCGGAGCCTACGAGGTCGCCACACTCGACGCCCGTACGTAGACCGTCGCCACCGTACGTCAGTAGGGTGGCCCGCCGTGTCTGCGACAACTCCGAGGGGCGGTCCACCCACCCGTTTCTTCTACGGATGGGTGATCGTCGCCGCGGTGTTCATCCAGCTGACGTTCGTGGCCGGACTCACCTTCTACGGACTGCCGCTGTTCTTGAACACGCTGACCAAGCAGCGCGGATTCTCGGTCTTCGAGGTGTCGCTCGCCACCTCCACATTCTGGGTCGCCTCCGGCCTCACCGGCGTGGTGGTGGCCCGGTTGCTCGCCCGGTTCGATCCCCGGCTCTTCGTCGTTGCCGGTGCCTTCGCCGCATCCGTGAGCATGGTGCTCATCGGCCACCTCACCGAACTGTGGCAGCTCTATCCCGTCTACGCGTTCTTCGGTGCCGGCTTCACGTGCACCGCAGTGCTCGTCGCCAACACGGTCATCACCCGCTGGTTCCATCGGCGCAGGTCCGTTGCCCTCTCGATCGCTACTACGGGACTGTCCGTGGGCGGGATCACGCTCACCCCGATCGCCGCCCGTCTACTCAGGGACCACACGCTCCCGTCGGCGATGACGACCATCGCCGTGATGTTCTTCCTCGGAGTGGTGGTGATCCCGATGTTCGCGCTCCGCCCTGACCCGTCCGGGATGGGACTCGCGCCCGACGGTGACCCGGTCGTCGTCACCGCCGCCTCGACAATCGCTCCCGGGCATCCCTTCGCAGACGCCATCCGCTCACTCGCGTTCACCGCAATCACCGCGGCATTCGCGCTCGGACTCCTCGGACAGGTCGGCGGGATCTCCCAGCTCGTGAAGCTGGCCAACGAGCGAGCCGGCGAGTCGACCGGCACGAAGGTCGTGAGCCTTCTCGCCGCGTGCTCCGTCATCGGCCGCCTCACCGGCGGCGCGATCGTGTCCCGCTTCTCCAGCTACCGCTTTGCCATATGCGCGTTGGGTATCCAGGCGGTGGGGCTTTCCGCACTCGCCTTCGCCCAATCGTCACTCGCGATCTACGTCGGAGCGGTGCTGTTCGGCCTCGGCGTCGGCAACGTGTTGCTCCTCCATCCGCTGCTCCTCGCCGAGGTCTTCGGAGTACGTGACTACCCACGGATCTACGGCCGCTCCGCAATCTTCGTGGCCGCCGGC
>JANMYF010000021.1:0-18480 GCA_031381685.1 Acidimicrobiia bacterium
GCCATGATCACGCCTGGCGCGACCAACGCCAAGCTCCAGACCAACGGTTGGACCAAGTTCCACCGCATTCTGGCCAACGACGACAAGCAGGCTCCCGGCGTGGTCAAGCTGATCAAGGCCAAGGGCTTCAAGAAGGTCGGCGTCATCGACGATGCGTCGGAGTACGGCAAGGGTCTTGCCGACACCGTGCGTTCGCAGCTCGGCGCTCTCAAGGTTGCCGACGACACCATCGATGCCAAGGCATCGGACTACTCGGCCGCCGTCAACAAGATGAAGGCAGCCGGCGTCGACGCCGTGTTCTACGGCGGCTACTACGCCGAGGCCGCGAACCTGCTCAAGCAGATGCGTGACGCCGGCGTGACCGCCACGTTCGTCGCCGGTGACGGCGTCCTCGACCAGAAGTTCATCGACAACGCCGGTGCCAAGGTCGCCGAGGGCTCGCTCCTCACCGCGACCGGTGCGCCGTCGAACGTCAGCCCGGAGTTCCTCGCCAAGTTCCAGAAGGCCTACGGCAAGGACCCGACGCTGTACGCCCCGGAGGCCTACGACTGCGCCAAGGTGTTCCTCGACGCGCTCGCCGCCAAGAAGACCACTCGCAAGGCCGTTGCCGCCTTCGTCGAGACGTACGACAAGAAGGGCGTCACGAAGCAGATCAAGTTCGGCCCCGACGGTGAGGTTGCCGGCGACGCCGTCTACGCCTACGCCGTCAAGGGCGGAAAGATCGTCGGCGACATCGCCGTTTGATCCGTCGTTCTGATCCTTTCGTGATCTGAACTCACTCTGAAAGTCGGGGTCGGTCCCCGGGGCGCATTTTGCGTCTCGGGAGGCCGGCCCCGCTTCTGTGTCTGCATTGCGCTCGTCGCACTCGAACGATCGGGTTCTTCCGAAAACGACGCGGCGTTCCGGGCGAGGAACCCCGAGTCGTCGCGTCGCTCGGAAACTCCGTAGTGTCTCGTCCGTCCTGTCCGCCCAGCCCACCCAAAAGCGAACCGCCCACTCATGCTCGCTGCCGTCTTCGATTTCAAGAACTTCGTCGATACGTTCTGGTCCAATGCCATCACCGGCCTCTCGCTCGGATCGGTCTATGCGTTGGTGGCGCTCGGCTACACCCTCGTCTATGGCGTGTTGCGGCTGATCAACTTCGCCAACTCCGAGGTGTTCATGCTCGGCACGTTCGGCTCGGTCGTTGCGCTGAACGTGCTCGGCTACAACGACGCTTCGGCCCAACTCGGCTTCTTCGGCATCGTCGGCTCGTTCGCCCTGTTGCTGGTGGCCTCGCTGACGTTCAGCGCGGGTGCCGCAGTCGCCCTCGAATTCGTCGCCTATCGGCCGCTCCGAAGACGAGGCGCCCCGCGACTGGTCTTCCTCATCTCGGCGATCGGGGCGTCGCTGGTGATGGCCTCGGCGGTCGAGAGGTTCGGGCCGAAGAAGAACGAGTCCTACGCGATCGCCCGGGTGTGGTCCTCGACGACCAAGGCCCTTTTCACCATCGGTGAGAACGGTGAGGTGCAGATCCGCAACGTCGTGGTGTTCGTCGGCTCGATGTTGATGATGCTCGCGTTGAGCCTCTTCGTTTCGAGGACCCGCTTCGGCAAGGGCATGCGTGCCGTTGCCCAGGATTCGGAAACCGCTCGGATCCTCGGGGTGAACACCGACCAGATCATCGTGGTGACCTTTGTCCTGGGTGGCCTCATGGCCGGTGCGGCGGCGTTCCTCTACATGGTGCAGTACCAGGTGACGGACTACTCGGTCGGCTTCGTTCTCGGCGTGAAGGCGTTCACCGCCGCCGTTCTCGGCGGCATCGGCAACCTCAAAGGGGCACTCCTCGGCGGTCTGCTGCTCGGGGTGTTGGAGAACTCCGGCGCCGGTCTCTTCGGCGGGAAATGGAAAGATGTGGTGTCCTTCGTGGTGCTCGTTGCGGTACTGATGTTCCGTCCGAACGGTCTTCTCGGCGAGTCGCTTGGGCGGGCCCGCGCATGAGCACGCCGAACAACGACACGGTGCCCGTCGACGAGTCGATGGCCAAAGAAATGATCAAGGCGGCGACCAAGTCGTCACCGCGACATCGGTTCTCCCCGATCGACGCGTTCAGCAATCTGCCGAGCCAGGCCCGGCTCGCCATCAGCCTGGTCTTCCTCGGCTTCCTCTACGTGCTCCCGTGGCTCACGTGGCTTCCCGTCCTGCCGACGACCGGATCCGACTTCTCCACGGTGCTCACGACGCTCGTCGTGCCCTACGTGCTCATCGCCCTCGGACTCAACGTGGTCGTCGGGCAGGCGGGACTGCTCGACCTCGGCTACGTCGGGTTCTTCGCCATCGGGGCCTACACGATGGGTGTGCTCACCACGAAGCACTTCCAGTGGGACGGGATCTTGTGGTTCGCGGCACTCGTCGTCGCGGTGGTCGTGACCTCCGGCCTCGGTGTGCTCATCGGCGCGCCGACGCTCCGTCTACGCGGCGACTACCTCGCCATCGTGACCCTCGGCTTCGGTGAGATCATCCGCATCGTGGCCAAGAACACCGCATGGTTGGGTGCCGCGGAGGGCATCAGCGGGATCCCGTCCATGCCGTCGTTCCTGTGGTTCAAGATCGACATTCTCGAAGCACGCTGGCTCTGGACGGTCGGGCTCAGCGCGATCCTCCTCGTGATCTTCGTGCTCTCGCTCCTCGAACGCAGCCGGGTCGGCCGGGCATGGACGGCAGTGCGCGAGGACGAAGATGCGGCAGAGCTCATGGGCGTCCCGACGTTCAAGTTCAAACTCCTCGCCTTCGCGATCGGCGCGGCGATCGGCGGCCTCGGCGGGGTTTTCTACACCACCCGCAACTCGGCGATCTACGAGAACCAGTTCGCGATCCAGCAGTCGATCCTGTTTCTTGCCGCCGTCGTACTCGGGGGTCTCGGGAACCGCTACGGCGCAGTGCTCGGGGGCTTTCTCGTCGCCTACCTGCCCGAGCGTCTCCGGTTCCTCGCCGACAAGCGCTACTTCGCCTTCGGCATCGTCTTGGTGTTCATGATGATCTTCCGTCCCCAGGGTCTGCTCCCTCGTCGTACCAAGGCACGCACCGCCACCGACGCACCGCAGGTGACCGTCAGTACAAGCGTCCCGAGCGGAGGTGCGTCATGAGTTCGGTCGAAAAGATCCTGGAAGTCGACCATGTCACCATGCGCTTCGGCGGTGTCACCGCCCTTGTCGACGTCGACTTCCACATCGACAAGGGTGAGATCCTCGGCCTGATCGGACCGAACGGCGCCGGCAAGACCACGTGTTTCAACGTCATGACGGGTGTCTACCGGGCAACAGAGGGCGAGATCCGGTTCCTCGGTCAACCCCTCGGCAACAAGAAGCGGTTCCAGATCACCAAGGCCGGCATCGCCCGCACATTCCAGAACATCCGTCTCTTTCCCGAGATGACCGCACTCGAAAACGTGATGGTCGGGGGCGACACCCATCACAAGACCGGCGTCCTTGCGGCGGTGTTACGCCTACCCATCCACCGCCACGAGGAGAAGACCGGACGCGCCCGCGCCATGGAGCTCCTCCAGTTCATGGGAATCGCCGATCGTTCCGACGATCTCGCCCGCAACCTGCCCTACGGGTACCAGCGACGGTTGGAGATCGCCCGAGCGCTCGCCACCGACCCCAAGCTGCTGTGCCTCGACGAACCTGCCGCAGGCTTCAACCCTGCGGAAAAGGAAGACCTCATGGGCCTGATCCGCAAGATCCGCGATCAGGGGTACACGGTGTTGCTCATCGAACACGACATGCGTCTCGTGATGGGCGTGACCGACCGGATCGTGGTGCTGGAATTCGGCAAGAAGATCGCCGAAGGGTCGCCGTCGGAGATCCAGAACGATCCGCGGGTCGTCGAGGCCTATCTGGGAGCGCCCGACGATGGGACCGAAGCGCTCGTCGATGAAGAAGTGGGGAGCTGAACCATGGTTGCACTGCTGCGGGTCACGGACCTCCAGGTCTTCTACGGTCGCATCCAGGCGATCAAGGGGATCTCCTTCGAGGTCAACCAGGGCGAGATCGTCACGCTGATCGGCGCCAACGGCGCGGGGAAGACCACCACGATGAAGACGATGTCGGGTGTGCGGCCGGTCACCGCCGGGTCGGTGATGTTCGACGGACAGGACATCACCAAGGCACCGTCGCACAAGCGAGTTTCGATGGGAATCGGGCAGTCTCCGGAAGGCCGCGGAATCTTTCCTGGCATGAGCGTCCGCGAGAACCTCGAGATGGGGATGTACCTCCGGACCGATCGCAAATCGTCTGCTGCAGCCGAGGACCTCGATCGCGTGCTCACGCTCTTCCCGCGTCTGCGTGAACGCATCGACCAGGCCGGTGGGTCGATGTCCGGCGGCGAGCAGCAGATGCTTGCCATCGCACGCGCGCTCATGGGGCGTCCGCGTCTTCTCCTGCTCGATGAACCGTCGATGGGTCTGGCGCCGATGCTCATCAATCAGATCTTCCGGATCATCAAGGAGATCAACCAGCAGGGCACCACCGTGCTGCTCGTCGAACAGAACGCCTCGAAGGCTCTGGGGATAGCGCATCGCGCCTACGTGCTCGAAACCGGCAAGATCGTCAAGACCGGCAAGGGCTCCGACCTGCTCACCGATCCTTCGGTACGCGAGGCGTACCTCGGAGGTCATTGAGTCGCCGGGAGACGGCGCTCACCGGCGCGGAAGGACGGCGGCCAACGCCGCCCCGGCACGCCAGCACTCCAGGTACGACGAATAGAGCGGCGTCGGGGCGAAGCGGATGATGTTCGGCGGGCGTTCGTCGGGGAGCACGTCGTGCAGGTCGATGAGCTGCTCCGTGATCGACTTCGCATCGTGCACCAGGATCGAGAGTTGCGCGCCACGCTGAGCCGGATCCGTCGGCGTCAGGATCGACATCTCGTGTGTTGCCCTGACGGCTCCGAACAGCCGCTCGAGGTACCCGGTCAGGCGCAGCGACCGCTCGCGAAGTACCGCCATCCCGCCGGCCTCGTCAAAGACTGCGAGTGACGACCCGATCGGGGCCATGGCCAGGATCGGAGGGTTGGAGATCTGCCAGCCGAGCGCTCCCGCGCCGCGGTCGATGTCGGCGGTCATCGCGAAACGGGTGTCGGGTGCGTTCCCCCACCAGCCGTCCCAGCGGACGAGGTCCGTACGGTCGACGTGACGTTCGTGGACGTACATCGCGCCGACCGCGCCGGGACCCGAGTTCATGTACTTGTAGGTACACCACGCCGCACCGTCGACGCCCCAGTCGTGCAACGCGAGAGGAACGTTGCCGGCGGCATGGGCGAGGTCCCAAACGACGTTGGCTCCCACGCGGTGCGCCGCCGTCGTGATCCGGGGGATGTCGAGGAACTGCCCGGTGCGGAACGCGATGCCGGGGAGAAGGATGCAGGAGAGGGAGTCTCCGAGACGCTCGATTGTGGCGATGGTTTCCTCGGTCGAGAAGATTCCTGCCCCGTCGGGGGTGAGCTTCACGACCGCGCTCGCCGGGTCGAGCCCGTGCATGCGGGCGTGGCTTGCCGCGGCATAGCCGTCGGAGGGAAACGGACCGTCTTCGGTGAGCAGGACCGTCCGTATGCCGCTCGGGCGGTAGAACGCGAGGAGGAGGAGGTGCACGTTGACCGTCAGCGTGTTGGCGGCGATCACCTCGTGTCCGTGGGATCCGACGATGCGCGCCAGGGGTTCAACGAGACGCTCGGCCTGCGATGTCCACGGCTGATCGCCGACGAAGTGTCCCTCGACGGCGTTGGTGCTCCAGCTACCCAGGACGTGATCGAGAGTTGCCCGGGTGGCTTTCGGCATGAGGCCGAGGGAGTTGCCGGCAAAGTATGCGCGCGTGGCAAATGGTGAGCCGGCCACTCGAGCCGGAGGGAACTCGAACCGATCGGCCATCAGAGCCGGGTCGGTGGCGTCGAGTGCTTCTGCTTCTGCCCGGAAGGTGTCGAGGTCGATGGCGTTCATGGAATCTCGTTGTCAGTGGGTGACGAAGTGGACGGTGGAGAAGTGTTGGCGCATCGCCGCGACATCGGTGGCTACGGACTCGCTGGATCGTCGAGCGAGCAGCGCATCGGCGAACAGATGGGCGACCGTCTCCATGTCGTGTTCGCGCAGGCCCCAACGGGTGAGCTCCTGTGTTCCGAGTCGGATTCCGTTGGCTTCGTCGGGAATCGGCGGCCGCGGGAGTCCTATCGACGAGCAGAGGATGTTGGCCTGCTCGAGCTTCCTTGCAGCCGCGTTGCCGCCACCGTACCGAGCAGCACCGAGCGCGACATGCTGGCTCACCGTGTGCGGGTGGCCGCCGCGGAGATCGGGATGCCCGGCCCGGCCCGGCACGTCGAACACCTCCAGGCCTTCGGCGGCCAGGTGGCGGGCCAGGGCCTGAGCGTTGGCGATGCACTGGTCAGCGTATGCGGCACCGTAGGTGTGCATATCAAGAGCGGCAAGACCGAGGGCGGCCGATTTGGCCAGATCGAAGTTTGCCGTGAACCCCGGATAGGCGATGGCGTCGAGCCGTTCGGCGAGCATCGAGTCGTTGGTGAGGATCATGCCTGACGGTGGCCCCCCGAAGCTCTTGTACGTCGAGCCGGTCATGAGGTGGGCCCCTTCGCACAACGGATCCTGGAATCGTCGGCCGGCGATCATTCCGCCCATGTGCGCAGCGTCGAAGAGTACGAACGCGCCCACGGTGTCGGCGAGCGCTCGAACTTCGCGCACCGCGTACGGGAACAGGCACATGCTCCCCGCCACGATGACCAGTCGGGGCTTCACACGGTGGATCTGCCGGCCGAACTCGTCGAGGTCGACGTCCATCGACGCAGCGTTCCACGCAGCGTCGTGGGTCACCAGCCCGAGCCAGCCTGCGGCCCCCGCGGCGTGGTGGGTTACGTGGCCGGCGGCCGCGTCGGAAAAGGCCACGATCGCGTCGCCCGGCTTGCAGGTTGCCAGGTAGGCATATTGATTGGCAATCGAACCTGAAGGAACGCGGGTCTCCACGTACTCCGCTCCGAACAACGACCCGATCAGCGCATCGGTGAGGAGGCTTATCTCGCTGCCGGCATCCATTCCCCGGTTGTAGGTGTCACCGGGTGACCCGAGATTGGGCCGTCCACCGATCGATGACCCGAGAAGGGAAGCCATGCGAGGGTTGGCGATGTTGGTGCCCGCGTAGAGGTTGAGGCAGCGCTCGTTCACATGGCGTTCCTGCGTTTCGACGAGCGCGTGGAGATGAGCATCGATGGCCTGTGGTGCAAGCGCGCCGAGTCGGTCGAGTGTGGCGGTCGCGAACGCACGAGCCGGGGCGGAGTTCCACGGACGCGGTCCGAGGCTGGAGACAAGGGGCCGAGACATCGGTCGTCGATCTTCTCACCGGCCGACGCGGGTCCGTTCCTGGCATACCCTTCGCTGGTGTTCCGGGCTCACCTTCGCTGCCGGTCTCGGGTATCGGCCGTTGGTGTCGTGCTTCTCGCGGTGCTGTGCTCGGTTGCCTCGCCGCGAGTCCCGTCAGCAGCGGACGCGTTCACCGTGCGGCCGACCTGGCGGACCGTCAGCGTTCCGGGCGCCGAAGCCCGAGTGGTGGGGATGTTCTTCGACGGTTCGACGTGGTGGTTCTCCGGCTCCACCCGTGATCCATCGGGTGTGCAGCGCCCGGCCGTGTGGACGTCGAGTGACCTGGTGTCCGTGACGCCGATGGTCATGCGCCCGGTCACCCCTTACGGCGAGATCTCGGAGATCTACGCGATCGCTGCTGCCCGTGGCGGGGCCGTGGCACTCGGGATGCATACCGGCGGGGCGCACGGGAACCCGCGAACCGGTAGCTGGGTCCTGTCGTCCTCGGAGGCGTCCCCGCCGACCATGGGCGAAGTCAAAGCGAACTTCGAGCTCTACAACGGTCCTCGCCAGATCGGCGTTCGCTCCGTCGCCGCGGTTCCGTCGGGTGGGTGGGTGATCTTCGGAAGCAGGGTCAATCGCAACGGCCTCCTCGGTGCAACCTCGTGGTGGTCGGCCGATGGCTCAGAGTTCGCCATCTTCGACGACGATCCGGTCCTGTCGGCCGGCGTCGGGCAACAGCACCAAGGCCTCGATGTTGCCGCTGACGGTCCGCAACTGCTTGCCGTCGGTGAGCAGTTCGCCGTGCGAGGGGGAGTGCCATCGACCGACGCGGTGGTGTGGACGTCGACCGACGGCCGGACGTGGATGGCGAACACCGACCGCCGATTGCGCGATGGTGGCGACGGCGAGCAGCGGTTCCAACGCGTGGCGGTGTCCGGGGACGGCGCGGTGATCGGTGGGACTGATAGTGCGGTTCGGACTCGCCTTATCGCGTGGGAACGCCGGGGCGGGAAATGGCACCGCTCCGTGCTCCCTCTGCCGTCCTCCGATGACGCGCTGTCCGGCGTGACCGACGTAGCCATCGATGGCACCGTCGCCCTTGTCGGTGCGAAGGTTGACGAGCGGTTGCTGCTGGTGACCCGTCCGGTCGGAGGGCGCTGGCGGCGGGCCATCCTGCCCGCGGCGCCGACGGGCCGTCGCGCGCAGCTTCAGGTGGGTATCGGCGGCGCGAACGTGGTCGTGGCCGCGATGGGCGATGGCCCGGGCTGGCTTGTCGTCGCCGATCGGGCCGCATTGACAAGACGATGAAATCGGGTGTGGGCCCCGACGGCCTAACGACCCCAGAACCCGATGATCCGCCATCCGAGGTCGGGGAATCCCGCGGCATCCGCCACCTTCGCGCTCGCGTGGTTGTCGGGCGCGTGGAGATACGTGGGGATCGCTCCCTGGTCGAGCACTCGTCGCGCCGCGGTGGCGACGAGCTGGCGGCCGATCCCCCGGCCCCGCAGCGAGGGTTCGGTGCCGACGCTGAGTTCGTGGCCGAACTCGTCGTGCTGCTTGCGCCCGACTCCCGCACCGTACGCTCCCTCGTCATCCCAGGCGATGAGCAGATCTCCGTTGAACGGACGGAGCCAATCGGGGACACGGGGGTCGTCGGTCGGCACCCACTCACCGACATCCGGAGTTTCTGCGGGGGAGTCGCTCCAGCGGAACAAGCCGAGTCCCACCGACCCAGGGCGTCCGAGTACGTGAGGTACGGCGGTCCGAAGGACATCGAGGTCACCGCCGAGTGATCCGGTGCCAACCGCATCGCGGAGTTCGGGTGCGGCATGCGGCGGAACCGAGAGCACCGCAAACGTGGGCGTGGCGACGCCGATGACGTCGTGGACGTGCCCGTCCCATCCGGGGTTCAGACGGGCCTCATGGCCGGCGATCATCACTCCCCGGATCGAGTCAGCCGTGATGGTGTCGGGCCAGTCACCCAACCAGCTCACGAGGTGTTCGGTCAATCGTCTGGGGACCGTGCCGCTCCCACTCATCTGGCGCGAAGAGGTTCGTGAGTCATCAGCACGAGCGCCGACATCTGGCGGTGGGATCGTGGGGTTTCACGCAATCGGTCCGCCCGATTCCTTCCACGCGGCGAAGCCGCCTTCGACATGACTGACGTTCGTCATGCCCATGTCCTGCAGTGCCGCCGTCGAAAGCGCCGAACGCCACCCGCCGCCGCAGAACAGGACGAAGTGCTTCGACTCGTCACCGAAGATCGGCTTGAAGTACGGGCTTTCCGGGTCGACCCAGAATTCGAGCATGCCCCGCGGTGCATGGAACGCGCCCGGAACCTTCCCGTCTCGCTCGAGTTCGCGCGGATCGCGGATGTCGACAAGAACGACGTTCTCGTCGGTCAGCAGTGCCCGCGTCTCGTCCACCGTTCGCGTCGTGATGCGGGCGTTCGCCTCTTGCAGAAGCTGTTTGAATCCTTTGGTGATCGGCATGAGTCACTCTCTCCTCTGCGGCGCGCGTGTCCGGCGACAGCACACTACGTCCGGGTGACGACGCCGACGAAACCCAAAGGGCTGCGTCAGGAAGGAGTCAGAAGGGAATGGTGAGCGGGCGCCCGATCGAGGCGACGGTGAAGCCGTGCTCCGCGAGGGTCTCCGTATCGAGCACGTTGCGTGCATCGACGATCAGGGGCCGGCGCATGGCGAGCAGAGCAGGTTCGACGTTGCGGAACTCCGGCCATTCCGTGAGCAGAACGAGCGCATCGGCCCCGACAGTCGCCTCGTACGGCTCGCCACAGACCGTCACGGCATCGAACATTCCGCTGGGCAGAGCGGCTACGGGATCATAAAGCCGAACGTCCGCGCCGGCGTCGAGGAGCTCGGCGATCACGGTCAACGCCGGCGCGTCGCGGATGTCGTCCGTGTTCGGCTTGAACGCAAGACCCCATAACGCGACGGTGACCCCGTCGAGCGGGCCGTCGACTCGATCGATCAGCGCTCGCAGCTTGGCCACGGGAACGCTCTTCTGGCGTTCGTTGGCGGCTTCGACTTCGCGCAGGATCCCGAAGTCGACGCCGAGGCTTTGGGCGGTCGCATGTAGCGCACGCACGTCTTTGGGAAAGCAGGAGCCGCCGTAGCCGGGTCCGGCGTAGAGGAACGAATCGCCGATGCGCGGGTCGCTGCCGATGCCTCGTCGGACCAGCGATACGTCGGCGCCTACCGCATCACAGAGCGCCGCGATCGTGTTCATGAAGCTGATACGGGTGGCCAACATGGCGTTTGCGGCGTACTTCGTGATCTCCGCCGACGCGAGGTCCATGAACATGACCGGTCGGGCGTTGAGGAGGAAGGGCCGGTAGAGCCGTTCGAGGACAGCTTGGGCCCGTTCGGTCTCGACGCCGATCACGATGCGATCCGGACGGGCGAAGTCCTCGATTGCCGCACCCTCCTTCAGGAACTCCGGGTTGGAGGCGACATCGAACTCGGTCACCTCGACCCCGGCCTGCGCAGCGGCTGCGGCACTCGTCCGGAGATGGGCTGCAACCTTGAACGCTGTGCCAACCGGCACCGTCGATTTCGTCACGACGACGAGGTAGTCGGTGGGACGAGTGGCCAGTGCCCTGCCGATGGAGGAAGCGACGCTGAGGACCTGGCTCAAGTCGGCTGAGCCGTCGTCTCCCGGCGGCGTACCGACGGCGATGAACGCGACGTCCGCCTCGAGCAGCGCGTCGGCCAGATCCGTGGTGAACCGGAGACGGGCCTTCGCCGTGTTCCGGCGGACCAGCGCCTCGAGTCCGGGCTCGTAGATCGGCATCTCGCCGCGCTGCAGCTGCTCGATCTTCGACGCATCGACATCGACACAGACCACGTTCGCCCCGGTGTCGCTCAGACACGCACCGGTCACCAGACCGACGTAGCCCGATCCGACGATCACGACCTTCATGCGACATCCTTCGAGCGAACGGCCGGCAGACCGAGCAAAGAGGCGAAGTACGCCGCAGTATCGACGAGGCCCTCGCGGAGTTCGACGGTGGGCGTCCATCCGAGGTGCTCCCTGGCGAGGGTGATGTCCGGCTGTCGCTGGGTGGGGTCGTCCTGGGGAAGCGGCTCGTAGACGATCGTCGACGCCGAGCCCGTGGTGGCAAGAACAAGTTCGGCGAGCTCGGCGATGGTGAACTCGTTGGGGTTCCCGATGTTGATCGGACCGATCTGATCTCCGTCGAGGAGCGCAACGAAGCCACGGATGAGATCGGACACGTAACAGAACGATCGGGTCTGGTTGCCGCTCCCGTAGATGGTGATCGGATCACCCCGCAATGCCTGCACCAGGAAGTTCTACACCACCCGGCCGTCGTTCGGACGCATACGGGGGCCGTACGTGTTGAAGATGCGGACAACGCGCACATCGACGCCGTGGGTGCGGTGGAACGCGAACGTCAGTGCTTCCGCGAAACGCTTCGCCTCGTCGTACACACTGCGTGGCCCGATCGGGTTCACATGTCCCCAGTACGACTCCGGCTGCGGGTGTACCGACGGATCCCCATAGACCTCGCTGGTCGACGCGAGGAAGAACTTCGCGCCCTTCGCCTTCGCCAGTTCGAGACCGTTCCGGGTTCCGACGCTGCCGACATCGAGGGTTTCGATCGGATGATCGAGGTAATCCCGCGGCGACGCGGGCGACGCGAGGTGCATCACCGCGTCGACGGTTCCGTCCACGGCATAGGGCTCGCACACGTCATGGCGTCGGAAGGAAAACGCCGCCGCCCCTCGGAGGTGGGCGATGTTGTCGAGCGAACCGGTGAGGAGGTTGTCCAGCGCCAGTACCTCGTCGCCACGGTCGACGAGGGCCTCGCAAAGATGTGAACCAAGAAAACCTGCACCACCGGTGACGACGACCCGAGCCATAAGGACATCCATTGTGGTCGACCTTCGCGTCCGCGGCCACGGGTCGGGCCGTCATTGAGGCGCCCGACCTACCGCTCCCAGAATCGGAACAGTTCCGCGCCGAACCTCGAGATGCTCGACAGGGCGGTGTCGTTGCCGACGAGCTCGAGCAGTGCGCGGGCGTTCCCGAACACGAGATCGCCGAACCACGGCGCCTGCCAGGCGAGGATGAAGAGCACGACGATGGAGTACTGCCGGTACGGGGCCAGCGCTTCGAGGAAGCGGCGCGACATGTAGGGCTCGAGCACGCCGAAGCCGTCGAGGCCCGGGAGCGGAAGGGCGTTGAGGATCGCCGCGATGAATTGCAGAAGCGCGAGGAACGCGAGGGCGCCGGCAAAGGCCGGGGCCCGGCTGGGGATGGAGGGGAACAGTCGGAAGGGTAGGGACAACGCAATGCCGATGGCCAGGTTGGTGAGAGGACCGGCCGCCGACACGAGGCTGCGATGGGCCCGGTCGCGGATCAACCCCATCTGGATCCACACGGCACCACCCGGAAGCCCGATGCCGCCCATCACCAGAAAGGCGATCGGCAGGAGAATCGAAAGCACCGGATGGAGGTACTTGCGGGGATCGAGGCTGAGGTACCCCTTTTCGGCCACGGTCACGTCGCCGAAGCGGTAGGCAGTGACGGCATGGGCGAACTCGTGGAGGCACAGCGACACCACCCAGCCCAGAAGGACGAAGGCGAACACGCGGGTCCCGGCGTCGGAGAACTGCGCCTTCCACGTCACGGCTCCAGCAGCCCCGGTTGCGGCCAGCAGGACGAGGAAGATCGGACTCAGTCGGCGAAGCATCGGGTCGAGCGTAGGGCCGCGTCCCCAAACGGAGGAGCAGCCCGTGCCCGCCCCGTAGAGTCTTGATGCGATGTTTGCCAGCCTTTCTGACCGATTCGACACGATCTTCACCAAGCTCAAGGGCCGCGGCCGATTGGGTGAGGCCGAAGTCGATGAGGTGCTCCGGGAGATCCGGGTCGCCCTTCTCGAGGCCGACGTGAACCTCACGGTCGTCCGCGGGTTCGTCGAACGCATCCGCGAAGCCTGTGTGGGGGCGGAGCTGAGCAAGGCCCTGAACCCGGCACAGCAGGTCATCCGCATTGTCCACGACGAGCTCGTCGCCACCCTCGGCGGTGAGACGTTTCAGCTGCAGTTCGCGTCGAAACCGCCGACGGTCATCCTCATGGCCGGCCTCCAGGGCGCCGGCAAGACGACGGCTGTCGGGAAGCTCGCTCGGTGGCTGAAGAGCCAGGGGAGAAACCCTCTGGTGGTCGGCGCTGACCTCCAACGCCCGGCGGCCGTGCAGCAGCTCGGCATCCTCGCCGGACAGGTCGGCGTCCCGATGTTCTCCGAACCGTCCGATCCGGTCAGCGTCGCTCGTCACGCGCTGCTCGAAGCGGAACGCACTGGACGTGACGTGGTGATCGTCGACACGGCCGGTCGACTCAGCATTGACGTGGCCCTGATGGACGAGGTCCGGCGTATCAGCGACGCGGTGCAGCCGCACTACACGTTCCTGGTGATCGACGCGATGACCGGCCAGGATGCTGTCGCGACGGCCAAGGCCTTCAACGAGACGCTCGAGTTGGACGGCGTGATCGTGACCAAACTCGACGGTGATGCCCGGGGCGGTGCTGCCCTTTCGGTGAAGCATGTCGTCGGCAAGCCGATCGCCTTCGCTTCGACCGGCGAGAAGCTGGCCGATTTCGACCAGTTCCACCCCGACCGCCTCGCCTCGCGCATCCTCGGCATGGGCGACATGATGACCCTGATCGAGCAGGCCGAGGCCGCCTTCGATCAGGATCAGGCCGAGAAGGCCGCCGAACAGCTCATGGCGGGAACCTTCACGCTGATGGACTTCGTCGAACAACTCCGGGCTGTCCGCAAGATGGGTCCGGTGAAGAACCTGCTCGGGATGATGCCCGGGATGAGCAAGGAGCTGAAGGATGTCGACTTCGACGAACGGGAGTTCGATCGGGTCGAAGCGATCGTCATGTCCATGACGACGAACGAGCGCCGCAGTCCCGACATCCTCAACGCCTCGCGTCGTCAGCGTGTGGCCGCGGGCTCGGGTCGCCCAATCGCCGAGGTGAATGCGTTGCTCAAGCAGTTCGGCGAGATGCAGAAGATGATGAAGTCGCTCGGTCCCGGGATGACCCAGGTCATGAAGGGCGGGGGCGGCAAGTTCAAGCAGGCACGTGCGATGCACAAGGCGGTGAAGGCGGGCGAGATCGATCCGGAGCAGCTCAAGGCGCTCCAGGCCGGTGGCCTCCCCGGCCTGGCCCCTGGAGCGCGTCCGAAGACTCCGTCGCTCCCGGGCCTCAGCGGGCCGGGTCGGGGAGGCGGCGGTCGGGCAACGGCACCTGGCACCCAGAGCGGGCCGTCGAACAAGAAGAAGAAAAAGAAGCGCTGACATCCGGGTGGGACCCGTGATCGCGTCGAGCCGCGGCGCGGCTAGTGTTGTCCGGCTCGCTGTGGCGAGCACCGATTCACTTCGAGGAGAAACATCGTGGCCGTCAAGCTCCGCCTAATGCGCATGGGAAAGAAGAAGCAGCCCACCTACCGTCTGGTGGCTGCCGACTCGCGCAACGCCCGAGATGGCCGGTTCATCGAGATCCTCGGAACGTACGAGCCTCGCCAAGAGCCGTCGCGCATCCTGTTCGACAACGACAAGATCGTCCAATGGCTGCGCAACGGTGCCCAGCCGACGGAAACCGTCGCCAAGCTGATCAAGGTGTCCGGAGCGGCCGAGCAGTTCGCCGCCTCGAAGGCATCGAAGTAGCCACTCCACGATGAGCGGTGAATCCGGGGCTGCGGCCCAACGAGTGCTCCAATACCTCGCCGAATCGTTCACCGATGACCCGAGCGGCGTGGAGATCTCGTCGTCTCGCGGCCGGGGCGGGCTCACCCTCGAGCTGAGCGTGGCCCCGAACGACATGGGCAAAGTGATCGGCCGTCGTGGCCGCACCGCCCAGGCGATCCGCACAGTAACCCGCGCCGCCGGAGCACGCGACGGCGTCGATGTCCGCGTCGACATCGTCGACTGACGCCCACTAGGCCATGCCCCCTACCGGGCTGCTCTCCGTCGGGCGTATCGCCAAACCTCACGGCCTCAAAGGCGAACTGATCGTGGCTCTGTCGACCAATCGTGTCGAACGGGTTGGGGTCGGGTCAGCCCTCCAAACGGCGTCCGGGCGCGTGTTGACCGTCGCCACAAGCGCCCCGCACAACGATCGGTGGAGGGTCCGCTTCGCCGAAGTGCCCGATCGAACGGCCGCGGAAGCCCTGCATGGTGCGGAGCTGTTCGCCGAGCCGATCGATGATCCCGACGCCCTGTGGATCCACGAGTTGATCGGAGCCGCCGTCGAGCTGGCGGATCGGTCGCCGGTCGGCCGGATCGCCGCAGTCGAAAGCGCCGGGGCGAGTGATCTGCTCGTCCTCGAAGACGGTCGCATGATCCCGCTCGCGTTCGTGGTCGAGAAGCACGGCACGGCCGTCGATGGGTTCTGCGTCATGGTCGATCCACCGCCGGGGCTGCTCGACGACGCCGAGTCGGTCTAGCAAACGCGCTTCCATGACAGGCCGCGGTCACGTGCAACGGGCCTCTTCTCGGTCCTTGGGGCACCGGCCGGGTAAGGGAATGCTTCGTCGTGTCCGATGATGGAGACACCATGCGTCTTGTCATCATCGGTTGCGGCTACGTCGCCGACTACTACCTTCGCACCCTCCCACTTCATCCCGAGCTTGTCGTTGCGGGGATCTGCGATCGTGAGCCGACCCGGATGGCGAACCTGGCCGAAAACTACGCGTGCGGGCCGACGTATGTCGACGTGGCCGAGGTGTGCGCCGATCCGAGCATCGACCTCGTCGTCAACCTGACGAATCCGAAAGATCACTTCGACGTCTCGCTCGCGGCGTTGCAGGCCGGCAAGCATGTGTATTCGGAAAAGCCGCTGGCGATGGAGTTGGGCCAAGCGCGCCAGTTGGCTGACCTGGCCGAACAGCGGGGTCTGCAGTTGGCGAGTGCGCCGTGCAGCGTGCTCGGAGAAACCGCGCAGACCGTCTGGAAGGTCCTCCGCGAGCAACGGGTCGGCCGGGTGAGGCTCGTGTACGCAGAGATGGATGATGGGCTCGTCCACAAGATGCCCTACACGAAGTGGCTCTCCATGACGGGGACGCCGTGGCCGTTCAAGGACGAGTTCGAGGTGGGCTGCACGCTCGAGCACGCCGGGTACTACACGACGTGGCTCACCACGTTCTTCGGTCCGGCGGTGTCGGTGACGGCGTTCGCCGCACCGCTCATTCCGGACAAGGGCGTGCGCGTCGACGTGGTCAGTCCCGATTTCTCCGTTGCGTGCATCACCTTTGCCTCCGGCGTGGTCGCCCGACTCACCTGTGGCATCGTCGGCGCTCACGATCATTCGCTGCGGATCTTCGGCGACGAAGGGACGCTCGAGGTTCCTGATTCGTGGTTCTACGGCTCGCCGGTCACGATCCGAAAGTCGCTGAACGTGCTCCGCAAACGCCTCGAGGGCAAGCTCGTGCGCAAGGTGCCGCTCGTCCGCCCAGTGGAGAAGTTCGACTACCGGGGCGCCCAGCAGATGGACTTCGCCCGGGGCATCGCCGAAGTGGCGGCCGCGGTCCGCGAGGGGCGGCCCTCTCGACTGGCGACCGACTTCTCGTTGCACAACAACGAACTCGTGCTGGCCATCTCGCAGGCGGCGTCGACGTCGATGCCCTATGCGATGACCACCACTTTCGTCCCCCCGACTCCCATGGAGTGGGCCCGATGACGGTTCCCGCACCTCCGACGCTGCGATGGGGAATTCTCGGACCGGGCGGCATCGCGGAGTCGTTCGCCGACGACCTGGCGCTCGTGCCCGGCGCCCAACTGGTCGCGGTGGGCTCGCGCGACCGCGAGCGCGCTGTCGCCTTTGCCGCGCGGCGGGCTATTCCGTATGCGCACGGATCATATGAGGCCCTGGTCGCTGACCCCTCGGTCGACATCATCTACGTCGCCACCCCGCACAACCGTCACGCCGACGACGCGCTCCTCTGCCTTGCCGCGGGAAAGCACGTGCTGGTCGAGAAGCCGTTCACCGTCACGGGCGAGGCGGCAGAACGAGTGGCTGAGGCGGCTCGCAACAGCGGCCGATTTGTCATGGAGGCGATGTGGACCCGTTTCTTCCCTCTGTTCAACGCCGCACGCGAACTGATCGCCAGTGGACGGATCGGCTCGGTCATCGAGCTTCGTGCCGATTTCGGGAACGTTGTTCCGTACGATCCCACGCATCGTCTCTGGAATCCGGACCTGTCGGGCGGTGCGCTGCTCGACCTCGGCGTCTACCCGTTGACATGGGCCGTTGGCTTGCTCGGGTGGCCGGACGTGGTCGAGGCTGACGCCGCGTTCGCTCCGAATGGCGTGGATGAGGCGACCGGCATGCGGCTCCGGCATGCGGGCGGAGCCGTTTCGCTGCTCCACGTCTCGCAGCGCCGCCGTACGCCCAACCGCGTCGTGGTCGAGGGAACGGACGGTCATGTCACCATCGCGGCTCCTCTGTATGCCCCCAGGCGCGTCACGGTTTCCCATCACGGTCGGATCACCGAAGCCGCGTCGTGGAGCCGATCACTCGCCGATCTCGACCAGCCCGGCTCGCCGATACTCGGTGTGACCGATCGACTTCCCGCGAAGCTTTTGCGGGTGTGGGAGAGCGGGCCGTCCAGGCGACTACGCAACCGCATCGCCGAACAGACGTCGCCGAGCGAACCGCTCGTCGACCTGTCGACGGGCCATGGTTACCACTACGAGGCCGAGGAATGCGGACGCTGCATCGCTGTAGGAATGACCGAGTCGCCGGCGTGGACGCTCGATGACTCGGTCCGGATGATGCGGCTTCTCGGTGAGGTGCAACGCCTCGCCTCCGACCGTCCCCGGGACTGAGCAATTCCCGATCGCCTGATGGGCGTTGCTGCTAGACCCGACGGCCGATGCGCATCGATGCCGACACCGTCACCCGCCTCCGACGCGACACTCCCGGGGTGGCCGGCGTCGTCCACCTGAACAACGCCGGCGCCGCGTTTCCGTCGGCGCAGACACTCGCCGCCCAGATCGCCCACCTCCGTCTCGAAGCGTCGATCGGCGGTTACGAGGCGAAAGCCGCCGCGGCAGAGGCACTCGCCGCGGTCAGGACCAGCGCCGCCCGCC
>JANMYF010000202.1:0-11709 GCA_031381685.1 Acidimicrobiia bacterium
ATCCGCATTGCGGCCCAATTCCGGGGGCGCACTGCCGGGCCCCAGGGTCCACCATCCCGTTGTCGGCGTACGGGAAACTTCACGCCGAAACCCACATCAACCGGTAGCACCCCAAGCCCAGCAATTCTCACGATGGGGTCGGCTGCCAGTTGTGGATCCCCCGCAAAGTGCGGGGCGTCGACAACTGGGAACCGGCCCACCCGCCTGGGGTGCTCCACGCACGGCACCACCCAAGAACGCTCCGCCAGAGGCGGGGATGTGGTGGCGTGCACCACACAAGGAGTACATCTCAATGGCTGACGCCAAATCCGTCTCAACGACGGTCACCGGGACCGACAAGGTCCTCACGTTTTCCACGGGCAAGCTGGCCCAGCAGAGCCAGGGCGCTGTTGTCGCCACGCTCGGCGGCACCTCGGTGCTGACGACGGCGAACGCCGCCAAGGGCGTTCGTGACGGCATCGATTTCTTCCCGCTCACCATCGACGTCGAGGAGCGGGCCTATGCGGCCGGCAAGATCCCCGGCTCGTTCTTCCGTCGTGAAGGTCGCCCGACCGATGCGGCGATCCTGACCTGCCGCCTCACCGACAGGCCGTTGCGCCCGGCGTTCCCGGCCGGGTTCCGCAACGAGACCCAGGTTGTCATCACCGTCATTGGCGCCGACCAGATCAACCCGCACGATGTGCTGTCGATCAACTCGGCGTCCGCGGCGCTGATGATCTCCGGCATCCCGTTCGAGGGGCCGATCGGTGCGGTGCGCATTGCGTATTCGACGGAGGGCGAATGGATTCCCCACCCGACGTTCGAGGAAGGTGCCGCGAGCACATTCGAGCTCGTCGTCGCCGGGCGTCTCGTCGAGGAAGGCGAATACGCCGGCGACGTCGCGATCATGATGGTTGAAGCCGGCGGCACCGAGTCTGCCTGGGCGTCCTATGAAGACGGCGCCCCGAAGGTGACCGAGGCCGTGGTGGCCGATGGCCTCATGGCGGCCAAGACATGGATCAAGGAGTCGATCGCGCTGCAGAAGGAGCTCGTCGCCGTTGCCGGTTCGCGTCCCACGATGAGCTACACGCCCGTCTACGACTACGGCGACGACGTGTTCAAGGCGGTCGAGAAGGTCGGCAAGAAGATCCTCGAGCCGGTCACCAAGATCATCATCAAGGCCGATCGCAACGCGGCAACCGACGCAGCGACTGCGGAAATCGTTGCCGCGCTCTCGGGTGACTTCCCGGGACGCGAGAAGGAAATCAAGGAAGCCGTACGTTCACTTACGAAGAAGATGGTCCGCGCTCGGGTCGTCAAGTCCGGTGTGCGCATGGACGGCCGTGGAGCGAAGGACCTTCGTCCCGTCACCGCTGAAGTCGGGATCATCCCGACGGCGCACGGCACCGGTCTCTTCCAGCGCGGTGAGACCCAGGTCCTGAACGTATGCACGCTGGCGATGCCGAAGATGAACCAGATGCTCGACACGCTCGAGCCGGTCACCAAGAAGTACTTCATGCATCACTACAACATGCCGCCGTCGGCCAACGGGGAGACCGGTCGCGTCGGTTCGCCGAAGCGCCGCGAGATCGGCCACGGCAAGCTCGCCGAGCGCGCCCTGCTGCCGGTCGTTCCGAGCCAGGAGGAGTTCAGTTACGCGCTGCGCCTCGTCTCCGAGGTTCTGGCGTCGAACGGTTCCACATCGAGGGGCTCGGTCTGCTCGGCCTCGCTGTCGCTGATGGACGCCGGTGTACCGATCAAGGCAGCAGTCGCCGGTATCGCCATGGGTCTGATCTACGACGACGGCAAGTACACGACGCTGACCGACATTCTCGGCTCCGAGGATGCGTTCGGAGACATGGACTTCAAGGTCGCCGGCACGTCCGAGTTCGTCACCGCGTTGCAGCTCGACACCAAGATCGACGGCATCCCGACCGACGTGTTGGCGGCCGCACTTGAGCAGGCCAAGGAAGCGCGCCTGGCGATTCTCGAGGTCATGAACGCAGCGATCGCCGAGCCTCGTGCCGAGGTCAACGAGACGGCTCCGAAGATCGTGTCGTTCCAGATCCCGATGGACAAGATCGGCGAGATCATCGGCCCGAAGGGCAAGGTCATCAACGCCATGCAGCAGGAGACCGGCGCCGACATCAGCGTCGACGATGACGGCCAGGTCGGAACGGTTTCGATCGGCTCCACCAATGGCGCTGCCGTGAACGAGGCCCGTCGCCGCATCGAATTGATCCTCGATCCGCCGAAGGCCGACATCGGTGCCGTGTACATGGGCCGGGTTGTGTCGACCACGAAGTTCGGTGCGTTCATCAACATCCTTCCCGGACGCGATGGGCTGCTTCACATCTCCAAGATCGGCAAGGGCCAGCGCGTCAACAACGTCGAAGACGTGCTCTCGCTCGGAGATGCCGTCGAAGTGCGCGTCGACGACATCGATGCGCAGGGCAAGGTCTCGCTGTCATGGGCCGATCAGCCCGTGTCGGACGCAGCCCCCCGCGAGGACCGTGGTCCTCGTGAGGATCGCGGTCCGCGCGACCGTGACCGCGACAGCGGTCGTGGCGGACGCGACGACCGTGGCTCCCGGGGTGGGCGTGACGGCAGCCGCGATCGTGGTCCCCGCCGTGACAGCGCTCCGGCTGCCAGTGGTTCGTCTGCCGCTGCGCCGTCTGGAACGGTGAGCTTCGACGACGAGTTCGATGCCCAGGTCGCCGCCGAGTTCGGCAACCTCGGCCCGGCAACCGACGGCGCTGAGATCCTCGCCGAAGACGGCGGCGGAGCACCTCGCCGCAACGTCCGTCGCCGACGCTGACCACCAGTCGTCCCGCTACCCACGCCGAAGGCGTGGGTAGTCGGCGACGAGGCGGGCGGTTGGCGACGTCGTTTCGACGGCGACCTTGCGCCGACCACTCTCCACCCACAGAACAGTCAACGCCGGCCTCGGGCCGGCGTTGTCGCGTCCCGGTCAGGTCGTGGGCATCGCGGCGAGGCCGCGATCGAGGGCGCGGCGCGACGCCATGTCGCCGGCGCCCAGAGATCGCCAATGCCGGTTGAATGCCACGACGGACACCCCGAGGGCGCCGAGGCCGATGGCCCCTGCCACGGCGAGCGCGGCATGGAGGCTCGTTGCGTCGGCGAGGGCTCCCATCCACAGCACGCCGAGGCTGTACGCAGTGCCGACGGATGCGGAGAAGATCGACGCGATCCGTCCCCGTTCGGCTGCCGGCGAGTCACGTGGGATGACCGAGTGCACCGTGACGAAGCCGCCGATGTACGTCGCACCAAGGGGTGCGACCAGGAGCACAGCCAACCAGGTGGCGTGGACCTGGGAGAGGGCAAGCGTGAACCCCGCCCCGCACGTGAGCAACCCGAAGCCCGCCCGGGGGCGCCCGATCCGGGCCACCACCGTGGTCACGGCCAGCGAGCCGATCAGGCTCCCGATCCCGAACGAGATGAACAGCGCGCTTACGGTTCTGGAGTCTCCGTCGAGCACCTTCGTGGCGAGGATAGGGACCATGCCGATCAGGGGAGCGATCGAGATCTGGCTCACCAGGCAGACCTGATAGGCGAACAGCGCCGTGCGCGTGGACCGAAGCGAGCGGATGCCCTGCCGTACGCGCTTCGCCACGGAGTCGTCGATGTCGGTGGCATGGGGGGCGAAGGACCGCCGGATGGTTCCGAGCGCGACCAGCAGAACAGCGAAGCTCAGCGCGTTGGCGGCGATGCACCACGTCGGCCCGACCGTCTGGATCAGCACGGTTGCGAGCATCGGTCCGGCGATGCGTCCGGCGTTCCACGACACGCTGCCGAGCGATGCGGCGCCGAGGAGAGCGTCACGACCGACGAGGTCGGGCAGCATCGATGCCGTGACGGGATTGGCGAGCGAGCCGACGACGCCCTGGGCGAACACGATCATCGTGAGCGTGGCGGAATTGGCGCGGCCGGCTACGGCAATGGCCAGGAAGGTGGCGGCGACCGCCTGCAGGGCAAGGATCGTCATGAGGACCCGGCGCCGGTCGTAGCGATCGGCCAGTACTCCGCCGATGGGGGAGGAGACGAGTTGCGGAGAGAATGTCGCGATGGCCACGAGCCCTGTCTGCAGCGCGCTGCCGGTCCGCGAAGCAATAAGTGTACTTACGGTCATCAGCTGCATCCACGTGCCGACGTCCGAAACGGCCCCGCTCACCCAGACTTTGCGGAAGTCCCGGTTGGTGGCCAACACCCGACCCGGCGACATCGGCCGGACGAGGGTGTCGGGGGAGCGGCGCACTTGCTCCATCGTACTGGCCGCACGTTCGATCGAACCGCGGGAATTCCCGTGGGTGGGGACCATACTGGGCGGGTGAAACCGACATCGGCACGGCTGATCGCTTCCGTTGTCCTGCTGTGCCTGTGCTGGCCGGGACCGGTTCGGGCGGCATCGGCAAAGTCGACCACGAGGTTTGACCTTGTCGCCGGACCGCTGCAGGAGGTCTCGGGGTGCTCATTCTCGAGACGGACCGCCGACGTGGTGTGGCTGCACAACGATTCTGGTGACGTTCCCCGCGTGTTCGCGCTGGATCTCGTGAAGCGAACGGTTCGTCCTGTCACCGTGACGGGGGTCGAGGCGGTCGACTGGGAGGACATGGCTTCGGCCCCGGACGGCACGCTCGTCATCGGTGATATCGGTGACAACAACGCACGGCGCGACAACGTGGTCATCTATCGGATTCCCGAGCCGAGACGCCCCGACCGTTCGGTTCCGGCAACCGCGCAGACGCTCCGTTACTACGACGGACCCCACGATGCCGAGGCCCTGGTGGTCGACCCGACGGACGGCTCGGTCTTCGTGATCACCAAAGAAGTGCAGGGCCCATCGAAGGTGTTCGTGGCCGACGGGGATATCCTGCGGAATGTCGGGGCCATCACGCTCGAGGAGGGCGGCTTCCTCTTCCCCAACCGGATCACCGGCGCCGACGCGCTGGCCGACGGATCGGGCGTCGTCTTCCGCACCTACCAGTCCGGTTACCTGCTCCGTCGGGTGAAGGGCGGAGTGTGGCGGAGTGTGTTCGACGCCAAGCCGGAGCCCTTCGAGCTCCCGGCCATGATCCAGGGCGAATCGATATGCGCGCGTGTGAATGCACGCAGCGTGCTCACCACTTCCGAATCCCGCGGCTCGGTGAAGATCCCCTTCGCCATCACCCCCGTACCGAAGTGAGTGCGGTGGGAACGCACGATCCCGCCGCGCGAGTCTCGGGGTTAGAGCGCCGGTAGCCCGAATCGAGCGGGATTGAGCTGGCCCCACCGGAGGAGATCGACGCCGTGGTTGCGCGCCCCCGGGATCCACGGCTCGAGCTGCTGATCGAGGTCCGGGTTCACGAAGTAGGCCACGCTCAGGCGTGTCGACACCTCCGGTCGGGCGCGTACGCGGTGCATCATCGGCACGACTCGTCCGTCGACCAGGAGCGCGCTGCACTCGCCGGCGAACACGAGCACGTTGTCGATCGTCGGCCACACCGGGATCCAGCCCTGCTTCGGGTCGAGAATCTCGAGTCCGGGGGCGTCGGCGACGAGGAGCGTCAGGAGATGTCCGTCCTCGTGCGCGTCCTGAATGAACTCCCTGGTCGCAGTCGAAGGTCGTGACCAGTTGAGCTGCAGCCATGACTCATCGAAGGTGCGGATCGGCGCGACCGCTCGAGTCGTGCCGGCCGCGTCGGCGAGCGATCTGAGGGCCGTCGCCGCAGCTGCATCGAGTGCCCGCTGGGCGTTGCGGCACGCGGCGCGGAGCGGGTGCTCCGGCACAGCCGGCGCAGTGTCGTCGCGGTGGCGGTAGCAGAAGGTCTCGTTCAGGTCGGGGCGGTCCGGTGTCTGGCTGTACTCGACGCCGACGCGCCGCCAGCCGGTCATCGTGCCAGTCTTCGCTGCTTCGTAGTGCGCCTTGTGTCCGGTCGGGGCTTCGAAGAAGCGCCGCGCCTCGGCGAGAAGCGCAGCCATTGCAGCAACGGTCTCCTCGGGAACGCGGAGGTAATCGGACCCGTTGCCCACGAGCTCGGAGCCGAGCGTGGGGGACGGCAGCGTTCGCACGTTTCCATTGTCCCATGCATTCCGACCGCCCGGACGGACTTCCCGCTCCACGGAACCCAGGTGCCAGTAGGGTTGTTGTTTCCATGTCTTCTCGAAAAACCGTTTCCTCTTCCGCTTCGGCTGTCCGCTCCACCACGCTTGATTCGGGGGTCACCGTGGTGTCGGAGCTCATGCCGGGCGCGCTGTCGATATGCACCGCGGTCTGGGTTGGCGTGGGGAGCCGGGACGAATCCGAGGATCAGGCGGGCTGCTCGCACTTCCTCGAGCATCTGGCTTTCAAGGGGACGGACACCCGCTCGGCGCTCGAGTTGGCGCAGTCGATCGACGAAGTCGGGGGCGAGATGAACGCCTACACGACCAAGGAGCACACGACGTACTACGTCCGTACGGTTGCCGAGGACGCGGAGCTGGCCGTGGAGATCCTCGGTGACATCTTGAGCCGTCCAGCGTTGCGAGACGACGACGTGGCGTCGGAGAAGCAGGTCATCCTCGAAGAGATCGCCATGCGGGCCGACGAGCCGGCGGATCTGGTGCACGACACGATTCATGAGCTGGTGTTCGGCGACCACCCCTTGGGACGCGACGTGGCGGGGTCACCGGAGACGGTCACGGGACTCATGTCACACGACATTCGGGCCTTCCTCGACGCCACCTACGTCCCGAGCGAGATCGTGGTTGCCGCGGCGGGGCTCGTCGATCACGACCGTTTCGTGAAGGACGTCGAGAAACATCTGCAGCGTGAAGCAACCAGCGGCGCAACCGGGCGGCATGCGCCGATTCGCACGGAGAAGCGACTCGAGGTGATCACTGACGACACCGAGCAGGTGCACCTCGTCGTTGCCCTGCCGGGCGTCGTCCGCAATGATCCCGACCGGTTCGCCCTCGGACTGCTCGATCACGTGCTGGGCGGCGGCATGTCGAGCCGGCTGTTCCAGGAGATCCGCGAGAAGCGCGGCCTTGCGTATTCGGTCTATTCCTACCGGTCCGCCTACGCCGACGGTGGTTACCTCGGTGTCTATGCCGGCTGTGCGCCCGCACGTCTCTCCGAGGTGATCGACCTGATCGCCGACGAGTTCGATCGTCTGCGCGCTGACGGAATCACCGCAGACGAGCTGCGCCGGGCCAAAAGTTCGGTGCGCGGTTCCGTTGCGCTCGGCATGGAGGACAGCGGGTCACGGATGTCTCGGATAGGCCGTTCGCAGTTGCTCCACGGCGAAATCCGTCCGATCGAAGACATTCTCCGCCAGACCGACGAGGTCACCCTCGGCGATGTCCAGAAGGTGATCGATCGGCTGTTCTCGTCGGCTGCGCACGTCGCCGCGGTCGGGCCGGTCGAGGCGTCGGTACTCGTCGGCCATCGTCTCGTGGCCTGACAGGATCGCTGGGACGAAGGATGGCTCACGTGGTCAACCCGCTCGATTCGCTGGCGTTCGACAATCGGTTCGTTCGGGAACTGCCTGGCGACGACTCCAATGACGGCCGTCGTCGGCAGGTGCACGGAGCGGCGTACAGCCGGGTGCTGCCGACCCCGACGGGTGGGCCGAGAACGCTCGCCTGGTCACCAGAGGTCGCCGACGATCTCGGTCTTTCCCCGGAAGTGTGCGCTGACGCTGATTTCGCCGCCGTGTTCAGCGGGAACCGGATCCCGGCCGGGGCCGATCCGTTCGCCATGGCGTACGGCGGACACCAGTTCGGGAACTGGGCCGGACAGCTCGGTGACGGTCGGGCGATCGCCATCGGCGAGGTGCTCGATCGGAACGGGCAGCGTCAGACGCTCCAGTTGAAGGGCCCGGGTCCGACCCCGTATTCGCGTACCGCCGACGGTCGTGCCGTGCTGCGTTCGTCGATCCGCGAATTCCTGTGCAGCGAGGCGATGTTCCACCTCGGCGTTCCCACCACTCGTGCGCTCAGCCTCGTCGGCACCGGCGATCAGGTCATGCGCGACATGCTCTACGACGGCCATCCGGCGTACGAGCCCGGGGCGATCGTGTGTCGGGTCGCCCCTTCGTTCGTTCGGTTCGGGAACTTTCAGCTTCCGGCCTCCCGCGGCGATGTGAATCTTCTACGCGCGCTGACGGAGTTCACGATTCGCAACGATTTCCCTCACCTCTGGTCGGCGGAAGGGTCTTTCGACGAGAAGGTTGGCGCATTCTTCTCTGAGGTGTCCGAGCGCACGGCGTTGCTTGTCGCTCATTGGATGCGGGTCGGCTTCGTGCACGGTGTGCTGAACACCGACAACATGTCGATACTCGGCCTCACGATCGACTTCGGCCCCTATGGCTGGCTCGAGGACTTCGACCCGGGGTGGACGCCGAACACGACCGACGCCGGCATGAAGCGGTACCGCTACGGCGCGCAGCCGCAGGTCGTCCACTGGAACCTGGTTCAGCTGGCGAACGCCCTTGTTCCGCTGGTCGGCGATCCCTCGCTGTTGCAGGCCGCGGTGGATCGATACCCCGACGTCTTCGGCGCGCATCACCGGCGGATGACGGCGGATCGACTCGGGTGGGGCGGGCACCGCGGCGAGTCCGACGATGCGCTTGTTCAAACGCTCTATCGGCTCTTCGCCCGTACGGAGACGGATCAGGTGCTGTTCTTCCGCAACCTGGCCGACGTGCCGGCATCGGAATCTTCGACAGACGACGAACTCCTCGCCCCCCTGCATGACGCGTGGTACCGACCGGCCGACATCCATGGAGATATGCGCGCTGATGTTCTGGCATGGCTTCGCTCGTGGGGAGCGAGGGTGACATCGGGAGGACTCACCGAGGAAACGCGTCGCAAGGCGATGAATGCCGCCAACCCCCGCTTCGTCCTTCGGAACTATCTGGCCCAGGAGATCATCGACGCCGCCGAGGCCGGCGACGCTGCGCCCATCGGCGAGATGCTCGACGTGCTCCGGCGTCCCTATGACGAGCAGCCGGGCCGTGAGCGGTTCTCGGCGAAACGACCGGAGTGGGCACGCACCAAAGTCGGCTGTTCGATGCTTTCGTGCAGTTCCTGATTTCGGCTTCCGGCCACTCGTCAATCGGTCAAACTCATTACCCATCTTCACAACCCAGGGAAGCGGTACGAAGCGATGATCAAGGTCGGTGTGTTCGGGGCAGGCGGTCGGATGGGAACTGAGGTGTGCCGCACCGTGGTCGACGATCCTGAGATGGAACTCGTTGCTGCCGTCGATCCGTTCAAGGCCGGGATCGACCTCCGTCAGGCCACCGGGATCGACGGGGTCTCCCTGCAGCTTGCCGCCGGCCCTGAAGCGATTGCCCACGCCGGTGCCCGAGTCGCCGTGGACTTCACCCACCACGACGCGGCGATGGACAACCTCCGCTGGTGTGCGGCGAACGGTGTGCACGCCGTCGTCGGCACCACCGGATTCTCGGCTTCGGACCTCGATGAGCTACGCGCCGCGTTCGTGACGAGCAATTGCGTCATCGCGCCGAACTTCGCGATCGGTGCGGTCCTGATGATGAGGTTCGCGGAGATCGCGGCTCCGTACTTCGAGACGGCGGAGATCATCGAGTTCCACCACGACGCGAAGATCGATGCACCGTCGGGTACCGCGATGGCGACCGTCGAGCGGATGGCTCGGGCCAAAGGCGCGTGGGCGCCCGACCCCACCCAGAAGGTTCTCCTCGACGGCGCTCGCGGTGGGAACGGACCTGCCGGCATCCGGGTCCACGCCGTTCGAATGCGCGGCATGGTCGCCCATCAGGAGGTCATCCTCGGCACCACCGGCCAGACCCTGCTGATCCGTCATGACACGACCGACCGCACGAGCTTCATGCCGGGCGTTGCGCTCGCGGTCAAGCGGATCGGCAACCACCCCGGTCTGACGGTCGGCCTCGACGCCCTCTTGTAGCACTCTCGTGCAGGGCTGATGCCTTCTCGGGTACGGTGCGAGCATGAGCCAAAATCTTCGGAACTACGTCAAGACGGTGTACGGGTTCGATCACGTGATCAAGCTCGTCACCGAGAACCCGGCAAAGACCGCGAGGCTCTTGGCGCGCCAGTCGCCCTGCGCCGACTGGAAAGGCACCGACGTGATCGGCCACGTGCTCGGCGGCACGAAGTCGGTGCAATCGGCCGCGACCAAGGGTGTGATGCCGACAACGTGGCCCAAAACCGGTGCCGACCCGGCCGGGGCGTGGGCCAAGCTCCGCGATCAGACCCTCGAGGCGCTCGATCACCCCGAGGTTTTGCAGAAGGTGGCGCAGACGTTCTTCGGTCCGATGCCGGTCGACGCGTTCCTTCCGTTCATGGGCGGTGATCTCCTCGTACACACGTGGGATCTCGCCCGGACTGCGAAGGTCGACGAGCGTCTTGACGAGCAGCTCTGCAAGAGCGTGCTCGCCGTCTGGAAGTCCCTTCCTGATTCGATGTTGCGCGGCCCGCATGTGTTCGGTCCGGCGGTGAAGCCGGCGAAGGGTGCCGATGCCCAGACCCGCGTGCTGAACTTCCTCGGCCGCAGCGTCTGAGCGACCAGTTCAGGGAAGCCGATCCAGGCTGCTTTGGGCGAAGCGCTTTCCGGTAATAACCTGTGCGCTTATCATCGCCACTGCGATGACGGCGATCGCCACGATTGCGTCGACGCCGTCACCGGAGAATGCTGAACCGCAGCCGATGGCGATCACCGCGAGGCGCTCGAGGGTGATGCCACCGATGGTCCGCGCTTTGACGACCATGAGTCCGCCGGTGAAGAGGACCACGGACGCCGCCAGCATCCAACGGTCGGCGTGGTCGAGCGGATCCCCGGGGTGCACCACGACGTGCTTGGCCACGACGGCATAGAACACGACCCCGAGGACGATCGCGAAGTGGGTGAACGTGTACGCGTCGCGCGCATAGCGTGTCCGGTCGTTGCCCTGCAGCCGGTACAGGTTGGCTTCACACGCCCGCGGGACAAAGGCGAAGTACACCCACCACAGGGCTGCTGCGAGAAACACGCAGACGACGACAGTGACCACCGACTTCGTCGTGAGATCCGTGGTGTCGAGCTTGTCGGTGACCTTCGCCCCGATGGCCACGAGCACCTCGCCGAGCGAGATGATCATGAAGAGGCTGTGGCGCTCGGCGAAGTGACTGGGGTTGATCGACCAGGCGGAGGTCTCGTCGTTCCGACGGCGAGCGCTGTTCAGCGCGCCAGCGACGCCACCAGCACCCCACGGCCGACGCCGGACCAGGTGAGCTCCTGGGCGAGGAGCGTCGTGACCTGGGTGATGGCGAAGACGAAGACCAGATCGATGAAGAGCTCGAGGTTGCTCGCGTGGCGCTCCTCGATCTCCTGATCGGCCGCGTGTGCAGGGCTGTGGTCACTTCCCGAAGCGTTTCGCCGCGCCCATCTGCTTGCGGACGGCTCGGCTGATGTAGACCGCGCTGATGGCGATGGTGCCGATGAGGATGTAGCGGGAGTACCGGTCGTTGAAGCGAAGGATCGGCTGGATTGCGCCGTCGAGTTGCGAAGAGAACAACCGGAGGCCGATGACGAGGAGCGTGGTGCCGATGATGTTCAAGCTGAAGAACTTGCGTGGGTTCATGCCGGCAGCGCCGGCGAGCACACAGATGATCGGTCCGGCGAAAAACAGTGCCATGACCGTGGATGCCCTGAGGAAGAGCTCACGAGTCTTGTCGATCGTCGGCTTTCCGAGGCTGTCCTCGAAG
>JANMYF010000205.1:0-18277 GCA_031381685.1 Acidimicrobiia bacterium
CCCCCAGAAGAACCGGTGCCAGTTGGCCAGGCCCGAAACCCCGTCGAACGCGGCGCTGATCGGATAGCCGACGTAGCTCCACTTCTCGAACGACGGCCGGCCCACGAGGGCGATGCGGGCACCTTCGGCAAGGAAGCCCGACACGCCGAGGATCAGGAAGTTGATGAGGATGACCGCATCTTCAGGACGGTTCTTGATGCGGATGCGGTAGACCCGCTGCACGTAGCGGCGGTACATCGCCCACATAATGCCGCCGATGAAGAGCAGACCGGCCGTCTCACCGAACGCGGCATAGCCGCGGTACACATCGCCGTGGAGAAACTTGAGGCCGTTCGGAAGCTGGTGGTCGATCTCGAGGACGGTGGTCACGGCGAACAGGCCGATGAAGCCGAAGTAGATCATCGAGTGCATGAGACCGGCACCGCGGTCACGCATGAGCGTCTGCATGTAGACGCCGGACCGGAAGTCGGCCATTCGGCGCTTGGCGTTCTTCGACGTCGTCCGCCGGTTGTCGGGCGCTCCGCGCTCCCAGTTCTTCACCCGCTGGGCGAAGAGCCACGCGCCCGTGAGGAACAGGATCGGAAGAACCGTGTAGAAACCTGCTTTGACCGCCGCCGGGATGTTGGCGAAGACCGTACGGTGGATCTCGGAGTCACCGTGCCATTGATTGACGGTGGCGGCGATGCCCGACGCGGCGGTGACGGTGGCCATCACCCCGCCGACGACAAGCGCCAACACGCTCGGCGAGAGCCGCTTTTTCTTCGGGGTCGTGGACGCGTCAGCCGGCGCAGTTGTCATACGGACGCAAACGGTAGCCGTCGGCGCCTCAGGGGGGTGAACCGGCTGGCTGCTAGACACGTCGAACATGACCCGATCGTCGTCCCCTGCTGCGGAAAACGTCGACGGTCGGCGACTGGTGATCGGCGTCGCCGGCGGGACCGGTTCGGGAAAGAGCACGGTGGCCGACCGGGTCATCGAGAAGGTCGGACACGACCAGGTGTCGGTGATCGCGCTCGATTCGTACTACCTGGACCAGGCCCACCTCGCACTGGAGGCGAGGGCAGCGGTGAACTACGACCACCCGGAAGCCTTCGATTGGGAACTTCTTCGTCTCCACGTGCAGGCCCTCATCGACGGGGCTCCCGTTGACGTGCCCGTCTACGACTTCTCGACGTTCACCCGCACTGATCGGGTCGAGAAGCTTCTACCGGCGCCGATCGTGGTGGTGGAGGGCATTCTGGTGCTCTGGGATGCCGGACTCCGCGCGCTCATGGACCTGAAGGTGTTCGTTGACGCCGACCCCGACGTGCGTTTCATCCGCCGTCTCACGCGCGACGTCGCCGAGCGGGGGCGAACCACGGAATCCGTCATCAACCAATACCTCGAGACGGTACGTCCCGCCCATCTCAACTTCGTGGAACCGTCGAAGCGCTACGCCGACGTGATCATCCCCCACGGCGGCAAGAACGAGCCGGCCCTGCAGATGCTGGCCGCTCGCGTGGACGTGTTCAGTAACGCTTGGGTGCCGGCCGCTGAGTAAGGGCCCGAGCCCGTCGGGTCACAGAGAGCGGATGACACAGAGAGCGGATGACGGGAATCGAACCCGCATTCTCAGCTTGGGAAGCTGATGTCCTACCATTGAACGACATCCGCAGCGCAACGCAGTGTAGCGGTGCCGTTCGGTTCGTCCGTCAGGTGAACCGCCCGTCCGCTCACGGCGAAGAGTTTCGGACCGGTTTGAACAATTGGGGAAGCGCTGTCGTAATCCCATGGCAAACGTTTCCCTCCGAAGGAGTTCCGCGATGAACCACAACCGACGTCTCTTCGTCCTCGCGTTGGCCGTTGGCCTCGCTGCTCTTCCGGCAACGGCGTTCGCCGCCGACGGTGGCGACCCGGTCACGCCCCCATCGTCGGTCGCCGCACCGCTCACCCTCGGGGGTGCGTCGAGCGTTCCCCCGCCGGCATCGGTCGCGGGAGCGCCCGTCACGGTTCCGACGCTCCTCGCCGAAGGACGGACGGCGATCGCCGCCAAGAAGTGGACCGACGCCATTGTCGTGCTGAAGCAGGCCGAAGCACTCGACCCGAAGAACGCGGACGTCCAGAACCTTCTCGGCTTCTCCAGTCGGAACAACGGCGACTACAAGAGCGCGATGGCCCACTACGAGGCGGCGCTGAAGATCAATCCGAAGCACGTCGGTGCACTCGAGTACCAGGGCGTGGCCTACGTCCTGCTGGGCCAGAGTTCCAAGGCCAAGGCCAACCTGGCCGCCTTGCAGAAGATCTGTGGAGCGACCTGCGCGCAGTACAAGGACCTCGCGGCTGCTCTGAGGGCCGCCCCGAAGAGCAAGAAGAAGTACTGACGGTCGTCGCGGATCGGTTCGTCCGGCCGACAGAAAACGCCTCTGGAGGTTCAACCCTCCAGAGGCGTTTGTCGTTTCCGGGTTCTTGCGAACCGAGGTTGTAGGCCGCCGGGGTCTCGATCCCCGCACCAACAGATTAAAAGTCTGTTGCTCTACCGGATGAGCTAGCGACCCGTCGGACAATGTAGACGACCATCGCGGCGTTTCCGGTCGGCGAAACGGCCACACTGGTGGCGTGGGAACCAAACGGATGTTGGTGATCGAGCACGAGGCGGACTCCGGCGCGGCGATGCTCGGGGATCGCGCGAGGTGGCACGGGATCGACCTCGATGTTCGCGTCCCGACGGCCAAGAACCTTCCGGAGTCGACGGAGGGATACGACGCCGTTCTGTCGCTCGGGGCCTCTCCGGGAGTGAACGATCCCGACGTCGCATGGTGGCTCGACGCTCACCTGGACCTTCTCCGCGACGCGGATCGGCGCGCCATCCCCGTCTTCGGAGTGTGCTTCGGAGCGCAGGCACTCTCGGTCGCGCTGGGGGGGAGGGTTGAGCGGGCGTCCGTCCCGGAAGTCGGCTGGTACACGGTGAGAAGTACGCACCCCGACCTCATCGAGTCGGGCCAGTGGTTGCAGTGGCACGTCGACTGCGTCGCCGTAACGCCTCCCGGTGCGACCGTGCTCGCGTCGTCGCCGGTTTGTGTGCAGGCCTATGCGGTGGGACCGCATCTCGCGGTCCAGTTCCACCCCGAGGTCACGGTCGCCGAGGTGACGTCCTGGAGCCAAGGCGACCCGGGAGGACCGCCTTCAGCCGGCACGTCATCCGAGGACATCCTGGCGCAATTCTCGGAGTTGGCCGACGCCGGCCGCGAGCGGGCCAACCGTTTGATGGACCGCTTCTTGCTGCGCGCCGGAGTGATCGAATCCGACCGGACCCTGTAGCGCGAACCTTCCGGGCCGGGAGGCCGACCGTGCGGCAGAACACCTCCCAACGGTCAGTCGGATTCGGTGATCGTGACGGAGTTGATGACGACGTCGGTGTGGGGGCGGTCGTTGCGGTCGGTCGGGACCTGCTGGATGGCTTCGACGACGTCGAGGCCTTTGACGACCTTGCCGAACAGCGAATACGAGGGGGGCAGACGGATGCCGCTCGGACCGCTGATGACGAAGAACTGGCTGCCGTTGGTGTTGGGACCGGCATTGGCCATGGCCAGCGAGCCGAGTTCGTAGCGCCCCGGCTTGGGGAGCTCATCGGCGAAGCGGTATCCCGGTCCGCCGCGACCCGAGCCCTCGGGGTCGCCACCCTGGAGGACGAAGTCCTTGATGATGCGGTGGAAGATGATGCCCTCGTAGTAGTGGTACCGGGCCAGGAACACGAAGTTGTTGACGGTGAGCGGCGCACCGATCGGGTCGAGCGCAATGCGCAGCTCGCCCATCGAGGTGTCCATGACCGCCCCGTAGGTCTTCGCCGGGTCGATGCACATCGGCGGCGGTGCCGAGAACTTCTGGGTTTTGGGACTGGAGCCGTCAGCGGCCGGGCAAGCAGGGGTGGACATGACAGAACCTCGTTCTGATTTGAAGGCGAGTGGCGCGAAGGTAGTGCGAGTTTGGTCGTCTTGTGGACGTCGTGAGGACGCGGTCTGCCCGAGGGCGGATGCGCTCAGCCTGAAGTGGTCGTCGGGACGAGTCCGGTGACGCCGGGGATCCGCTTGGTGTCTTCCCCCTTGGCCGTGACCGTGATGCTGGTGATCGTGATCGGGCGCTGCGGAGCCAGTTCCTGGCCGTCGGGTGTGGGCGGCACGCCGAGTGCGTCGATGGCGTCGAGGGTCTTGGTTCCCTTCACGACGCGGGCGAACACGGACGAGGTGTTCGGGATGTTCTCCCCGTTCTTGCCGGTCACGACGAAGAACTGGCTCCCGTTCTGGTTCGGTCCGGAGTTCGCCATCGCCACCGTGCCGATCTGGAACTTGGCGTTCGGAGAGATTTCGTCGGGAATCGTGTAGCCGGGTCCGCCGGTGCCGTTGGCCTTCGGGTCGCCCCCCTGGATGATGAATCCCGGGATGACCCGGTGAAAGGTGAGGCCGTTGTAGAAGCCCTTGCGGGCGAGGAACACGAAGTTGTTGGTGGTCAGCGGAGCCCGCTGCTGGTCGAGTTCGATGGTGAACTCACCCTCCGACGTGGCGATGACGGCTCGGTAACGAGCCTTCGGGTCGATGCACTGGACCGGTGCCGCCGTGAAGGCTTTCGCCGTCGTCGGGGCGTCATCCGGAAGCGGGCACGTTGGGAGAACGGCGACAACGGGTGCAACCGTCGCCGGAACCTGCGTCGTCACCGCGGTGGTGTCGGCCGCCGTCGCGGTGGTCTCCACGGTGGGGGTGACGATGTCTTCCGTCGTGGGCGCGTCCTTCGCCAGTGAGAACGCGCTCGCCACGCCGAGGAGGAGGATCCCGATCACGGCGCCGGCGGCGAGGCGGCCGCCGATCTTGCCGTGGTCGTCGCCGACCTCGCGTCTCGCCTTGTTCACGGTGTCGACGCTACTGGCCGAACGCACGGAATCGGTGGCTTCTCGCCAGGGCGCGCGGCCGACCCGACGGTGCGACGTGAACAGGCCGCGGGGACACGCCACCATGTCGGATCGACGTCCGCGATGCCCGTTCGAGGCTCTCCCGGTCGCACGCGGTGCGGGCCGGTAGGATCAGCGTGGCGTTCGCCTGAGATGGCGGGCGCGCTTTTTTCCGGATCCTTTTGTCATGGTTCGTCGAGCTTCCCCGTCCCCGCGTTCGTTCACCTGGCGTTGGCTTGTGCCGATGCTGGGTTTCGTCGCGCTCGCGATTCCGTCCGGCGTCGTTGCCCAGGACGTTCCGCCAGATCCGGATCCGACCACTGTGCCGTCGACGATTCCGCCGTCGACAAGCCCGCCATCGACGATCCCCCCGACGGCTCCCCCGGTGACGGCCCCGCCGTCCACGGCCGCCCCGGCCCCGCCGGCGGCCATGCTCCCCCCGATGATCGTGCCGTCGGCAGAGGAGCTCACCGCCGCCTCGTCGACGACTGGCGTGGAGCAGACAACGACCTCTTCGTCGACGTCGACGACAGAGACCACGTCGTCGACGACCACCACCATCGTGATCCAGGTCTTCGACGACTACAGCGAGGAGGTCAGCATCGACGACCAGCCGCCGCCGTTCAAGCCGGTACTTCCTCCCCTGTCGATCTCGCTTCCCCGCAACATCGAGCTGGAGAAGGCCCTGGCCAAGCTCAGCGCTCAGCAGAAGCGCATCGTCGACGAAGCGCAGAAGCAGGCGGACAAGGCAACGGAGCGAATCGCCGCCGCCCAACGCGAGCTGGACGCGTTGCAGCTCCGTGAGGACGAATTGCGGGCCCGGCGGCTGCGACTCACCCAGAAGAAAGAGGCCACCGCGATCAAGATCCGCGCTCGGGCGCTGCGGATCTACGCCGGCGAGGGAGTCGCCGACCTCGACCTTCTCCTGCGCTCGGAGGACGCCAACGAGTTCGCCCGAAACATCGACATCATCGGCGTTGCCCAACGACGCGACGCTGCACTGATCGAGGAATTCCGCGACGACGAGCGCAAGATCGATGAGAACGAGGCGGCTCTGGCGGCTCTGACCGAGCGCAAGAAAGCGGAGATCGAAGGCCTCATCATCGAGCAGGAGGTACTCGGGGAATCGTTGGCCACTCTGCAGGAACAGCTCAGCTTCGTGCTCAGCGGTCAGGCGATCGCACTCGGAGGATTCGTGTTCCCGGTCGGGGCCCCGTTCAACTTCGCCAGCACGTTCGGCGCGCCCCGGATGACCGGGACGAAGTACGAACACACCCATCAGGGCAACGACATCTTCGCCCCGGGAGGCACGCCGCTCTACGCGACCAGCCGTGGCGTGATCGCCCGCAAAGCCGTGGCCGTGCTCGGCGGCAACAAGCTCTGGCTGGTCGCCGCCGACGGGACGCAGTATTACTACGCGCACTTATCAGCGTACGCCGAGGCCATCGAGGATGGCGCCGTGGTCGAAGCCGGGCAGGTTCTGGGCTACGTGGGAGACACCGGGAACGCCCGTGGGACCCCTCCCCACCTCCATTTCGAGATCCACCCCGGCGGCGGTGCGGCGATCGATCCCTATCCGATCCTCGACGCCGTCCGTCGCTCTGACGCCGGTCGGCTTCTGGACGCCTCGCGGGCCCTGTCCGCCACCACCACGACCACGCTCCCGCCGGGATCGGGGAACGCCGGAATCGGGGTGTCTCTGGAGCTCGCCATCGTGCCGGTCGACGCCTCGGCCGCCGGCGCGCTGCCAACGACGACCCTCGTGCCCGCCACCGCGACCACGCGCTGATCTCTTCGCCTCGCAAGGACTCCAGGTCCGCGGTGTCTATTAGGCACTCCTAAGCTTCCGGGCTATCATGGCCTTATGTACCTGTTTCGCTTGCGCCGATCACCCGGGGTGCTCGGAGTCCTCGCCGCCGTAGCGACCCTTGCCGTTGCCGCCCCCCAGGCGTCGGCCGTCTCCCTCGGCGGCTCGTGCCCCAAGATCGACGCCACCGCTACGGTGGGCGCCACCCGGGTCGTCTGCTCGAACACCGCCAAATCGGGAAAGCGGCCGAAGCTCCGCTGGACCACGTCGGCGCCGCCGACGTCGACCGCCCCGCAGGCGGCGACCGTCGCCTCGTCATCGGCTCCGAAAGGCAAGCTCACCGTCTACTCCGGCCGTACCTACGGCATCGAGGAGGTGTATAAGCGCTTCACCAAGGAGACCGGGATCGAGCTCGACGTCGTGTCGGGGAACGATCCGGCCAACCGGTCCCGACTGGCCCAGGAGGGAGCGCGCACACCCGCCGATGTCTACCTCACGGTCGACATTGCGTCCCTGGTGCGCGCCGCCGACGAAGGACTTCTCGCCGCGGTTTCGTCGCCCACCCTCGTCGGAGCGATACCCGCCGATCTACGTGATGTGAAGAACCGGTGGTTCGGGCTCACGCGACGGGCGCGGGTGATCTACGTGAACACCGCCAATGTCACGAAGGCCGACATGCCGACGCGTTACGAGGATCTGGCCACGTCGAAGTGGGCCGGGCGCATCTGCAGCCGTCCGTCCAGCCACGTCTACACGCAGTCGTTCGCCGCGAACATCATCGCCGCGTACGGCGAGCGCGCCGTCGGGATCCTCTCCGGTATCGCCCGGAACACGAAGTCGGAGAACTTCATCGACTCCGACACCCGCATCATCGAGACGATCAACGCCGGCGGATGCGACGCCGGCATCGCCAACACGTATTACTTCTTCCGGCCGGGGCTCAAGCGCGACAACGTGGCGCTCGTCTTCCCGAACCAGGCGGACACCGATCGGGGAGTCCACGTGAACGTATCCGGCGCGGGCATCGTCGCCGCCAGCGACGACAAGGCGAACGCCCAGCGATTCATCGAGTGGCTGGCGACCGATGCGAGCGCCGACTTCGCCAACGGCAACGCGGAGTACCCCGTCAATCCGAAGACCGTGGTCCGTGACGATGTGAAGCCGTACACAACCTTCCGTGCCGATCAAAGCCGTATCGACGACTATTCCAAGATGCAGCCGGCGGCTCTGATCGTCCTGACCGACGCCGGTTGGAGATGATCGTGGCGGCGCGGGTCGTGGTCGTGCCCCGCCCCGGCGCGCGTCGGTAGCACCCGCCGTCGTGCAGGTTTCCTCACGGTCGACCGCGCCATCGGGGACGCGAACGCAATCGCTGCGATCCGCGTTGACGTCGGTCGCGCTGGTCGTCGTGCTCGCTGCCCCCGTAGCCGCCGTGCTGTGGTCGCTGCGCTCGCCCGATCGCGAGGTCTGGTCGCTCCTGGCCCGCACCACGTTGGCGCGCATGGTCCTGACGACAGTCGGTCTCGCAGCGGCTGTGGCGATCGGTGCAACGGTCCTCGGGGCGGGGCTTGCATGGCTGTGCGTGACGACGAGGTTCCCCGGGTCGCTCGTCTTCCGTCGCCTGCTCGTCGTGCCGCTGGCACTTCCGTCGTATGTGAGTGCCTTCGTCTGGACCGGTCTGCTGCAGTTTGCCGGGCCGGTGCAGGGAACCTGGCGGGGATGGTTCGGCGACGACGCCTGGTTCCCGCCGGTGCGCACACCGGTGGGTGCCGGACTCGTGCTGATCCTCTCGCTCTATCCGTATGTGTACATTGCATCGCTGTCGGCCATGCGGGAGCAGGCATCTGCCCTGTGCGCGGCCGCGTCGACGCTCGGCCTGCGCCCTCGGGCCATCTTCTGGAGGGTGGCGTTGCCGGCGATCCGTCCGGCGCTCGCTGCGGGTGCCGGTCTCGTCGCCATGGAGACCCTCACCGATGTCGGCGTCGCCCGTGCGTTCTCGGTCTCCACGCTCGGCGATGGGGTCCTTCGCGTCTGGTTCGGTCTCGATCGACGCGATGCCGCCGCCGAACTGGCGAGCATGCTCGTCGGCCTCGTCCTTCTGCTCGTCCTCGTCGAACGCCTCACCCGAGGGCGTCGCCGGTTCACCTCCCGTTCGACGTCGCCGTTCCCGGCAGAACCGGTGGTGCTACGCGGTCGCAAGGCGGCCGGAGCCCTGGCGCTTTGCGGGTCGACGTTCTTCCTCGCCGCCGGGGTTCCGCTCACGACACTCGCCGTATGGGCGGTGGATGCGAATCGCCGAGGCGGCGAAGGCGCGCTCGACAAGACCTACGTGCGCTTACTACAAACGAGCCTGGAACTCGCTGCGTGGACATCCGTCGTGTGCGTCGCAGTCGGCACAGCGCTCGTTCTCCTTGCCCGTCGGAACCCGTGGCGACGGCCAAACGGTTGGATGGCTCGAGCCCTCCACGTGGCCTCGATGGGTTATGCGGTCCCCGGACTCGTCGTCGCGGCCGGGGTGCTGACTGTCCTCACGTGGCTCGACGCACGGATCGACTCCTTGGCCGCGTGGAATGACCGTCTCTATCTCCCCTTCCTTCTCGCCGGCTCGACGGCCGGCGTCGTCTATGCCCTCGTCGTCCGCTTTGCCGCCGTGGCCCGGGAGAACATCGACGCCGGCGCGCAGCGGATCGATCCGCGTGTCGAGCAGGTCGCCGCAACGCTCGGTGCCGGTGAACGACGACGTCGTTGGCAGGTGACCCTGCCGCTTCTGCGCCCCTCGATCCTCGTCGCTGCCCTGCTGGTCGCGGTCGACGTGCTGAAAGAGCTCCCCGCCACCCTTTTGCTGCGTCCCCCCGGTCGCGACACGCTCGCCGTGTTCGTGTGGAACATGACCAACGAGTCGCGTTGGGACGAAGCCGCCACCCCGGCACTGACCATCGTCCTGCTCGGACTTCCGCTCGTGCTCGTCGTCTTGGGCCGGGCGACCGCACCGGCGGGACGCCGATGAGCAACGACACCGATCGCGACGTCATCGTCCGGGCACGGAATGTGTCGAAGCGGCACGGCACCGTCGAGGCGATCGCCGACATGACGCTGCATGTCCGGTCCGGTGAGGTCGTCGCGCTGCTCGGCCCGAGCGGCTGCGGAAAGTCGACCTTTCTGGCTTCGATCGCTGGGCTCGTCCGGATCGATCGCGGCAGCATCGACCTCGGCGACCGACCGGTCAGCGGGCCCGGCCTGCACGTCGCCCCCCAGGATCGCCGGGTCGGACTGGTGTTCCAGGATCACGCGCTGTTCCCCCACAAGACCGTCGCCGACAACGTCGGGTTCGGTCTGCATGCGATGGGACGAGCGGACCGGAGGTCTCGTGTCGGCCAGATGCTCGAACTCGTGCAGCTGACCGACAAGGGCCATCGCTACCCTCACGAGCTCTCCGGTGGGGAGAGCCAGCGGGTCGCACTCGCCCGAGCGCTTGCTCCGGCCCCCGACGTGCTTCTGCTCGACGAGCCATTCGCCAGTCTCGATCCGACCCTGCGCTCCGAAGTCCGCGAAGAGGTCCGCTCGCTGTTGCGCTCGGTCGGCACCGCCGCCGTGATGGTGTCCCACGACATCTCGGACGCGCTCGCCCTTGGTGACCGTCTGGCGATCCTTCGCGCCGGGCGGATCGTCCAGACCGATGCACCTGATGCGATCCACCGTCGCCCGGTCGACGAACACGTCGCGCGGATCTTTGGCCCCGTCACGGCGCTCGCGGTGACCGGCACCGAGGGCGCGCCGGTCACTGTGCTCGGACCGGTGGCCCCCGCCTCGGTGCTTCGTTGGGCGACAGGTCCCGTGGCCCTTGCCCGGCCGCACACCGTCGATGTGTCAAACCATCGGTGTCGGGACGGGTCGGGAGCCGCCGGAACGGTCCGTGATCGTCAGTTCGTCGGTCACGGCTTCCGGCTGGTCATCGCCCTCGACGACGGCGTCGAGGTCATCGCCGACGTGGCGTCGGACGCTCCTCACGACATCGGCGGGCGGGTGGTCGTGCGCAATCGGGCCGCACTGCCTCCGGCGGCCGGGTAGCGTTTTCGCCCCGTGGCTCTCATCGTGCAGAAGTTCGGCGGCTCCTCCGTTGCCGACCCCGAGCGCATCCGGACCGTCGCCGACCACGTCGCACGGACGGTGCGGCGAGGCAATCAGGTCGTGGTTGCCGTCTCGGCAATGGGGAAGACCACCGACGATCTGATCCGCCTCGCCAACGCCGTGCTCACGAACACCGGCGCGCCGACCGAGAAGGCGACGAAGAAGGGTGAGGTCCCGGTCAAGGGCGACAGCCGCGAAATGGACATGCTGCTCACGACCGGCGAACGCATCTCCGCTGCCTTGCTGGCGATGGCGATCGACGACCTCGGCGTGCGGGCGGCGAGTTTCACCGGATCGCAGGCCGGGATCATCACCGACACCAGCCACGGTCGGGCGAAGATCCTCGAAGTGCGCGCCGACCGACTGCGTGAGGCGTTGGCGAGCGGCGCCGTCCCGGTCGTGGCTGGCTTCCAGGGCATGTCGACCGACCGCGACGTGACCACGCTCGGACGCGGCGGTTCCGACACCACCGCCGTTGCGCTGGCCGCCGCGCTCGACGCCGACGAGTGCGAGATCTACACCGACGTGAGCGGCGTGTTCTCCGCTGACCCCCGCGTCGCCCCGAAGGCCCGCCGGCTGAAGATCATCTCGCACGAAGAGATGCTCGAGATGGCGGCCAGCGGCTCAGGCGTGCTCGCCCTTCGCGCCGTTCAGTTCGCCGCCACCCACGGGGTGCGTCTGCAGGTCCGTTCCAGTTTCACCTGGGAGCCGGGCACCATCGTCACTCAGGAGGATCCGTCCATGGAACAGGCTGTCGTCTCGGCTGTCACCCACGACACATCGGAGGCGAAGATCACCGTCGTCGCCGTCCCCGATCGCCCGGGCATCGCCGCCCGGCTGTTTCGCGCCCTCGCCGATCGCGGGGTCAACGTCGACATGATCGTGCAGAACACCTCGCACGACGGCACGACCGACATCTCCTTCACCGCACCGAAGGCCGACCTTGCCGCAGCGATGGAGGTGTGCACGCCCATCGCCGCGGAGATCGGCGCCCGGGAGGTCACGAACGACGCCACGATCGCCCGCGTGTCGATCGTGGGTGCGGGCATGAAGACGAATCCGGGTGTCTCCGCGACGATGTTCGAGACGCTCTCGGCGGCGGGCGTCAACATCCAGATGATCTCGACGTCGACGATCCGTCTCTCGTGCGTGATCGATGCGAACCGGGTCGAAGACGCCGTCCAACTTCTGCACAGCGCCTTCGGCCTCGACGTCTAGTCGAGTCGTTGGGAGAGGGGTTGCCCCCATATATGGGGCAGATCACCTCCCAACGTCGCACAGAGGCGTTCTGCCGCAACCGAGGCCGCGATCCCGGAGTCGGGGCCGGGCCGAAAACCTGCGCCCGTGCGTGCACGCTGCGTGGGAGACTTGACGGCCCGCAGAATCCGGTCCGGGCGAAGGAGAACGAACACAATGCGCATCGGCATCGTCGGAGCAACGGGCATGGTCGGAGAGGCCATGCGAGAGATCCTCGAGCAGCGGAATTTCCCGGCCACCTCGGTCCGGTTCTTCGCCTCGGCGCGGTCTGCCGGCAAGAAGCTTCCGTGGAAGGGCGGCGAGATCGTCGTCGAAGACGCCGACACCGCCGACTACTCCGAGGTGGACATCGCGATCTTCTCGGCCGGCGCCACCGCCTCGAAGACCCTGGCCCCGAAGGTTGCCGCCCAGGGCGCAGTCGTCGTCGACAACTCCAGCGCCTGGCGCATGGACCCCGAAGTTCCGCTCGTCGTCAGTGAGGTCAACCCCCACGCCATCGAGCAGGCGCTGTCCGGCCGGCGGATCATCGCCAATCCGAACTGCACCACCATGGCGGCCATGCCGGTCCTCAAGCCGCTGCACGTGGAAGCCGGCCTGATCAAGCTCATCACTGCCACCTATCAGGCGGTGTCGGGAGGCGGCGTCGCGGGCGTGAGCGAACTCGAGAATCAAGTGCGCAAAGTCGCAGACGAATCAGCGCGTCTTGCCCGTGACGGCTCAGCGGTCGAGATCCCGGCTCCCGTCAAGTTCGTGAAGCCAATCGCATTCAACGTGCTTCCCTATGCCGGCGCGTACGCCGCTGACGTCTCCGAGGGCGACGAGGGCTGGACCGACGAGGAGCTCAAGCTCCGCAACGAGAGCCGCAAGATCCTGGAGATCCCGGCCCTCAAGGTCGCCGGCACCTGTGTTCGGGTGCCCGTCTACACCGGCCACTCCCTGTCGATCCACGCGGAGTTCGCCCGCCCGATCAGCGTGGCGCGCGCCGTCGAGTTGCTGGGCGCTGCCCCCGGCGTGGAACTGCTCGACATCCCGACCCCGCTCGAAGCGGCAGGCAAGGACCCCTGCTACGTGGGGCGTATCCGCAAGGATCCGACCGTCGATCATGGTCTCGTGCTGTTCGTCTCGAATGACAACCTGCGCAAGGGTGCCGCGTTGAACGCGGTGCAGATCGCGGAGTTGGTTGCGGCGCGTCTGTCGACGAATCCACTCCCGCGCTAGCGGCAGCGCGCAACGACGAAGCTAAGCGCGCATGCGAGTTCGCGCTTGTGAGCGCGCCGTGCTCGACCGCAACGGCGGGCTCAAGGTCGTCCGCCATCCGACGCGAGCGGGCTGGTCGGCATTGGTCCTGCTCGAAGGTGATGCCGTCGTCGCGATCGGCAACGTCTGTCCGCACCAGGGTTCCGAGCTGACCGCCGGTTATCGGCGCCCTGGGTCGATCGAGTGCCCGCTTCATTCGTGGCGCTTCGATGTGTACACCGGAGCCTGCGCTCACCTCAGCGATGCGCTGATTCCGACGTTTGCGGTGACGATCGAGGAAGGCATCGTCTACGTCGAGCTGCCGGACTGATCCTACGCGCGCGTACTGAACCTCCGGAATCGGATCCACAGCAGCGCGTCATAGGCGAGCTTCATCGAGCCACCGATGACGAGCGGCCAGCCGAAGGAGCTCTTCGTCAGGAGCCACCCACCGAGCCACGGCGTGCTGGCCGTGGCGATGCTCCGGGGCAGGTTGGTGAACGCCGCCGTTGCACTGCGCTCCTCGGGCTGCACGAGCGACATCACGAAGGCGACGCGCGGCGGCACGTCGAGCTGCGACAGCAGCGAACGGCCGGCCAGGCACAGCACGGCCAACTGTGGACTCGGCGCGAACGCCGCGACGATGAGCAGAACATTTGCCGGGGCGTGCGTGAGGGCCATCGTTTCGACCATGCCGAAGCGCGCCGACAGCTTGGGTGACAGCAGCGCGGATGCCGCTGAGGCCAGCGACATGAGTCCAAGGACGAAGCCGATCCGGCCCAACGTGAAATCGAATCGCTGTGCCAACCACAGGGCGATGAGGGAGTTCACCACCATGCCGCCCCCGGCCGAGTCAAGGGCGAAGACCGCGGTGAGCTCGTAGATGATCCGGCGCGAGGGGCCCAGCCGACCTGGATTCGTCACCGCACCCGATTGGGCACGGCGGCTCGTCCGTGCGTAGATCGGGAGCACGACGAGGCCGATGATGCCGTAGACCACGGCACCGAAGGCGATGCCTTTCGTGGCGTCGAATCCGAGCGCACGCCCCAGTCGGCTGATCGGTCCGGCGAGGAACGCGCCCAGCGCCGCGCCGGCCGAAGCGACAAGCGCGAAACGTGCGAGTGCGCGCGTCCTGGCCGAGCCCTCGAAGCCCGAGCTGACGATCGTCTGTTCGGCAGGAAGGAACGCCGAGACGTCGCCGCTCGAGGGATTCAGCGGCCCGATCACTGACACGACGAGGAGCACCGCGAGGGTGCCCGAGGCGGCAAACGTGAAACCGGTGACGGCCATGAGCACCGACATGCCCATGAGCACGATCAGCGGCCGGAGCTTGCGACTTAGGCGGGTCACTGCGAGCAGGCTGGTTGCCGAGCCAAGCAGGGTGGCGGTCGTGATCAGCCCGACGGTTCGGCCGCTGAACCCGCGGGACAGCAGCAGCGGCGCCAGGCTTGCCGACATGATGCCGTCTCCGACTGCCCGGAGGCCCCGGGTGACGAGGATCGACCCGGTTCCCGACGGTGAGCTCTCCGTCACCTGTTCGGCCTTCGGAGGAACGGCTGATTGGGGCGACGCGAAAGTGGTCGGTCGCCGAGTGTCGACGTCACTGCTTCAGAGCGCAAACGCACGGGCTTGAGGAACAACGAGGACAGCCGTCGGCGTAACGAGCGATGGCCTCGGTCATGGAGAGCCCCAGTTGATTGGCGAGCGAGGCGACCCACGCGATGACGTCGCCGAGCTCATGCAACTGCTCCTCGCGGGTGCCTTTGCGGGCTGCCTTGGCCAGTTCACCGACCTCTTCGGCCAACCACGCGACCGACGCTGCCTGGCCCCGTTCGCGGTCTTGGGCACCGTACGTCTCCTCGATCACGCGTTGGAACTCGTCGAATCGCACGGTGTCATGTTCCTACGTTCGGGCCGCCGGCGCGGCGCGTCGGGGTCCGGACGCGAAACCACCGCCCTCCGAAAGAAGGGCGGCGGATTGGTCGGGATGGGGGGACTTGAACCCCCGGCCTCCACGTCCCGAACGTGGCGCGCTACCAAGCTGCGCTACATCCCGTAGCGGTCGAACACTCTAGCGGGCTGCTCGAGGGTGCATCGGCGAGGAATCCGGGCCGCCGACTCCCGGGGGTCAGCGTGCGGTGGAGTCCGGTGTCGCCTTGTAGTTGGTCGAGGCGTCCGATTGGATCATCTTGTCCAGGAAGGTGCCGCCGGCGAGCAGAGCCGTGGTGGCCCGCCGGACCCGGAGCGGGTCGAGGGGTTTGACCAGGTAGCCCTCGGCCTTGCACTGCTGGGCGAGGAACACGTCCGATGGGCGATCGAGGAGGATCAGCACCGGTACGTGCGGGAGTCGTCCGCCCGACTCCTCGTTGCGGAGGTCGTACGTGACGGCCATCGCCCCCATGTTGGAGATCTGCGAGTCCAAGACGACGAGGTCGGGCGTCTTCTCGCTCACGGCCATTCGAACCGCAGCTCCGTTGATGAGGTTGCGCACGGTGGCGTCGGCCGGCAGCGCCGACCCGACTTCTTCGTGGACCCAGGGAGCATCGGCGGCGATCAGCACATGCGGCACGGCGACCACGCTACCGGTCAGAGGTCCGCGACGGTGCATGGCCCCGGTCGATCGTTTCGCCGCGATCGGCCGACCCGGACTCGAGGGGAGGCATTGTGGGTGGGGCGGTGCCGCTGCTGTGCGGCAGAACACCTCTCAGCGACGTTGGGAGGTGTTCTGCCCCCATATATGGGGGCAACCTCTCTCCCAACGGCGTCTACGCGGGGTGGCAGAGGGCGTGGGCGATCGTCGCCAGACCTTGGAGGTCGTGGACGTCGACGGGGGCCATCGGGACCTCGGCGAACACCGTGGTCGGGCCGACGGCGGTGCGCAGCGGCACGAGCACGCGTCGGTGCGCCTCGGCGCGGGCATCGATGGCGTGGGCCCGCATGACCGCCGTGCGAAGCGGACCCGGCGTGGGCGGAATGGCCGGGAGCGGATCGATGTGCGGCTGCATCCGGTTGGCCACCACCGCGTCGACCCGGAGTCCCATCTCGGCCAGCGCGCCGGCGAAGAACACGGCCTCTTCGACGGTCTCGCTTCGCGGTGTCGTCACCAGAATCCATGCCGTCGCATCGTCACGCAGCAGGGCGAGGGACTCCTGCGCCCGTTCGCGAAAGCCCTCCTCCATCCCGTCGAACGCCCGGAAGAACGCCACGGCGTCGCCGATCACTTCGGTCCCGACGACCTTCCCGAGCCCCGCGAGAGCGGCTTGGGCGGCGACGCCGACGACCCGCAGACCGCGCCGCGCGGGCGCCATCATCGCCCGGAAGACGCGGTTGTCCAGGAAGCGGGTCAGGCGTTCCGGTGCGGCGAGCACATCAAGCGCGTTGCGGGTCGGCGGGGTGTCGACGATGACGCAGTCGAACGGCTCGATGGGGCTGCCGTCGATGTCCCGGGGCGCCGTGACGAGCTCATGGAGCTTCTCGACCGCCATGTACTCCTGGGTGCCCGACAACGCGCTCGAGATGTTGCGGTACAGCCGGTTGCCAAGGATCCGTTCGGCCTGCTCGGTCGACGGCGCGTGCCGTCGGATCAGGTCGTCGAACGTCGCCCGTGCGTCGAGCATGAGCGCCCAGAGCTCACCCGACGCCGCAGCCGTGGTCTCGGCCGACGTTGCGTCGACCGGCGCCCACCAGTCCGCCCCTCCACCGGTGGCAGCACCGGCGTTGCGCAGCTCGTCGAGATCGACGCGCTGGGGCTGGTTGGCGAGGGCGTCGAGGCCGAGCGCGTCGGCCAGACGCCGTGCCGGGTCGATCGTGACCACGGCCACGCGCCGTCCACCGAGTGCCGCCGCCAGACCGAGGGCGGCGGCGGCGGTGGTCTTGCCGACACCGCCAGCACCACAGGTGACGAGCACGCGTCGAGTCGACGTGAGATTCGCCAGCGAACCCGTCATGACGTGGCGCCGATCTCGGCGAGCGACGCCACGAACGCCTCGGCCAGCCCGGCGAAATCGACGGCGTCGAGGCGGGTACCGACCCGCTCCGGGAGCACGATCTGGGGAAGCGGGAGCGCTGCGGCGAGCCGGGCCAGCTGCTCGTGTTGGGCCTCGGCGCGGGTCCGCTCCACCCCGAGGGCCGCCGAAACCGCCTGACGCTCGGCGGGGTCGAGCCGCGCCAGCGCCCCCGCGGGGATGGCAGGCGGGACGTCGAGCAGCGCGTTCACGACGATCGGCGTGAGGGCGACGCCGACGTCGTCTTCGAGGGCGAACGCTGTTTCGATCGTCTCGTTGACCGGCGTCTCTTCGGCCAGGGTGACGAGGACCACGCGGCAGCGATCGTGGTCGCCGAGTACGGACATCACCTCGTCGGCCTGGCGGCGGATGCGTCCGGTGGCCACCGAATCGGCGAGGGCCCGAGCGCTACGCAGGAACGTGACCGCATGGCCCGACGCCGGAGTGTCCAGGATGACGAGATCGTGCCGGGCCTCGGTGACGAGCTGCTTGACCTTGCCCAGGACCAGCAGGTCTTTGATGCCCGGGGTGGCGGTGGCGATCACATCGACCACCCCGTTCGAGGCCAGCTTGCGGGCCAGCCGTCCCATACCGTGGTCGGCGAGGTACTCGACGAGCGCATCGTCGGCGGTCAGGGTCCGCCCCGACACGGTCCCGCGTCCCGCCGCCGGGTCACCGGGTACGAGAACCTGTTCGTCGTAGGAGAGATCGGTCACCCCGAACGCGGCCGCGGCGCCGTGGCGGCCGTCCACGTCGGCGATCAGCACGGACCTTCCGGTCGACGAAGCGACGTTGGCGATCGTGGCGGCCACACTGGTCTTGCCGACTCCGCCCTTGCCGACGATCAGCAGGAGGCGCACGGTGCTGAAGAATTGCTCGACCTCCATGTTCGTTCGTGCCTCATCCTCTTCGGTTGAACCGCGCCGT
>JANMYF010000207.1:0-7959 GCA_031381685.1 Acidimicrobiia bacterium
CTCCCGTGGCCAAGAACCACGCGGATGTGGACCCCGTCGGTTAGCCCGACGGAACGAGCGATCGATGTCCACGGGGTATACGGTCATCCGATGGACGACCTCGACATCGCGCTCCGCAACACGACCTACGGTCTCTTCGTCGAGTTCGGGAGAGCACCAACGGTCGACGAAACGGCCGGTCGTGCCGGCATGGCGTCAGCCGACGTGGCGCTCGGCTGGCAGCGGCTCCACGACGCCCATGCCCTCGTCCTGTACCCCGGGACCGATGAGCTACGTATGGCGAACCCGTTTGCCGCCCGACCGACTCCGTATCGCGTACATGCCGGGGGACGATCGTGGTACGCCAACTGCGCGTGGGATGCCTTCGGTATCTGCGCCGCACTTCACAGCGACGGCCGGATCGAGACGGCCTGCGTCGACTGCGGCGACGAGATCACCGTGCACGTCGTAGACCGCAAGCCGGTCACGGACGATGACATCGCCTTCCACTGTCTCGTCCCGGCATCGCACTGGTGGGACGACATCGTGTTCTCGTGAAGCACCATGAACCTCTTCCGGTCGGAAGAGCACATCGTGCGGTGGCTCGATGGACGCAGCCCGGGAACGACGATCAGCGCGCTGACGTTGTGCGACCTCGCCCATGCATGGTGGGGCGATCGCATTTCACCGGACTGGCGTCCTCACACTCGGGACCAGAACCAGTCGATTCTCGACCGCCTCGGTCTCACAGGAACGTTCTGGCAGCTTCCCTGAGGGCGTGGAGGACGCGCCCGTCGCGGCATCAATCGCCAACTGAGCGGGCCAGCGTCAAGCGGCACTGTCAGTCGGTCTGCTTCCAGCGATTGAAGAACGTGATCTCACGGGCGGGACGACGCGGCGCCGGCGAGAAGTCGTCGCCCGTGTAATAGGCCACGGGCAGCAGCGCGATCTGGGTGACCGTCGGCGGGATGCCGAGCATCTCGGCGATGAGCTCCTCGTAGTGGAGATGGAACGTCGTCCACGCCGAGCCGAGACCACGGGCCCGGGCGGCCATTTGGAAGCTCCACACGCCGGGAGCGACACTGCCGTGGTATGCCGCGAGATCGCCGCGCGGGGCATCGTCGGGCAGACGGTCGAGCCGCATGGCGATGACCCACGCCGGCACCTCGGCGATGTGGTCCACCAGGTACATCGCCGACTCGACGACCTTGCCCTGCCGGCCCTGCGCACCCGCACTCGCCCCCAGGTACTTCCGGCCGTACTCCTGGTAGTACGGCGCAATCTTCCCCATCAGCTCCTTGTCGTCGATGATCAACCAGCGGTTGCGCTCGAGGTTGCCGCCCATCGGCGCATGACTCGCCACGTCGATGCAGTCGAGCAGCAGCTCGCGCGGAACAGGACGGGAGAGGTCGAGTCGCTTGCGCACCTGCTTGGTGGTCTTGAGGAGATAGTCAGCGGCGGCAATGTCGATCGGGGGCATGGCGACAGGGTACGACCCCACTCAGCAACGCACCAGCTTCAGCGTCTGGCACTCGAGAACCTGCAGCAGGTGGCGCAGGTCGGCCGGATCGCTGGTGTAAAGCCGGTCGGCACCGAGCGACGACGTAGCGAGAGCGACCGAGGCGTCCACCACGTCACTTGTTCCCGCATGACCGCACAGCACTCCCGCCGGGCGAGCAACAGCGTCGAAGGACGCGATCAGACAACCGGCGAGGGCACGCGAGAGTCGAGCCTGCCGGGCGGATCCACGCCACACCTGCGAAACCACTGCGGCCGGCACGGCGATGTCCGCGCCTGCGAGTGCGGCAGCTTTCAGGTCCGACCACATCTTCTGGTCACCGCGATCCAGGGCCACAAGAGCCCCGGCGTCCAGAACGATCACGCGCTTCGTTTCGCTGCAGCGGACGCAGCGATGCCGAGCCGTCGACGAGAGGCCGCCAACTGCTTCGCAGTGATCTCGCCATGCTCGCGCTCGAAATCCGCAACGGCCCCCAGCAACTCGTCCTGGCGGATCCTTCGGCGGGCGGCTTCCGCTAGCCTGGCCGAGACGCCTTCGCTTGACGCACTGGCGCGGACCACGACGACGTCGGCAAGATCCGAGTCGATCGAGATGTTGAATCGCTTGGCGGGCATGTCGCGAATGTAGCTCCGGCCGTCCGGCGCGGGCGTGTTGCACGCGCCAAGACGCCAGCGGAAGCGACGCCGCGTGCGTTCTGTTGCTCAGGGAGCAACGACATGCACACAGGGCACCCGGGCGACAAGCACCGGCGCAGGGCCAGGGTCGGTTCAGGGTTCTCCCTGGTTCCCGTCGCCCACGATGAAGCGCACCATCGAACCATGACGAACGTGCCGCCGAACATGCCGCATTCGCCGCTCACGCCCAGCACGGGCCCCCGGCGAGGGACCACACGACGACAACGCCTCGCCCACCTCGCGTTGGCCGGACTGATCGCCGCCATCTCCGTGAGGACGAACGCGTCGGCACCGTTTGTCGTCGTCGCCCTGTTCGTTCTCGTCGTGCCGTTCGAGAAGCTGTTCCCGCGCCACCGCGGACAACGCGTGCGACGCCAAGGCCTCGGCACCGACCTCACCTTCGCGCTCGCGACGCCGCTGATCTCGGGGGTCGGTCTCGTCGTCGCCCTCGTGGCTGGCGTGGTGAGCCTGGCGTGGTTGCCGGGCCTCGCGCTTCGTTCACTCGTCGCCATGCTCCCGACGCCCGCGCTGCCGATTCTCGGCGCAGTGCTCTTCGACCACGCCGGCTACTGGGTGCACCGCTTCGCCCACGAGAAGGCCGCGCTCTGGCGGTTCCATTCCGTGCACCACACCGGCGAAAAGCTCGACTGGCTCAGCGGCATACGGGTCCATCACCTCGACGGGTTCCTGCTCGGCCCTCCGGTTCTCCTCCTCATCGCCGCCGGCTTCCCGGCAGAGATCACCGGCGGCATCGCCATCCTCCAGATGATCGTCGGCCTGTTCCTCCACGCCAACGTCCGGTGGCGGTTGCGTCCACTCCATCGCATCATCGCCACGCCCGACTTCCACCACTGGCACCACGCCAACGAACCGGCGTCGATCCACACCAACTACGCCGCCTTCCTCCCGATCTGGGACCAGCTCTTCGGCACCTACCGCGTTCCGAAGGACCGTCAACCCTCGCTATACGGGATCGACGAACCCCACCCAACCAGCTTCGTCGGGCTCCTCACCACTCCACTCAAAGGGCTCCGACTCCCGAAGCGACTCCGACGGCTACGACACCCACGACGCCTGCGACGCCTCCGACGCAGACGCGCGGGAACGCCCGACCGTTCCGAGTGAAAGCGTCGGCGCCTGTGGAGCCCGTCAGCCGGTCGAGGCGACGCCTGTCCAGGCACGCCGGCGCCGACGCGCGGGAACGCCCGACCGTTCCGAGTGAAAGCGTCGGCGCCTGTGGAGCCGGTCAACCGGTCGAGGCGACGCCAGGTGAGGCCAGGCCAGGCGACGCCAGGCGACGCCAGGCCGGGCCGGGCCGGGCAAGGCGAGGCGACTCCAGGCACGCCGACGCGCGGGAACGCCCGACTGTTCGGAGTGACAGAGGCGTCGGACGAACCGGTCGAGGCGAGGCGAGGCGAGGCGGGCACGCGCTGTGAGAAGGTGAGGCCATGCCGTCTGCTCGCGTCGATGTCATCGAGTTCACCGATCCGCTCTGCTCCGTCGCGTGGGGAGCGGAACCCATCTTCCGCCTCCTTCGGTGGCGCTACGGAGATCGGTGCAACTGGCGAACGGTCATGGGAGGACTCGCCGGCGACCTCTCGACCGGAGTTCCCGAGTGGACCCGCGAATCGGCGGCGCTCCCCATGGAGAAGTACTGGCGACGGGTCACCAAGATCACCGGTCAGCCGTACCCGAAACCCATGCACCTCATGCTCCGTTCGACCGACCCGGCCGGACGCGCCATCAAGGCGGCGGCCCTGCAGGGAAGCGACGTGGAAGGCCGGTGCCTCCGCCGTATCCGCGAATCGATCTTCCTGTTCGGACGGGGACCGGAAACGGCCGACGAGTTCCTCGAAACCTTCGCCGGTGTGCCGGGATTCGACCAGGACCGGTGGTTGATCGACTTCACGTCGAGCCGCGTTGCCGAGCTGTACCGAGCGGACTGGGCCGAGGCCCGAACCCCGAACGACTATGTGCGCGCGTACCAAAGTGACGAGCCGATGGCCGGCGTGATGCGCCACTCCGAGGGCCACGACCGGTACGACTTCCCGACGGTGTTGTTCCGCGGACCGACCGGTGAGCACACAGTGCCCGGATGGATGCCGTTCGAGGCCTACGTGGCCGCGCTCGAAGCAGCGTCGCCGGGCGCCACCCACACCCCGCGCGAGGATCCAACGGTGGAGGAAGCCTTCGCCGCATTCGGCGTCCTGACCGCGAAAGAGCTGGAGGTTCTCTGCGGCAGCGCGGCCGGACTTCCCGATGACGTGATCACCTACCACTGGGGCGACGGCAAGGCCTACTTCACCCGCGACGAGGCAGCCTCGCGCAGCCTTGCCTAGGAGGTCCGAAACACCGAAACAGGTCGAGAGTGGTACCCGGGTCGCGGGTACGCGGAATGAGGCGGCACGACTCGCTCGCGAGGGGAATACGAAACGCGGGTCGGCCCGTCTCATCACGCCGTGGTGCTGCGCCGGCGGAATCGAAGCTCGGGGAGTCAGGAGGAAGCCCTCTCTGACCACGACGAACGCAGCGCCGAACCGGCCTCGTTCACCGTGAGTTCGCCCTTCGTTCACCTTTCCTGCGAACATGCAGGGGTGAATCACGCCGACGAGGTTGCTGTGGAACGACCTCAGACCTCGGTGGATCACGCTGACGGGGCCGCTGTCGACGTCCCCATCGTTCGGCCTCGGAGCGCGCTGTCGATCCCGAACTTCCGGTTCCTGTGGGCCAACAACATCGCGTTCTTCCTCGTCGCCAACGCAGAACGGTTCGTCTACGGCTGGCTCGTGCTCGAGGGCCTCAACCGCGGCGAACGGGAGCAGGGCTTCATCGTCTTCACGCTCGGCCTTCCGACCGTGCTGATCACCCTGCAAGCCGGTGTGTGGGCCGACCGCCTCGACCGGCGTCGACTCCTCATGACGACCCAGCTCGCCGGCGCGGCGATCATGGCGGTGACCGCGGTGTTCGTCGGCACCGGCCGGGCGACGTTCGGCTGGGTCATCGTGGCCTCGCTCATCGCCGGATCGGCGTCGGCGGTCGGTTCGCCGGTGCGATCCTCGATGATCTCCGCCATCGTCCCGAAGCAGCAGTTGTTCAGCGCCATCGCCATCAACGCGCTGGCCATGACGTCATCGATGATCCTCGGACCGGTGCTCGCCCGCGCCGTCGGTGGACAGTTCGGATTCGAGGGCGCGTTCTGGTTTCAGGCCGGCTTGATGATCGTCGGTGTCTTCTTCCTCCGCAAACTCCGCGTCCCTCCGCAGGCCGAACGAGGGCCGAAGCGGTCCGTGCGCAGCGAGACGCTCGAAGCTATTCGTCATGTGTGGCACGACCGAAACCTCCGCACGCTGTTCGGCCTGTTGATCGTGGCCAGCGTCACCATCAACCCCGCGGTCATGGTCACCTCTCAAGTCCACGTGAAAGAAGCGCTCGGACGAGACGCTGGCGATTCCGCCCTCGTTCTCGCCTGCATGGGCGTCGGCATCGCCATCACCTCGTTGATCCTCATCCGCAAGGGTGACATGCCGAACAAGGGGAAGCTGTTCCAGCGCGCGGTGATCGGGGGATCGACGATGACGTTCCTGATGGGCCGCTCCAACACGTTCACGATGATGCTGATCGTGTCGCTCCTCATGGGCCTGTGTGGCGGCTTTTACATCAACATGAACCAGGGACTCATCCAGTCGAGCACCCCGCAGGCACTGATGGGACGGGTGATGGGACTCTTCGTCCTCATCCAGGCCGGGTTCATGCCCATCGGCGCGATCGGCCTCGGCTTCGTCGCCCACAACTTCAGCTCCGGCATCGCCATCAGCGGCGCAGGAGCGGTCGCGTGGGTGATCTTCGTGACCGTCTACATCCGCAACGCGGAACTCCGCCGCCTCGGCTGAGGCTCACGGCAGCGGCCAGTTGTTGCGCTGAGTCGCTCCTGGAGCGACCGAACGCGACAACTCCCGCAGCACCTACACGTGCTCGACGCCGCCGAGGTAGCTGCTCTCCAGGAGGTGCCGGTTCTCGCGCAGATGCGCGGCCGTGCCTTCGAGGACCAGGTTGCCGTGGCTGAGCACGTAGGCCCGGTCGGCGACCTCCAGAGCAAGATGCACGTGCTGCTCGACGAGAAGGATCCCGGTGCCGCTCTTCGCCGCGATCGACCGCAGCACCGGCAGCAAGCGCTCGACGATGATCGGTGCCAGGCCGAGACTCATCTCGTCGACCATCAGCAGCTTCGGGCGGACCGTAAGCGCGCGGGCAACCGCGAGCATCTGCTGTTCGCCACCAGAGAGCAGTCCAGCGCGGCGATCCATCAGCGCTTCGAGGGCCGGGAAGTACTCGAGTGCGTCGTTGAGTGCGGTCGACCCTCGCTTCGCCTTGAGACGCAGGTTCTCGCGGACGGTCAGCTGAAAGAACAGGCTCCGGTCCTCGGGCACGTGCGAAAGGCCCTCACGGGCCACGTGGTGCGGACGTCGGCCCTTGATCGACTTTCCGAGCACGGTGATGTCGCCCGACAGAAACGGAATCAATGCCGACGTTGTCAGCAGCGTCGTGGTTTTGCCGGCGCCATTCGGACCGAGGAGCGCGACCACCTCGCCTTCGTCCACATGAAGGTTGAGGTTGCGGACGACGGGAACACCGTTGTAACCGGTGGACATGTCGCTGATCGTGAGAAGACTCATGACACGCCACCCGTGCTGTCGAGGGAAATGGTGTGGTGAGCGGCGAAGCACCGAGCGTCACTGCTCATGATGGATCACTCCCCAGCTCGTCACGGGCTGACTGACCGAGGTAGGCCTCGATCACCCGTGGATTCCGCTTGATCTCCGCCGGGGTGCCTTCGGCGATCTTGATCCCGAATTCGATGACGTAGATGAAGTCGCAGATCGTGAGCACCAGGCCCATGTCGTGGTCGACCAGGAAGACGCTCGTGCCTGAGTTGACGATGTTGCGGAGACTGGCACCGAGTTGCAAGCTCTCCTGCGTGTCGAGGCCGGCCGCCGGTTCGTCCATGCACAGAAGCTTGGGACGCGTCGCCAGCGCTCGCGCTGCGGACACGAGCTTGCGCTGACCCTGACTGATCTCGTTGGGCTTCTTCTTGGCAAGGTCACCGATCCCAAGAACGTCCATGGCGAGCTCGACATCCTTGCGCTCCCGATGTCGGCCCGGCACAACGATGTCGAGCAGGAAGTTCTTTCCCGTCTGCTTGTCGGCAGCCACGAACAGGTTCTCTTCCACGGTCAGATCGTCGAAGAGTTCGAGCGACTGCCACGTTCGCCCAAGCCCCAGCCCGGCACGCTTGTGCACCGGCAGGTTGGTGATGTCGTGCCCGTCGAACACGATTTTCCCCTTGGTGGGGACGAAGCCGGTGATGCCGTCGATGAAGGTCGTCTTGCCGGCGCCGTTCGGCCCGATCAACCCGACCAACGAACCTTCGGTCACGTCGAAGTCGACATCGTTGACGGCCCGCAGGCCGCCGAACGTGACCGACATCTTGTTGGTCTGCAGAAGGGTCATCAGAACCAGCCCTCCGGGGCCGACAAACGTGTGCTGCGAGCAGCGAAGCGGAGCGGAGCAGCGCAGCGCAATCTGAACCGGCTCATCAGGACCACCGCGTCGTCATCTCACTGGCGTCGCGGGCAGCCGAGCGGAGCGCGGAAGCGCCGCGCTGTGTGCCTGAACTCATTTGGCGTCCACGGCAAGTCCGCTCGGGCTCGACAGAGTCGATGCGGTTCGCGCCTTCTTGAGCCGCTTTTCCGCCGCTTGGGCGCGGAACGCCCCGGCGATGCCCTCCGG
>JANMYF010000240.1:0-2141 GCA_031381685.1 Acidimicrobiia bacterium
GACCCTTTCGCCGCGTTGGCCTCGTCGGCAATGCGTGTCTGCTCTTCCAGCGCCTTGAACAGGTTCGCGTTGCTGATGGCGATTGCAGCCTGCTCGGCGAAGGCTTCGAGGATCCGGCCGTGCCGTGGTTCGAAGGGCCGCACCTCGCCCCGGCCGACCGTGAGCTGTCCGTAGAGCGTGCCGTCGAAATGGAGGGGCACTCGCACGGCGCTGACGACGGGTAGGGGAAGATCGGCGGCGAATGTCGAAAGCACGCGAAGGTCGTCGATGAACACGGGCTCCGGCATCTGGTACTTGGGCGCTGGTCCGAGGTGCATCCCGAGGACGGCACGGTTCTCGGGTGCGCTGGACGCGGCGACGATGATCTGGCCGTCCTCGTAGCGGAGGATGCCGCTGTGGTCCGCCCCACACAGCCGGGCCGCCTGCACGCAGATCCCGGTGAAGACGGCTTCGAGGTCGCCAGGATTGGCGCTGATGAGGGCGAGCACTTCGCTCGTTGCAGTCTGCAGCTCGAGCGACTCGGCGAGGTCGTTGTTGCGGGCCTCGATCTCGCGGAGCAGCCGGGCGTTGTCGACGGCGATGGCGGCCTGGTTGGCGAAGACCTGGAGCAGCGCGACCTGCGAGTCGGTGAGATCGGCGGCGTAGTCACCCATGAACCCGAGGACCCCGACTGCGATGTCGTTGCGCAGCATCGGGACCGCGAGCGACGCCTTCGCTCCGACCACTCGTCCGTTGGCGTTCGGAAGATAGTCGTCGGCGGCCGACGACCAGTCGCGGACGTGCACGAGCTCGCCGGTGAGGCATGCAAGTCCCATAGGGCTCGAATCATCGATGGGGAGTCGTGCCCCGAAGGTCGCGTATCCCTCCGGCGAATCGACCACCCGTGATGCGACGACGACGTCGTCACCTTCTCGAATGGTCACCAGCGCCTCGTGTCCTCCGCAGAGCCGGCCCGCATGTCGCGCAACGACCTCGTACACCGGAGACAGATCGAGCCGGGCGGTGCTTACCGCGTCGAGTACCTCGGTCATTGCCGTCTGGCGGTCCAGCGCCTCATTGAGGTCATTGAAGAGCTTGGCGTTGCTCATGGCGATCGCGGCTTGGTCAGCGAAGGCCTGGAGGATCGGTCCGGTCCGTTCGTCGAACGGTCGGACGTCCACGCGATTGACGTTGATGTTGCCGAGCCACACGTCGTCCTGCATCAGTGGAACCGTGAGAAAGCTTCCGATCCGTTGAGTGTCGATGAACGGCAACGCCGTCGGGTCCTGGCGCTTGCGCATGAAGGCATCGAAGTCGTCGACGAACACCGGCCGGCGTTCGTCACGTGCCTTGAGGTTCACCCCCGCATCGGCGACGGGAACTTCCCTCCCGAGGAACACCGAACCGCCGCTGCGAGTGATTTGCGCGTCGAACCGGAGGAGGTCGTCGTGGCGGATGAGCAAACCTCCTTCCTCGGCGTCACAGAGGGCGACAGCCCGGGCCAGGATCTCCTCCAGCACCGTTGTCACGTCACCCGGGTTGGCGCTGATCGAGCGAAGGATGTCGCTGGTGGCGGTCTGCAGCTCGAGCGACTCGGCGAGATCGTTGTTGCGCTCCTCGATCTCGCGCAGCAATCGCGCGTTGTCGACGGCGATGGCGGCCTGGTTGGCGAAGGTCTGGAGGAGGCCGAGATCGGCATCCGAGTACACCCCGGCCGTGCGGATGAACGCGAGGACGCCGATGACTGCGCCATTGCGGAGCAGCGGCAGGGTGAGGGCGTCTCGGACACCGGTCAGCGGTGGGAAATCGGGATACCGCTCGTAGAGCTCCGCGGCGCCACCGAGGCGGATTGCTTTTCCAGTCAGCGCGGTGTCGATCGCCGGGTGCAGGCCCACCTGATCGAGTCGGATCGTCCAACCGACGTCGACGCCTGCGGCTTTCCACTCGGACGCGCTCGTTTCATTCGGAGTGAGCGTGGCCGAGCGCACGAGTGTGTCGCCTTCACGCACGTAGAGGCTCGCCGTTGCGCTGTCGCACAGCCGGAATGCATGGCGTGTCACCGCCTCGAACACGGGCAACAGATCAGTTCGCGCCGTGCTGACGGCGTCGAGGACGTCGGTCATCGCGGTTTGACGTTCCAGCGCAGCGTCGAGGTCGTTGAA
>JANMYF010000260.1:0-14353 GCA_031381685.1 Acidimicrobiia bacterium
GCGGCGTAGCGCTCGCCGTGGTCGCCGACCATCATCGGGTGGTTGACGAAGTGCGGCTTGCCCGTTTCGAACACGGTGCACACGGCATCCTCGACCAGATCGTCGGGCGTGATCGTCGGGTCGACCTTGAGCGTGATGTTCGGAACGGCTTGGCGCAATGACCGTTCGACCCGCAGGATCGAACGCGTGATGCGACTGTCGTGCGGGCCGAGGTCGAGGTGCACGAACGCGTCGGGCAGCATTCGGTCGATGGCGATCCAGAAGCGACGCAACTTGGCGTCGAGGGCCGCGTTGGTCACGGTGTCATCGACGAACGGAGCCAGCACCTTGTCGAGGTCGCCCAGATACACCGGGTAGGTCGTCACGCTGGGCACGTGCGAATACATGATCTGCAGGAACGACAGCGCGTCATCGAGATCGGTCGGCGGCGGCATTTCGAGGTACGCCAGGCCCTGCCGCACAGCTTTTTCGTAGTCCGGGAGGATGTAGCGCGCGGTGAAGGGCGCGTTTCCCTCGTACATGTCGCAGATCACTCGATCTCTGAGTGCGTCCGCGCACGCTTCGGACAGGATCGGGTACGGAAGCATCTCGGTGGCGAGAGCGGCGAGCCGGCGTAGCTTCTGGTCGTACCCCAGCGTCGTGTCCTGCACGAGCGCCTGAACTCTTGTCTCCAGCGCGTTGACCTCGTTGGCAGTAACAGCCATGACATCACGGTACTGGGATCACCAGGTGTGACCAGGGCCGAAGGTCCCTTTGGTCCCTCGGCCTTTCGCTCACCTCTGTCCGGGGTCCGGCCGTCATCGGGGCGGTCGGGGCCAAGGTCGGGTAGAGGCGCATCGTCGCGGTGGGTCGGCAGTTACGTCTGGGCGAGTACGGCGCGCAACTGCTCGATACTCGGTGTCCCGGCTGGCCCTTCCGGTGTTTGGTAGACGCGGCATGACAGGCCAACGGCTGCATCGAGGTTGGCGAAGGGATCGATGCCGTCGACGAGGATGGTCGGGGAGCCGTGGAAGCCGATGCGCTCGGCTTCGTCGGGAGTGTCGACCAACTGTCGGGTGACGACGAAGTTCGGGAATTCCTTGGCCAGTTCGATCAGGTGCGCATTGAGAAGGCGCCAGTTGGGGCAGTCGTCGAAGTAGAGCAACGTGAGCGTCTTCTGCCTGACGTCTTGCTTGGCTCGAGATCTCGAGAAGTGGTCAGGATCCGAGGCGAAATCATCGCGGCAGGCGGTGGAGCAGAACCAGTGGATTGGGCGGGGACTTCGTTCTGGATCGCCTCGGATGGTGCCGAGATGCCCTCGACGGCCATGTGCACGTGCCGCATGGCTCGGCGTGGTCGCGCTCGCCGCAGTGACCGGCGGTACGGCGTCAGCGGCGCGATCGCTGGCGAGACAGCACCAAGCTCGCCGAGTTCCGATACCCGACGGCGACCTGCTCGTGATCGAGGTCGAAACCCCGACCGCGTTCGCGGTTCCCGGTCGGCATCCCCACGTCGTCGTTTCGACGGGAATGTTGGAGCTGCTCGACGCCGACGAGCGTCGAGCGATGCTCGCCCACGAACGCGCCCATCGCCGTCACGGTCACCACCGTTTCATCGTGGCGACGGAGGTCGCCGCGGCCATGGTGCCGCCGTTGCGGCCGGCCGCTCGACGGGTCCGCTTCGCGACCGAGCGATGGGCCGACCAGGACGCCGCACGCGAGGTCGGCGACCCGAAGGTCGTCGCCCGTGCGATTGCCCGAGCCGCGCTCGCTCGCCGCGACGAGGAGGGATCTGCCTTGGCGCTGTTGGGCTCCGACGTCGCCGCTCGAGTCGAGGCGCTCACGCGAGACTGCTGCGGGTCACGGGTTGAGTTGGCCTGGTTGGTCGTCATGCCGATGACTGTTTCGGTGTTCGCGGTCGCCGCTCAGGCCCATCACCTGGTGGAGTTCGTCCGAGTGTTCTGCCTGTCCTGACCTACGCGACGACCGAGAGTCGTGGATATCGGCTCTGCCTGGATCGGGGAAGGTCAGAAGATCGAAGCGCCGTAGGCGCGATCGCCGCCTGGCCGGACCTCCGCTCGGGCTCCTGGTTGGTGACCAAAGGTGAAACCGTCACGTTCCGATTTCGCAACAACGGTCAGGGACCTAGGGGCATCGATGACGAGCTCCCCGATTGCCGGCGTGCCGAAACGATCACGGCATGAGCCACAGTGGGATGGGCGCCGACAGCATGGTGACGGTCAAGCCGGATCCGGGCAGACCTCGCAGCCGAACGCGTTGGCGTCGGCCGGTCATCATTCGTGTCACTGTGTCCTCGACGTGATCTCCACATCGACCGGGCCTCGTTTCACCACCAGAAGCCAATCTTGCTGAGGAGTAAACTCAATGCGCCCCTTCTTCTCGAGAAAAGCCGCTGCGATCGCGGCCGGTCTCTCGCTCGCGCTGCTTACTGCAGCCTGTGGTTCCGATGACTCTCCAACACCGACCGTCAGCCCGACTTCGGTGACCGCGGCCGGCATGGACATGGGCTCCACGGCGGACGTGCCGACGATCCCGGCGGGCCTGGCCTACGCGGAAGGACAGGAAATCCGCTTCGTCCATACCGAGGTGTCGGACGAGGAGATCGCCAAGCTCCTCTCGAACATGATGAGCTCGCCAGTGCTGTTTGTCCCGGCTTTGGCGCAGGTGCCCGACAGCGCCACCGCCCCCGTCTACGTCTTCACCAATGGCCCCACCGGCATGGGGCCCCTGGGCTTCCAACCTGATGTGTTTCCGTATCCGCCGGGCGACGCGAAGTACACGCCCCTGCGGTCCATTCACCAAGTGACCTGGGCTGACCCGGCGCAGGCGCGTGAACTGAAGTCCGCGGCCGACGTCCAAGAGGCTGAGCAGAGCGGCGACGTGACGATCGAGAAACCAGGAGTGGTCGTGAACATGCCCTTCGTGACCTGGCCGAACGGGCGACGCTAGAGACGATCATCTCGGCAAGGGGCTGACGGGAACTCCGGCGGGGGAGTTCAGTGTGGCGCCATTTTCGTTGCACACCCCACCCCAGGCTCACCACCATACGGCCGTGAGCGCTGTCGGCGGCATGGCGCTACGCGACGCGGGCAACGCCACCGGTGCGGCGCTCGTGGTGTTGCGTGCTGAAGCGGAACGCGCACATGCCGGCGGGCCCGGTGCGCGGTCGCATGCCGGCTTTCCACCAGAGGTGGTCCAAGAAGTCGTCCGGGTCGGGGAGTTGCTCCCACACAGTCGGCAGGACCAGAGGCTGTCGTTCGCCGGCGTGGATGACCAGGCCATCGTGACCGGGCCGCAACGCCGCCTTCAGGTCGGCGCGCGAACCGGCTGCGATGGGCGACAGCGGTGACAGCAGCGAAATGGTTATGTCGAGGTGCGCGTAGTCGGCGGGCTGCAGCGATGGCAGGCGGGGATCGGCGAACGCGGCGGACAGGGCGAGTCGGGCGACGGAGTGACCGAGCGGTTCGGCGCCGTTGATGGTGCCGATGCATCCGTTCAGCTGGCCGTGCACGTTGAGGGTGACGAACGCGCCGACCCGACGGTGCAGTGACGGTGGCAGCGACTCCAGCGGGGGCAGCGCGGGGCGATGGCCGGCGAGCGCCGTGGCGATGGCGGTTTCCGCGATGTCGAGCAGCGCGTCGACGTCGTGCTGGTCGATCGAAGGTTCAGGCCACGGCGAAGGCGCCATAGCCAACCACCCGTTTTTGTCGCAGCGCTCAAGGAATCTTATGTATAGACGCTCAAGTCAGCGCGGCTCTGCTCTTCCAGGTCTTCGATGACCGCCAGCCATCGAGCGGGGTCTGCACCAATGTCGCGGATGATGGCGAAACGTACGAACGGATACGAGTCGCGGGCAGCGCGGTGTACGAATGAGTGGTTCAAACGGGAGACGGGTGACCGCCCACCGCCGGTGATCAGAACGGAGGTACCCATGACCGCAACGCCGGACACTGATCCGCTCGGAACTCGTTCGGCCGAGCCGAAGGCGGTGAACAGATCGGAGCCGCGGGGCGAGACCGTTCCTCCGCCGGCGAACGGCCGTCGTTTCGTCGTGCAACGGCACCGCGCCCGCCGCTTGCATTACGACTTCCGTTTGGAGATGGACGGCGTGCTGGCGAGCTGGGCGGTGCCCAAGGGACCGACGATGGATTCGTCCCTGCGCCGGCTGGCCGTGCACGTGGAAGACCATCCGCTCGACTACTTCGACTTCGAGGGTGTGATCCCCTCACGTAGTTACGGGGCGGGTGACGTGATCGTGTGGGACTGGGGCACGTGGGAACCCGGGCCCGGGGAGAACCCGGTCGAGGCCGTTCGCGCCGGTGAACTCCACGTGATCTTGCACGGGGAGAAGCTGTCGGGCCGTTTCGTGCTGCTGCGCACCGGAGGCCGACGTCGTGGGGGACGGGAGCAGAGTGCAACGAAGGAGCAGTGGTTGCTGCTCCGCACCCGAGACGACGCTTCGATCGATGGCTGGGACAGCGAAGATCACCCGTACTCCGTGAAGAGCGGAAAGACCAACGAGGATGTGAGGCGTTCAGCGAGCGCGCCGGCGTCCTGATGCGCCTGACACGAACGGCAGAATGGAGCGCGTGACGTCTCTGCCGGAACGTGTGTGGACCGAGGGTGACGTCGCCGCCGGTGCCGTGCGCATGCACTATTACCGGACGGGTAGCGGCGAGCAGTCGCCGGTCGTGTTGGTCCACGGATTCAGCGACAGCGGGTTGTGTTGGCGGCGGACGGCGCAGGCACTCGAAGCCGACTTCGACGTGGTGATGGTCGATGCCCGCAACCATGGAAAGTCGTCCACTGCTGTCGGTGATGTGTCGCACATGGTTGACGACCTCGCCGCGGTCATCACCGGTCTGGCGCTCCAACGCCCTGCGGTGGTCGGCCACTCGATTGGCGCGGCAACCGCGGCCGAGATGGCGGCTCGCTATCCGGATCTCGTGGCGCGTCTCGCTCTCGAGGATCCACCATGGCGCGAGACTGAAGTCGAAGCCGAGCAGACCGCACAACGACGCCTCGAAGGTGTTCGCGCATGGGTGGCTTCGCTCGCCGACATGACCGATGACGAGATCGAGCAGATGGGGTTCGAGCAGCATCCGTCATGGGACCACCTCGACCGCCCCGACTGGGTGAGTTCGAAACAGCAGATGCGGGTCGAAGCGGCCGATGGTCTCGGGATCGTGTCTTGGACGCGTGTGATCGATCGGATTGCCTGCCCGACGCTTCTGATCCACGGTGACCCCGGCCGCGACGGGATCCTCACGTCGGCACTCGCCGATCGATTGGCGGCGATGAGCCCGCACGTGACAACTCGTTCGATCGAGGGCGCGGGTCACAACATCCGGCGGGAGAACTTCGAATCCTTCATCGAGGTGCTCGGCGAGTTCCTCCGCGCGGTGTAGCTGTAGCTGAACCGCCTGCGGCCGAAGTCCTTTCGCGTGGCAACCTCGTGAACCCCGGGCTCGTCGTCAGGGCGCGATGTCGAAGATCGCCCGCCCGCTGATCTTGCCGTTCGTGAGCGCCTCCACGGCCTCGTTGACCTCGTCGAGCGCAAAGCGTGCTGTGACCATCTCATCGAGCAGCAGGCGGCCGTCCTCGTGCCATTGCACGAACGTGGGGAAGTCGCGATCCGGCGTGCACGATCCGCCGATGGAGCCGACGTAGGACTTCTCGGTCATCAACAGTTCGGCCACATTGAGATCCATGCCGGTCGTGGGGACGCCCACCAGGACGGCCGTCCCGCCCTTGCCCACGCCAAAGCGGCCTGGGCGGACGGCGGACAGGATCTGCTCCATCGTGACCTTGGCCCCGATGCAGTCGAACGCGTAGTCCACCCCTTCGACCGGCATGCCTCGGAAACCCAGCCCTTCGTAGCGGCCCCGCGTGATGGCCCGGATCTGTTCCACTGCGTCACCCGCCGACGCGTTCACCGTGTGGGTGGCTCCGAAGCGCTTGGCGAAGTCGAGCTTGGTCTGATCCAGGTCCACCGCGATGATGGAGTCGGCTCCGACGACGGCAGCGGCCGTGACGGCCGACAGACCCACACCGCCGACCCCGAAGATCGCCACGGAATCACCGGCCTTCACACCCGCGGTGTTCATCACCGCACCTGCGCCGGTCATCACCGCGCAGCCGATGATGGATGTGACGTCGTGAGCAACGTTCGGGGCCACCTTCACCACCATCGATTCGTCGGCGATCGAATGGCTGGCCCACGTGAACACGTCAGCGGTGGATGCACTGCGGCCGTCAACGAGGTCCAGCGTGATGCCACCGCCCCAACGTGACGCCGCCTGCGGGTTGCGCGGCACCCAGGTGATCATGGCCAGGTCACCCGGAAACAGGTGGGTCACCTCGGACCCAACCGCCAGCACTTCCCCGGTCGACTCGTGGCCGAGGAGCAGTGGGGAACTGCGTGGCCGGTGCAACTGGTGAAGCTGGCTGTGGCAGATGCCCGACGCAAACTGTCGAACGACCACCTGCCGGGGACCGGGATCAGGGAGTTCCAGTTCCTCCACGAGCAGTGGCCCGGTGGGCGGAGCGATGACGACACGGGCGGGCGTGGGCATGGGCCGACCTTACGGCGCCACGCCGTCGTTTCACGAACCCGGCCCGTCGCAGCCCAACGCAACCGCCAGCCCCTCAACGTCGTGACGGCGGCGCCCGGTTCGCCGCGGGTGTTGGCTGGTTCATGGAGCGGGGTTGGCGCAGCACTCTGGGTGGGACGCCGCCTTCGTGGACGTCACGTGGACGGGGAAATGTGGAGGCGTTCGGCCCAGTCGACACGCGCGAGCAGGACAACACCGATGAGCATGGCGATCTCGATGCCGATGGCGTAAGGCGATGTGAGGCCTTTGCGGAAGGTGTCGCCGAACGACTTCTGCGCGGCCGCGGCGCCGCCGAGGTACAACGAGTACGTCAGTACCCGGCCAGTCATGAACGCTGCAGTGACCGGTACCAGTGGAATGTCGGCAAGAGCCGCCGCTTCGAACAACTGTGCCGATGGCAGGGGCGATACGGCAAAGACGGCCAGACCGGCTGCCGATCCGGCCCGGTGTTTGCGAAGGTAGGTCCCGGCCGCCTTGAGGCTGGCAACCCGCTCCTTCGGGAGCCATTTCCGACTTCCCTTCGTGGCCAACGCGAGGAGGAAACGGCCAGCTCCGGCGCTGACAACACCAATCACCACAAGCATGACGGGATGGAGATGCCAGTTCAGTTTGAACAAGACGAGCACCGCCCACGTTGGGGGACCGAACGCCGGTAGAAGATTCAACGCAAAGACAATCGCGGCTACTTCGAGATAGCGAACAATCACAACTACTCCGTCATGTCCGCTGATCGCACGAACAACCGTCGATCGAGCGCCGGACGGTACAAAGAGTCCGCTGGTTCGTCACTTTCGGGCGCTCTTCGACGTGGCTGCCCTGTTGGCCCGGTCGATCGCGGCGACCAGTTCGGCCTTCGTCATCCGCGTGCGGCCGGAGATCTCGAGGCGCTTCGCGATGTCGAGCAAATGCACCTTGGTCGCGTTCGCGTTGACTCCTCCGGCCGTCGGCGTCGTGCTCCGAAGAGCGTCCTCACCCCGCTTGGCGTCCTGGGGGTCGCTTGGGCCCGGCTGGTCCTTGGGTTCCCAGTGATCACCCACCTTCTCGAACGAATGCTTCAGCGAAGCAAACGCGATTCGATGCGCCGCCTCGCCATCACCGTGCACTTCCTCGGCCGATTCCAGCGTATGCATGTACGTGGCCTGCGCTTTCTCCGGCGAACGCTTCAACGTGCCCGGAAGGCGCTGCTTCTCCTTCTTGTTCAACACCATCACGTACTCCTTCCGCGTCGTCGGTCAGTGAACACAGATCCCGTGCCCGGGCCTGGCGTGCCCCATTCATCAGTCGCCCATCTCGAGTCGGGAGCGTTCGCTGGAAGTGGCACGTGGATCAGCGCTCCGGCCGCGGTCTCGGTCGGGCCGAATGAGCCTGTGTGACTGTTTCCGGTGCCGATGCCGCAGCCTCCCCAGGCGTTGCGTCGCCGGGCAGTTCCTCGCTGTCGCGGCGGTCAGCGCTCTCCTGCCAGAGGCGCTGTTCGCCGGGCGAAGCTTCCGGGCCGAAGCGCAGCACTATCGTGGACCGTGCATCGCAGGATGGACAGATGACGGCAAGGACGCCAGTCATGTCAGCCGGGTCCGATTCACCTTCCAAGCGCCGAATGGAGTGCACCTCGAGATTGGGGGCGGCCGTCGTTGCGCCGCACACGCCGCAGATGACTGTGCCCTCCTCCGTCGCAAACGCGTCTGCCGAAAACCCGGCTGACCCGTAATCGGCAAGTATCTCCATGAGGGTCGGCTCGGTCGGAACATCGTTCGCTGTGACCGCCGGATCATCGACGTGGGGTGTCGTCTCGTTCATGAATTCGCCGTACCCATGCGTTCCCTCCGTGAAACGCGGGATCGGCGAAGAGCTCGCCGCGATCGGTGATAACTCCGAACCAATTCTCCAAACCATCTGGAGACTCAGTCGTCGTCGACCACAACTCCGTTGATCTTGCCCTCGCCATCAATCGTGGCGCCGATCTCGGTCATGTCTTCGTAATGCTCGCGAACGTGGGCCATAGTCTCGGGCGACGACAGTTCGGCGTCGATCGTCACGTCCTCGTCGACCGACACATCGTCCACGTCGCGCTTGGTCTTCTCGATACCGGACCCGCGAAAGTCTGCATCGCCGTCGTGGTTGGCGTGATCGCTGTCGGATGGGGTGGGCGGCACTGTCGTCATGTTTACGTGTCCTTTGGTTGAGCGGCTCGTGCCCAGGTACCCCGATCAACGAGCGGCAAACGTTCGCGGCAGTGTCAGGACCGCTCCCTTGTCGAAGGTGCCGGCTCGGCGTCGGAGGCGCCGGACTGTCCTGCCCGGACCCTCGGTCGCATGGGAGCCGGGCTCGATGAACCGGACGCGCCAAGGATTGTGTGGTCGCGAGTTCGGGGGGTATGTTGCTCCGAGAGCAACGAAGACTGCGGAGTCCTGTCGCGTCGTATCTCAGTCGTAGGTGTGGACGATGCATACGTCGCAGGGCGCTTCTTTGGCGACGGTGCCCGCCACTGATCCCAACACGCGCGCCACGCCCTGCACTCGTTTGTTGCCGATGACAATCATCGACGCGTGCACGCGATCGGCCTCGGAGCAGAGCGCCTCAGCGGGGTTCGACCTCACGGCTTTCGTCGAGACGGCGATGCTGCCGCGAAACTCGGCGGCGATGGCGTGAAGGTCTTGTTCGGTCAAGTCGACGTCGGACAGGGCTGCGTGGTCCGATCCGGTTCATGCGCGTCGGGGTGAAGTCGGTGCGCACCTGGCCGTGCGGATGTCGATCGCTTGTGTCAGCTGGTTAGATTCCATCATGAAACCAGGGCAGTCGACGGCGAAACCCGCACCGAACACGAAGGGAACGAGACCATGAGGAACGCCGATTGCCCTACGGTCGAGAACACGATCGAGATCCAGAACACGCAACGCGTGCGCACGGTCGTCAAGGGACTCGCCGAATCCACAGGCATGGCGCGATGACCATCAAGATCGGGCTCTCGGTCGACCCGGCCATGCCGCGGTTCCTCGAACTCGCACGCGAGGCCGAACGCATCGGCGTCGACTCCGTGTGGGTAGCGGAGTACTGGGCCTACGACGCCTTCACGCCGCTCGCCGCGATCGCCTCGGTGACCGAGCGGCTGAGCCTTGCGACCGGTATCGCCCAGCTCGGCGCGCGGACACCCGCGATGTTGGCGATGACCGCCCAGGGGGTCCAGGTGCTGTCGAACGGGCGCTTGATCCTGGGAATCGGGGCGAGCGGCCCACAGGTCATGGAAGGGTGGCACGGGGTGCCGTTCGACCGCCCCGTGCAGCGAACCCGTGAGACCATCGAGATCCTCAGGATGATCGGCGCGGGTGAACGCTTGGAGTACGACGGTTCGCTGTATCGCCTCCCGCTGCCCGATGGTCAGGGTCGGGCGATCCGCTCGCGTGCCGAGACCGCACCGATCCCCGTCTACATCGCCTCGCTCGGCCCTGCCAACCTCCGGCTCACCGGCGAGCTCGCCGACGGGTGGATCGGCAACTCATTCTTCCCGGCGACCGCCGACGCGTTCTTCGAGCCGATCCGAGCTGGTGCCGAAACGGCCGGCCGAACCCTCGACGACATCGATCGCGTCGTCGCCGTCGGCCTCGAGCTGACCGAAGACGATCCCGAGGCCATCCGGTCTGCGGGTCGCCGCCACGCCGACGGCTATGCGTTCACGTTCGGAGCGATGGGCTCGGCGACGACGAACTTCTACAACGACGCGTTCGCTCGCCAGGGCTACGGCGACGACGTCGCCGAGGTGCAGCGGCTCTGGGCGTCGGGCGATCGCGATGCTGCCGCCGCAAGCGTCCCCATCGAGATCGGTCTCGGCACCAACCTCGTCGGTCCGCCGGGCATGATTCGCGATCGCCTGGTCGCCTATGAACGCAGCGGGGTCACCACACTGCGTGTCGGCGTGAACGGCAGCTTCGACGAGAAGATCGCCGACCTCGAGACCCTCATCAGTCTCGCCGCCGAAGCCGGCGAGCAGATCGACACCGAACGATCGAACGAACCGAGCAGTGCCACGACATGACCCGCAAGAACCGCTCGCAGTGATCGAGAAGATCAAGGCCCGGGCCGAGTAACCGCCTGACTACGAGAGCGGCGGACGGCTGCCGCCGCTCTCGCGGCGTTGGGCTCGGGCGGCGGTGGCGTCGGCCTCGGCGGCGGCCTTGATGGCGTCGACGACACGTTGCATGTTCGCCCGATGCTCATCGATGCGACGGTGGAGGATGCGCGGTTCCTTGTCGGGCATCGACTTGATGGCGGCGCTGATCCCCGATGGGCCAGGGCCGAGAATGACCCAATACCGCAGCCGGGTAGCGCCGGCGATGGAGGCGAGCTCGAAGCGCCAGCGGGCACCGGGATTGGCAGGATCTGAGGTCGCCCAGCCGAAGATGCGGCCTTCCTCGTAGTGGTCGACGAAGCAGGGCACCTCCCACTGCCCGATCGCGGGGTGGGTGTTGGCGCCAATGAACTGGGCACCTTGTGCGGGTCCGTCGAAACCGTCAGCCCAGCGAGCCCCGACGAACTCGTCGCTGGCGGCGGCGCCGAAGTTGATGTCGCTCACATAGGGCCACACCACCGAGGCGGGTGCCTTGATGTCGACCTCGACGATCGTGCCGGGGCCGTCGGAGTGACGGGGCGGGTCGCTCGGTCCGTGCTCCCAGGTGCGGGCGAACCCGTCGACGTAGGTGATCTCGCGGGCGGGGTAACGCGGCGCCCGCTTGAAGTCGGTTCCCTTGCTCCACGCCACCGGGATCATGGCGATCTGGGTCATACCTTCCGGTATGCCCAACAGGGTGGCGATGTCGTCCTGGCGGGTGAGGATGGCGGTGGTCCACGCGGTGCCCAGCCCTCGGGCGCGCAACGCCACGCAGAAGCTCCACACCGATTGGATGACCGAGTCGAACAGGCCTGGGCGGCCGCTGCCGTCGTGGACGCCGATGATGGTCGGGATGACAATCACCGGGACCTCGGCGAGGTGGCGGGCCAGGTGCGCGGCTGATGCCATCACCTTCTCCTGCGGATGGCCGGTGCCAGCGATGTTGTCGTGGGCCTCGATCATCCACTTGCCGGCCGAGGCCATGTAGAGCTCGGCGAGTTGATGTTTCAGTTTCTGGTCGCGGACCACGATCCAACGCCGGCTGCCCTGGTTGCCACCCGACGGCGCCTGCTCGGCGACGTCGATGCAGTCGAGAATGATCTGGTGGTCGACCGGCCGGTCGAGGTCGAGTCGGCGGCGAACCGCGCGGGTGGTCGTGAGCGCCTCGTCGACCGAGGCGACATCAATGTTGTTGGTCGTGTCGTTCGTTGCCATGATCAGTCCTTGGGAGCGACGGCGCCGGAGGCAGCGGACAGACTCGCCGACGCGTGGGCCAGCGCAGCTTTGGCCAGCGTGCGGAACTCGTCACGCGCGTCGTCGGAGAGCGTGTCGAAGTCGGGGGCGTGCAGGGTGTTGCTGACGGCTTCGATCTCCTTGCGAGCTTCTGCGAAGGGTGCGCCGTCGGGGTAGGGCTCGGGCCACCCGAACATCTTGGCGTTCCACGCGCCGGTGGGCCCGCTCATGATGGCCACCAACGGGGTCATGCCTGAGGCCATCACCGCGGTGCTGTGACGGGCGAAGCCCAACTCCCGCAGGGTCTGGCACAGCTGGAAGGTGCGGGCTGGCCCGACCGGCGGAAGCGGCAGATCGCGCCAGCCGGCGAACGTGGGCGCTCCGAGCGGGCTGGCGGCCCGCACGACCCGTTCGGCGAGTTCACCCAGACGGTCCGACCCGTCGAACCCGGCGAGGTGCTCGGCGCCCCACTCCTGGCAGATCCGGGCGAAGATCGCCGCGCCGGCGTGGGGCAACATGACGGCGCGCCCCGCTCGCACTTTGCCCCGCAGGAAGTCGGGTTCCCAGAAACAGGCTGCGCCGACAACGTTGTCCACCGGGCAATCACCCAGCACGCCGAAGCGGCCCACGGCGTAGGCCTCAAGCGAGTCGGCCGGCATGCCGGCAGCGACTGCCTTCTGTGCGGTGGACGGGCTCATGAGCCAGTGCATGGCAAGCATGCCGATGGATCCGCGCATGGAACGGGCAAGAGAGACGTTGTCCATGGAACGCAAAATTAGCCATCGTCGCGTGGTGAGTCCATTTGACGGACTCATGCGCCGGAGGCCACAGTGGGAGCAGAAGCCGGCCACGACGCGAGTGCTCGCGACCGCACGCATCGATCACTACCAGAACGCCCGCAGCCGGCTCACGTCCCCGATGACGCGGATGCCCGACGGCAGCTATTGAGCCCGTCGTCATCGACCGCAACACCGGCCGACCGCTCGATCTGGCCACCACCCGCCGGCGGCTCAGCGCCGACCGAACCACCACCCCCTCCACCACCGACTGAACGGAGTCATCACCCCTATGCCCATCTCCTCCGCCCTCCCGTTCGAGAAGAAGAAGCTCACCGTGAACGGCTGCATCAGTCCCCTGGAAGCCGGAGAACTGCGTCAAACGAGTGTCACCGTGTTAAGTACGTGCGCATACGATGATTGGTGCGGTCAGCCTTCTGGTGCCACTACGGCGGCGTTGTTTTTGACGTTGTTCGAAGGCCCCGAGTTCCATCGTGGCTTGATGCGGAGGAGGACTTTGGTGAGTGCGAGGAGGACTGGGAGTTCGAGTGCGGGTCCGATGATGATGTTTGCGGACATTCGCCCAGGGCGAGCAGGCCGGCGACGGTAGCGCATCCGTTGTGGAGGACACCGGTCTTGCGAAGGAGTGTTGCGTCGTCGAGCGGACGCAGGCGACGATCCATCGCTCGCGCCGTGGCGACGAAGTCTTCGACTCGTGCTGTGTCGAGGTCGCTGGTTGATGTATTCGGCACACGCTTTCATCGAATCGCGGCCTTGTTCTGTTTGCCGCGAAGCCGTCCACTTCGAGGCGCGAGAGGGCGTAGTCGCCGTCGGCAAAGCGGAGGAATGCTTGCCCTGTGCGCTTCACCGTGCACGGCTTTGCGCTTAGGCAAAGTAGCCGGAAGTTGTGGCGAGTTTGGGCTAGTTTTGGCAAATTGTGGGGGAATCCGGCCCCCATCCTTTTGCGAGAATCCCCAGGTTCTCCGGGCCGGTTCCCTACGCGGGCGCAAGCCTGGTGTCACGAGCGATGAATGCGTCGAGTTTCCGACTGCGAGCGCCAGAACCGGATCCTCGCACTCGGAAGCAATCCTGAAACGGACCGCCGCCTACTTCGCACGGGAGAACGTTCTCGCAAGATGACCTACACGTTCATGGCGTACCGTCGCGGCTTCCGACCTGGGCGGTCTGTCGAGCGATCAAGCTGTCACCGTCCGCCTACTACGCGTAGCTGGCGGAAACGAGTCGACGGACGTTGGGAGCCGCTGCTGGACTCCACGACGCGTTTCGACCACCGCGCTGATTTCTTTTCGCGGCCGAGCGGACCTCTACGTTCGTTCGTCCGGGGTGGTTGGCCGCTACGCCCGAGTGACCCCGGTTCATGGCGGCGGTTGGTGTTTGCGCACGGCAGCATTCGGGTACCGGCTACGGACGTTCCTTCACGAAGTATGAGAGAGACTCCCAATGAGTGAGCACACCGCCGAGGTCTCAACCACAATCTCCGCGTCCAAGAAGCAAGTTTGGGCGGCCTTGATCGGTCCGAAGGCCATCGAGAAGTACTTCATGGGTGCAACGGTCAAGACTGACTGGAAAGTCGGTAGTCCAATCACGTGGTCGGGTGAATGGAAAGGCAAA
>JANMYF010000295.1:0-2971 GCA_031381685.1 Acidimicrobiia bacterium
ACAGGTTCCCGTCCAACCGCTCCGACGAAACGGAACGGTTCCTCACTCAACCCCCGATTACCAAGACGCCACCGGGACTGACCTGCGATGAGGCAGGCCATCCCTTCGGACGCGCTTGGAGCCAGGCGCCGGCACCCAGAACATAGAAAGGAATCGGGGGGTCCCGGATGTCGGGTGGCGCCGCCCCCGTCACCATCGAGGGATGACCACACGTCGACTCCTCGCGACCGCCCTGCTCGGCCTGGGCCTGATCACCGTCACCCCGACGATGCAGGTGGAGGCTGCCCCGAAGAAGCCGTCGGCGTCCAAACCGGTGTTCACTCCGCAGCGCCTCGCCGGCAAGTACCGATGGGTCAAGTCGACCGTCAAGGTGACGTTCACCAAAGGCAACTCGTCGGGAGGCGACGTGCCGTACGGCCCCAACGACACCGCCGTGTTCGTCGTCAAGAAGGTCCCCGGGTTGCCGAACGCCAACGGGAGGTTCACCACGAACGTCGCCTCCGTGGGGTCGTCGTCGGGAACGTGGTACCTGCGCGACAACGGCACCCGGCTCGATCTGTCGTACGACACCACCGATGCGGACACGGTCGTCGCCTACCGGCGAATCGACCAGCTCGATGCCAAGCGCCTCACGATGTCGGCGGACGACAAGATGATCGTCAGGGCATTCAACGAGAACGGGCTGAACGATGCTTCGAACCCGAACAAGGTGGTCGGCGGAAGCGCGTATGACGAGCTGGTCCGCATTCCCTGACCCACGCCGTCCGCTCCGCCGCACGTCGGCGTCGGACGCGCGCAGAGACCGGTAGCGTCGAACAGCGTGAGCGAGACGCCCGTCGGTTCCTTCGTCGAGAACATGTCGCCGCGTTCGCGGCTCGCCCGCAAGATCCGCTTCACGAAGGCCTTCGCCATCGTCGAATGCGTGAGCTACGCACTCCTGCTGATCTTCATGTTCCGCAAGTACGTCCTCGACGACCGCAGTGACGCGAACTACCTGATGCTGCGAGTCGTCGCCTACTTCCACGGGATGATCTGCATCGCGTTCGGCGTGATGATCCTCGACATCTTCCGCGCCATGACGTGGTCGACCCGCTTTGCCCTCCTCACCCTCGCCGGCCCTCCCGGTGCGCTCGTAGCCCACCACCGGCTTCGAACCCAGCCGCTGCCCACGGTGGTGAACAAGCGGGACATGCTGTTCTGACTCGGCTGGTGCGGATCCCGTCGCCCGGCGTAGGTTCACACGTGTGCCGGACTATCTGAGCCTTTACGCCACCACGCAACCCGACAAGGTCGCGGTGATCGACGACCGCCCCGACGGGACCGTCCAGAAACTCACCTACGCCGAGCTCGACCTCGCCACCAACCGGCTTGGCCACGTGTTCCAGGGACTTGGCGCCGGGCGCGGCTCGAAGGTCGTGTGGTGCGGGCAGAACTCCATCGGCCTCGTGCTGGCCATCCATGCGTGCCGCAAGATCGGTACCACGGCGGTGCCGCTGAACTACCGGCTCTCCGATGAGGAAGCGGCCTACGTGACCGACCACTGCGATGCCGACATCGTCTACGTCGACGCCGAGTTCGCGCCCATGTTCGAGCGGATTCGTCACGAGATCCCCAAGGTCCGCCAGATCCTCGTGTTCGACGGACCGGCTCCCGAGGGAATGCTCGTGGCCGAAGAGCTCGCGGCCGCGGCACCGTCGACCGTGCCCGAAGTGGCCGACGCCGAAGCCACGGCCGCCACGATGATCTACACGTCGGGTACCACCGGCAAGCCCAAGGGTGCCTTGCGGACGACGCGGGCCGATCCGCGACAGGGTGCCGCGCTCGCAGCTCTGCTCGGCTCGAGCCCGAACGACGTCTACATCACCACCGGCCCGCTGTATCACTCCGGTCCGGGCGGGTTCATGCAGAGCAGCGCAGCGATGGGCCAGACCGTCGTTCTGCAGCGCAAGTTCTCGCCGGAGGATTGGCTTCGCCTCCTCGAGAAGTACCGGGTCACGTCGACGTTCTGCGCCCCGACACCGATCCGGATGATATGCGCACTACCGAACGAGGTGAAGGCGAAGTACGACAAGACCTCGATGAAGCGAATGATCGCGAACGCGGCACCCTGGAGCTACGCGCTCAAGCTCCAGTACCTCGCCGACTTCCCCGCCGACTCGCTGTGGGAGATCTACGGCTCAACCGAGCTCGGCGTCAACTGCGTGCTCGCACCGGAGGACCAGATCCGCAAGCCCGGCTCGTGCGGCAAACCGGCACCCCTTGTCGACATCGTGCTCTTCGACGAGGACGGCAACGAGGTGACAGGGATCGGCCCCGATCATCCTGGCGAACTCTTCGTGCGAGCGGCCTCGGTGTTCAGTGAGTACTACAAGCAGGCTGACAAGTACGCGGCCGACCGGCGGGGTGAGTTCCAGACCGTCGGCGACATCGCGTACCGCGACGACGAAGGCTTCCTCTACATCTGCGACCGCAAGAAGGACATGATCATCTCCGGCGGGATGAACATCTACCCCGCCGAGATTGAGGCAGCACTCGAGCACCACCCGAAGATCCTCGAAGCCGCGGTGTTCGGCATCCCGTCGGAAGAGTGGGGCGAGACGGTGCACGCCGTCGTCGTGTGCCGAGAGGGAGCGTCGCTCGACGCCGACGAGGTGGTCGAGTTCGCCCGCGCCCACCTCGCGAACTACAAGATCCCGCGCAGCGTGACGTTCCTCGATGAGCTGCCGAAGACGGGCTCCGGCAAGCTGCTCAAGCGCGAGCTCCGCGCTCCCTACTGGGCGGGACGCGCCAGCCAGGTCTGAGTCGGCTACTCGTCGTCGGACGCGTCGGCGTCGTCGCCACCCAGACCCGATGCGCGCAGTCGTTCGAGCAGGGCGTCACGGATGCTCACACCCGGCTCACGGGCCGGATCGCCCGTTCGGCGCCAACCGAGCCTCGACGAGTACAGGAGCGGCGGGTCCTTCAGGCGGCC
>JANMYF010000296.1:0-1780 GCA_031381685.1 Acidimicrobiia bacterium
GGCCGCCTGAAGGACCCGCCGCTCCTGTACTCGTCGAGGCTCGGTTGGCGCCGAACGGGCGATCCGGCCCGTGAGCCGGGTGTGAGCATCCGTGACGCCCTGCTCGAACGACTGCGCGCATCGGGTCTGGGTGGCGACGACACCGACTCGTCCGAGGACGAGTAGGGCAGCCGCGGATCTCCGCATTCGAGTCAGCGCGTCGGCGGTGCGATCGAGCGGGCGATCGCTGTCGCGAGCTCGGTGCGGTTGCGCAGGCCGAGCCATCGGTAGGCCTGCTGCAAGTAGTGGTCCACGGTCTTCACGCTGAGATGGAGTTCGGCGGCGATCTCCCGATTCGTGTGTCCCGCCGCGACCGACAACGCGACGTTGCGCTCGGCCGGTGACAACTGGGCGAGGAGACGTTGCGAGTGCTCTTCCGCGGCGAGCGTCGTGCGGCGTTCCTTCCCATCCCAACTCTGGCTTGACGCCTCGGCCCATACCGAGGCACCGAGACGGAGGAAGAGTCGACGCGCATCGGCGAGGTCGCGCGGTGCGCCGCGCGCCAGCAGCGTACGCGCTACCTCGAAGGGCATGCCGAGCGACTCGAAGGAAGCCAACGAATGCTCGAACGAGGAGTGCGCCTCGTCCCGGTCCGACGTGAGTTGGGCGTTGACCCGGCTCGCAATTCCGGTGGCCCAACGACGCTCACCGTCGTTGCCGAGCTTGGCCAAGTGGGCGGCGCGCTCCGCTGCTTCTTCCCGACGGCCGCCGCGGATCAGCGCCTCAAGATGGTCTCCCTGCCAGGGGAAATACTCCGGTTCGACCAAGCCGAGGCGTTCGATGAGGACCGCCGTACGATCAAGGTATGCGAGCGCAGCCTCGTCATTGCCAAGCGAAAGCTCGACCGTGCTGCGGCTGACCAGCGGCGCAGTCACGCTTGCCGGGACACCCTTCGCGGCGTCGGGCGTCCTCACCGAGGACGACGGCTCGCCGGTGCCCGCTGGTCGAGCTCTGGTCTTCTCGCTTGGGGCCACTGCGACGTGTGCCGCAACGACCGATGCCACGGGAGCGGCACGCTGTTCGATCACGACAACTTCCCTCTCACTTGGCCCGAACACGCTGAAGCGTCGTTCGCGCAGGACGCGTATTACCTGGCGTCCTCCGCATCGGCATCGGTCATCGTGTACGCCTTCCCGTCCACCGGTGCTTTTGTCGTCGAAGACCGCGTCGGTGGGTCGGGCTCGATGGTCCAGTTCTTCGGTTCCGACTGGAACACCCGTAACCCCGCGAGCGCCGGCGCTGCACCGAGCTCGTTCAAGGGTTTCTGGTCCTCACCCGGGTCACCGATCACGTGCGGCGGACGATTCGGGGCAGGACCCGGCAACAGCGACAAACCACTGTCCGCCGTTCCGACCTACATGGGCACGATCGTGACATCGGAGGTCGTGAAGAACGGTTCGTCGATCACCGGAACCCGCCTACGTCTTGTCGTCGTCCGCACCACCCAGTTCGACGCATCGCCCGGGCGTGGAGGTTCCGGTGTCGTCGTTGCCGACATCGCCTGCACGTGAACCAGACAGACGGCTCGATTGTCCTTTGCCGCGGAGGCACCGATCAGCGACGCGGTGGGAGCGTCCCGGTATCCCCCTGTCCGGGAAACGACGAGGCCGACTCAGACCTGGCTGGCGCGTCCCGCCCAGTAGGGAGCGCGGAGCTCGCGCTTGAGCAGCTTGCCGGAGCCCGTCTTCGGCAGCTCATCGAGGAACGTCACGCTGCGCGGGATCTTGTAGTTCGCGAGGTG
>JANMYF010000310.1:0-2449 GCA_031381685.1 Acidimicrobiia bacterium
CCCGAGAAGCCGTAGCCCTGTCCCCACCCCATCTGGGGGAACGCCTGCTGGAGGTTCTGGCCGAGCTGCTCGATCTGCCAGCGAAGGTCCATGTCCTCGAGAAGCTGATCGCTGAGGGCCTTCAGCTGGGCCCGCTGCTCGGGGGTCATCGAGTTCAGCATCTTCTGTGCTGCCGCCATCTGCTGGGCCATCTGCTCGAGGAGCTCATCGAGGGTCTGCGGATTGTCGGGAAAGTAGTCGCCGAACTTGTCCATGAACTCCGAGAACATTTGCTCGGTGTCCTCGCCGTTGTTCTTGGCCTCGAGCATCTTGTTGAGCTCGGAGTACATGTCCTTCATGCGGGCCATGTCCTCGGGAGTCATCTCGCTGACGCTCTTCTGCATCCGGCTGAGCTGCTGCTCCATCAGCTGGTTCTTCAGTTGCTCCATCAGCTCTTCGAACTGCTGACGGGCCTCCTCCGAGACGAAGTCGTAGTTCTGCAGCTGCTGCACCCGACCGGCAAGATCGGGAGGCAGGAAGTCGAGCTGCATGTTGCGGTCGGCCGACATTGCGTCGGCCGTCTCCTGCCGGCGCTCGTCGCCGGATGACTTCGCCTTGTCGACGATGTCCTCGATCGCCCGCCGCTCCTGCTCCACGACCTGTTCGAGCGCTTGGTTGATCTCGTCGTAGACACCGCCGAGGTCGTAGCGCTCGAGGGTCTGCTCGCGGCGTTCGCGGAGCTTCTCGAGCATCTCGCGCAGACCCTGCACGCGGTCGCCGTTGCGGTCCTCGAACCCCTGTTGCAGCATCTTGCGCAACGCGGCGTTGAGATCACCGTGGTAGAGCAGATCGTCGTTGAGCTGGGCCATGACCTCGTCGGCATCGAGGTCGAAGCCGACTTGGGTTCCATCCCAGCGGGAGTAGGTGAGTCGGCGGGCCATGGCGGTCTCGTTTCGTCAGCGATCGAGAAAGTACGTGTGCTTATCGAGCGCGGTAGGTGGACTTCGAACCGGCAGCGTCTTTGTTGAGACGCTTCGAGAGGTGGAGTCCTTCGAGGATGAACTCCAGGGCCGACGCCTGCAGCGGACCCGACGGCGCCTTCCCGACCAGGCCGCGCACGGCATCGCGCATCGGCTCGGCCTCAGCGACGTTCAGCGCGGCGGCGTAGTCCTTCGCGGTCTGGTCGTCGCCGGCGTGGATCACCAGTCCGCCGTCGAAGGCGGTGATGACGTCGCGCAGGGTTTCCATCTTGCAGCGTTCCTTGAACACCGTGAGCGTCGCAGCTTTGAAGAGCTTGTCGACGATCGAACCTTCGCGCTCTTCGAGCGACTCGATCTCGACCTTGCCCTGCGTCGACGCCATGAGGCTCTCGAGATCGCTGATCCGAGGGACTGCGTCGGACTCCTTCGCCCGAAGGGCACGACGCAGCGATGCGGCGACAAGGGTTTCGTGGTTGGCGACGGTGAGTCGAACCGACACTCCGGAACGTTGATTGACGCTGCCGCTCTGGCGGGCGAGTTGGCTGAACGTGGCCACGATCTCCGACATGAACTCGGGGACGGTGACCGTGATGCCTTCGACCGGGGCGGGTGGCATCGCTTCCTGCTTGACGACTTCGAGTTCGATACTCGTCTCGAGTGGGTAATGCGTGCGGATCTGCGCACCGAAGCGGTCTTTGAGTGGCGTGATGATTCGGCCACGGTTGGTGTAGTCCTCGGGGTTGGCGGAGGCGAGGAGGACGAGGTCGAGCGGCAGGGAGATCTTGTAGCCGCGGATCTGCACATCGCGCTCTTCGAGCACGTTGAGCAGACCGACCTGGATCCGCTCGGAAAGGTCGGGCAGCTCGTTGATGGCGAAGATGCCGCGGTTGGTCCGGGGCACGAGTCCATAGTGCAGCGTGAGCTCGTCTGACAGGTAGCGGCCCTCGGCAACCTTGATCGGATCGACCTCACCGATAAGGTCGGCGATCGAGGTGTCGGGCGTGGCCAGCTTCTCGCCGAAGCGGGTGTTGCGATGCACCCAGCTGATCGGCGCGTCGTCGCCGTGCTCGAGGATCAGATCCTTCGCGTGCTTACTGATCGGGTGGTACGGGTCATCAAGGACTTCGGACCCGGCCACGATCGGCAGCCATTCATCGAGGAGCTCGCCCATCGAGCGGATCATGCGGGTCTTGCCCTGCCCTCGTTCGCCGAGGAAGATCACGTCGTGTCCGGCAAGGATGGCATTCTCCAGCTGCGGAAGAACGGTTTCGTCGTAGCCGAGCATGCCGGGGAACAGGGACTCGCCCGACGCGATGCGGGCGACTGCGTTGCGCCGCAGTTCCTCTTTGACCGGGATGGACGACCAGCCGGACGCTTTGAGCTGTCCGAGGGTCGCCGCTGAAGGGTGGTGAGCCATACGAAGACCGTAGTCCCGTGAGCGGGCAATGCGACCAGTTGGACGGGGTGAGCGGTTCTGTGCTGCCGCAACG
>JANMYF010000039.1:0-6881 GCA_031381685.1 Acidimicrobiia bacterium
CCCGACCATCTGGGTCCTCTGCGTGAGCGGGTTGCTGATCGCCACCCATCTGCGGCCCGACCGCATGCGCATCCGATCGGGCCGCTTCCTGCTGGCGAGCGTCTCCGGGGCGATCGCCGCAGGAGCCGTGGTCTGGGTCACCGTCGATCACAAGTACGGCCTGGCACTCGTCGGCGGATCAGTCTTCGCGTTGGCCTGCGTCGACCTTCTCCGTGGCACCTTCGGAGCACGGCAGCTACGCGACGCCATCTTGGTGCTCGGCAGCGGCGGTGCCGTCGCCGGATTCTGGCTCATCCCGTTCGCCCACAACCTTCCGTACACGAACGACATGGGCTGGGAGAAGATGAAGCTGTACGAGCAGAACCTCTTTCCGTTCTGGGGTCCGAAGCCCTACGCCGACTCCCAGATCATCGCCGTTGCCATGACCTTGGCCGCTGTCGGCGCGTTGTCGGCGACCCTCTCGCTCCTGCGGGCCATCACCGTGTCGGTCGAGGATCGAACCGGCGTCCCGGCGCCGACGTTGGTCGGCGCGTCCCTGCTCAGCGCGGCGACCGGACTCGCCATGGGCCTCGCGCGCGGCGACTCGTGGTTCGGACTGATGCTCGGCGGGGCGCTGTTCGCGCTCACCTTCTTCAGCGCGCTTGTCTTCGACCGCTCCCCCGTCGGCATGGCGTGCACAGGAGCGGTGATCGTCGCCGCGCTGATCACGGCTGGTCTTCTCATCCGGTTCGGAGCAAGTCCCGGCCACCTGATCGTGGCGACCGGCGGTTGGGCCTTCGCCATCCTCGTCGTCGCCGGGCTACGCGGGCTAGACTACGAGCGGGTCGGACTTGCGCTCGCTCTCACCGCGGGCGTGTGCGTCTCGTTCTTCGTGCAGACCCCGCAGTTCCGCCTCTGGAATGCTCGTGCCCTCCCGTTCTGGTTCCTCACGATCTACCTTCTCGCCGCGCACGGCGCGTACCGCGGGGCGAAGGCGATCGGAAGCGCCGTCCGTCACTTCGCCGAGCCGCGAACCGAGATGAGGCGAGCTCCGATCTACGGTTCGCTCGGTGCCACGCTGGCCGTGTTCGTGGGCGTGGGGTTGCCACTCAACCTCGTCCCGAACGCGATGCCGATCCCGAAGGTCAACAAGGGGCTCGTCGGCGTCCAGTTGGCCCGCGAGACCGCCGACTCGAACTTCTCACCCGGCTGGGCGCTCTACAACTACCGCGGCTACCAGGGTGCTCCGGGCTGGAACGATTACAAGGCCCTCATGGACAAGGCGAAAGAGGTCGGGGCCACGAACGGCTGCGGCCGCGTGCTCTACGAGTACGAGGACGCGAAGCTGGGCTCGTTCGGCACCACGCTGTCGCCGATGCTGTTGCCGTACTGGACGAAGGGATGTCTCCAGTCGTTCGAAGGCGTCTACTTCGAGTCGTCCGCGACGATGGCGTGGCACTGGATGACGAGCGCGCTCGTCACCACGCCGCTCACCAACAACGCCGACGGTTCGAAGAAGTACTCGGGCCCATCGAACCCCCAACGCGACCTTCCGTATCCGACCTACGACCTGGTCCGTGGCGTCGAGAAGATGAAGGCCTCCGGAGTCAGGTACTACCTGTCCATCACCGATGCGTCGCGCACCGCGGCCGAAGGCATGCCCGACAAGTTCCGCAAGGTCGGCCAAGTCGGAAAGTGCTTCGCGGCCGGCGTCACACCACCGGCCGACTACGACGGCAAGTCCTGCTTCACGTTCTTCGAGGTCAACGGCTCGCAGCTCGTGACCTCGCTGACCGAGGAACCTCAGGTGGTCACCGGCATCGACCAGGACCAGTACGGCGGCTGGCTCGACATGCAGATCGAGTGGTACACCAACCCCACCCCGTACCCCGCCACGATCGCCTGGCGTGGGCCCAAGGAGTGGCACCGCTTCACGGCGCAGGTCGTCAAGCCCAAGGTGAGTCCCGGCAAGGACGCCGCCGGCAAGGATCTCCCGGCCCAGCCGATCCGAACCTTCGGCGCCGGCGTCACCACGAAGAACATCGCCGCGCGCAAGCCGATCACGCCGGTCAACGTGTCGAACATCTCGCTGAACAACACCGATCTTCGCTTCACCGTCGACCGGGTCGGCGTGCCCGTCCTCGTGAAGGTGTCGTACTTCCCGAACTGGACCGTCTCGGGCGCGAAGGGACCGTACCGCGTCATGCCGAACTTCATGGTCGTCATCCCGACGGAAAAGAATGTGCACTTACATTATGGGTACTCGGGGGCAGACAAGCTCGGCTACCTGGCATCGTTCGCCGGAATCGGGATGCTCGGACTACTGCACTGGACCCGTCGCCGGCCGCTCGTCGACGTGCCGGCGCGGACGCGACGTGCATGGCCCACCGGTGGGGACACCGACGAAACGAATGACACCGAGGATGATGCGCCGGAGTCGGCCGACGAGTGGACCGACGAAATGACCGGGGCGGCGGATCTGCTCGAACCGGAGTCCCCGTCGACGACCTCGTGAGCGGGCAGTCCCCGCTCACGAGGCGATCTACGGAATTCTTCGTCCGACATCACCAGGCCATTGTCGTGGCCACGCTGTGCGTGATCCTCGCTGTCGGCCTGCGCATCGACCGCGTGCTGCTCAACACCTTCCCCACCGGCGGTGACAACGGCGGCCATCTCGGTATGCCCGCATATGTTCGACGCGTGCTTGCTCCGCAGTGGCGCATCACCGGGTGGTCGAACGACTGGTTCGCCGGCGTACCGATCCTCGCCCTGTACTTCCCACTGCCGGCGTGGATCATCATCGCTCTCGACACGGTCCTTCCGTACAGCATCGCCTACAAACTCGTGACCATCACGGGAACCGTTCTGCTCCCCTGGGCGGCGTGGCGGCTCGGACGCAAGGCATCGCTCCCGGCTCCGGCGCCGATGTACCTGGCGATGGCGACACTCCCATTCCTCCTCAACCGGTCGTACCGGATCCTCGGCGGCAACGTGCTGTCGACAATGGCCGGGGAGTTCTCGTTCTCCCTGAGCCTGCTGTTCTGCGTGCTGTTCCTCGGGAGCATGCTCGATGTGATCCGACTGGGTCGTCACCGAACGCAAGCAGCGCTGCTCCTCACGGCCACCGGGCTGAGCCACGTCGTGCCGGCCATGCTGGCCGTGTCCGGCGCCGTGGCCCTCCTGGTCTGTTACTCCGAGCGAGGGCGCCGCCGAGAGCAGACTCTGAGCACGCTGCTCGTCGGAGCCATCGGCGGACTGCTCGCCGCGTTCTGGGTGCTCCCGTTCGCGTCGCTCCTCCCGTACACGAACTCCATGGACTACGAGCGCAACACACTGTTCCGCACCTCGCTGTTCCCGTTCCTCCCGGGCAAGCACACACAGCACGTCCTCTCCGACGGAGGCGCTCTCGTGGCCGGGGCATGCACGTTCGCCCTGGTCGCCCTCGTCTGGGCGGTGATCCGCCGCTCACGCTTCGTCGCCGCCGTCGCCGCAATGGGGATTGCGGCCGCTGTCGGCTTTCTTGTCTGGCCGACCGGCAGCATGTGGAACAACCGTCTGCTCCCCCTGTGGTTCTTCGCCATTTTCCTGCTCGCCGGCGTCGGAGGGGCGGTGCTCGTCCGACGATGGGCTGACCGGCCCGGTGTCACCGCCGCCATCGGCGTCACCGTGCTGTTCGTCGCGCTGGCCCCGACCTTCGAAGCACTGCCGGGCTGGTTCCCGCTTCCCGTCCACGGCAAGCACGGCTGGAGGTTCCAGCCATTGCGGGAGAACCCGGACTACCGCAGCGCCGATCTACCCTTCGCCTGGGCCGCGACCAACGCAGAGGGCATGCAGCGCAAGAAGGCGTGGCCCGAGTACCGCGCGTTGATCACGACGTTGCAGCAACTGCCGTGCGGACGCATGTTCTGGGAACGCGACAAGGGCTACGTGCGGTTCGGCTCATCGATGGCGATGATGGCGATTCCGTTCTTCACCAAGTCGTGCATCCAATCCGTCGAGGGGCTGTATTTCGAATCGACACAGACAACGCCGTTCTCGTTCATCACGTCGTCGCTCGTGAGCGACGCCCCCTCGAACCCGCAACGCGACCTGCGCTACGGAACCTTCGACCTCGAACGAGGCGTCGACCGGGTACGGCGCCTGGGCGCCCGGTATCTCATGGGTAGTTCTGACAAGTTCAAGAACGCCGCTCGCATGCGCGCTGATCTTCGTGAAGTCGCCCGCTCCGGGAAGTTCGTCGTCTACGAGGTCGCCGACAACGCCATCGTCGTGCCGCTCGCCACCGATCCCGTGGTCGTCCGCGGCGCAGCGGCCGGTCTCGATGGCGGGTTCGTCGATCTCGGTCTCGCTCAATGGGCCGACACCGTCACGTTTCCCGACACCTACGTGACGGACGGCCCGGCTTCATGGCCACGCGCCGACCTTTCGGTGCGCCGCACGCGCGCTCCCGGCAAGCTCCGCGACACACGCGGATCCGGCGTGACGCTGCGTCCTGCCCGACCGGTGTCGGCGCCAGCGCTGCCCTCCGTCGTGGTGAGCGACGTGAACCTACAGCCGACGTCGGTGTCCTTCACCGTCGATCGAACCGGCATGCCGGTTCTCGTCCGCATGTCGTGGGCGCCCGGCTGGAAGGTGACCGGCGCTCAACGCGTCTTGCGCGCCGCGCCGAACTTCATCGTGGTCGTTCCGACCGGGAAGAACGTGCGGATCACCATGTCGCGCACCACCTCCGAGCATGCCGGAAACGCGCTCAGCGCTCTCGGCGTGCTCGCCCTCGGCGCATTGGCGGTCGCCGACCGTCGTCGAAAACTGGCCACCCCTTCGGGCGGAATCACTCCCGAGACACCGATTCCCGACGACGCACGTGGCCTCGCCAACGAGCGTGACGACAACGACGCCGATGCAGACCACGACGCGCCGCCCGAGGCGCCCGAGTCCGGCGCCGGGGATACGACGTCCACTGAGCCCGAACCGGCTCAGGTCGACTGAGACCGCCTCTCCCGCCGCAAGGCGACCCACAGCGTCGCCAGGCCACGGACGGACCTGACGATGCGGGACAGAATCGGTGTCCGGGCCGGCCTCGTCTCTTCGATCGTCACACCAATCTCATCGGAGCGATACCCGGCCCGCTCCATGCGGAGAATCAACTCCGTGTCGAAGAGGTCAGTGCCGAACAGGCATGTCCGCCCGATTGCCTGCGCCGGTTCGCGTCGCAACGCCTTCATCCCATGGGTATCGGAAACTCGCAGGCCGAATCCGAACCGCAACAGCGTCGAGAACACACCGGTGACAACCTTGCGCGTCCAGTGGCGACGGTCATCGGCCCCGGCCCCGCGCTTCGATGCCACGATCACGTCGGGACCGCCTGGCGCCCACATCCTCAGCGATGCCTCTCGCAGGAAACCGAGGTCGAAGAGGTCGACGTCGAAGTTCACCACCAGGTCGTTGGATGCCGCCAGCAGGCCATCGCGCAAGGCCAAGCCGTAGTTCGCCGTCGGGATCGAGCGGGCCTCGACCTCGGCATAGGTGGCGGCCAAGCGCTCCGCGACGGCTCGGGTGCCGTCCTTCGAGCCGTTCTCGACCACGATGACTTCGAACCTTCGGCCTTCGTCGCGAAGTCCTTCCACGACCGACGCCACGGCCGTTTCCAAGAAGGCCTCCTCCTGGTAGGCCGGGAACACCACCGAAACCGAAGCAAGGCTCGCGGCTGGTGCAGAGGAAGTGGGCTGTGGCACGGGCCGAAATCCTACGGTTCGCGGGCATCGGCCCGGCGCGATACGTGCCCGGCATGTTCGTTCGTTCGGATGCCGTTCCCCGTCCGCTTCAGCGCTTCGCGCCGTTTTGCACGTGGCCCCCGGTACGATTCTCTGGTGATTTCCGGTTCCCCCCGCGGCTCGACGATCCGACGATCGGCGCTCACACTCCTGCTGCTCGCCACGCTGTCGACCGCGTGTTCATCGAACGACGGGCCGGCCAGCGACACGAACGGCGACGTCAGCGTTGCCACGGCCGCGGCAGTCACCACCGCCGACGCGACCCCGAACGTCCAGCCCGAGGTCACGACGACCGTCCCCGCGGCCGGAGAGATACCGCAAACCGCAGTGGTCGGCAGCATCATCGACACGCCTCCCGAAGTGCTCGCCGCCACCACTGCCCCGGCGGCGCTCCTCGACGACTACAAGCCGGCACCGTCGGATCGGTCGCTCGTTCTCACCGCCGCCGTGCCGAGCGTCGACATCTACGACAGCGCAACCGCGACCACGCCGATCCGCCAGCTCGCCAACCCCATCGCCTCGGGCTCCCCGCTCACCTTCCTCGTCGACGGGCTCACCTCGACCCGCTACAAGGTCCTTCTGCCGATCCGCCCGAACGGCAGCACGGGGTGGGTCAACCCGGCCCAGGTCACCGTGATGGCGCACCAGTACAAAGTCACCGTCGAACTGAACAACCATCAGATCACCGTCACCAATGGCGACCAGGTCATCATGACGACCAAGATCGGCGTGGGCCGGGCGACCACACCGACTCCCGGCGGTCGGTACTACATCAAAGAACTGATCCGTCCCTGCTACTCCGACGGCAAGGGCGGCGCCTGCATCCAGACCGACGACGGACCCTACGGCCCCTACGCCTACGGTCTCAGTGGCTTCTCCCCGGTGCTGACCGACTACCGCGGCGGGCGGGGCGAGATCGGCATCCACGGGACCAACGAGCCGGACAAGATCGGCACCGACGTCAGCCACGGCTGCATCCGCATGAAGAACGACGAGATCCGCAAGCTCGCCAAGATCCTCCCGCTCGGCACCCCGGTCATCGTCATGGCGTGAGCCCGCCGCAGCACGTGGGACCCGTACACACGTTCACTCGTGGCGTTCGTCGACAACGGCGAAGCCGTGCCAAGA
>JANMYF010000316.1:0-2689 GCA_031381685.1 Acidimicrobiia bacterium
CACACATGGAAGACCTCCTCAGAAACATCGCGCTGATCACTGGTGGTGTTGTCGGCTTCGTCGCCATCTTCCTGATCATCTATGCGCTCATCAACCAACTTCCGCGGGGCATTCGGGAGAAGTTCCAAGCGGTGCCGTTCATCATCTTTGCGCTCATCTTTGCGATCGGCGGTCTGATGGTTTCGGCTGTCCGTACTGCTATCGCCAGCGTTCTCGACGACACGGGAAAGAAGTTCATCGGCCTCGACAACTACCGCGAGATCTGGAATCAACTCGACAGCCGACTCGCGGTCGTCAACAGTTTCGTGTGGGTGTTCGTCGGGACGAGCATCACGGTGGGGATCGGTCTGATGATCGCCCGCTTTGCCGATGGCATGCGGGGTGAGCGAATCGCCAAGACCCTGATCTTTCTTCCAGTGGCGATCTCGCTTGTCGGCGCCGGTATCACCTGGCGTTTCATCTACGCCGAGAAGGGGTTCTCCTTCGACGCCGGATTGCTGAACGCGGTGACCAAGGCCGCCCACCTCCCGGACTCCATGGGCGGAGGACCGGATGGACGGAACTGGCTTCTCGAACGTGGCTTCGGCGGCCTCACACCGCCCGGTTGGGGCCCCGGGTTCAACACGCTCCTGCTCATCGTGATCTTCATCTGGGCCCAGATCGGCATTGCCACCGTGGTGCTCTCGGCGGCAATCAAGGGAGTTCCGCAGGAACTCCTCGAAGCGGCGATCGTCGACGGCGCCACGAGCAACGAAACCTTCTTCAAGGTCACGATTCCATACATCAAAGGGACGATCGCCACGGTCACCTCGCTCGTCGCCCTCGGCTCGCTGAAAGCGTTCGACACGGTGGCGGCGGCGACCGGTGGACGGTTCGGAACCAGCACGATCGCCAACGAGTTCTTCGTGAAGTTCTTCGTGCAAGACAGAAACGGCGTGGCGGCGGCACTCGCAATGGTGCTGTTCGTGTTGTGCTTCCCGATTGTCGTGTGGAACCGGCGCGTGCAGCGCCGCATCGAGGAGACGAACTGATGGCCGAGACCACCATTGCGAAGCGCGTTCGTCCCCGGCGGGTGAAGGAGTCAATGGGAACGTCGATCGCGGCGAGTGCACACACTCGAAGCGGACGAATTCTTGTCTGGATCGTGGCGCTGCTGTGGACGGTGCCGACGTTCGGCGTCTTGGTGTCCTCGTTCCGCCCCGAGGCCGACGTCAAGTCGACAGGCTGGTGGACCTTCTTCCTCCACCCGACGAACTTCACGTTCTCCAACTACAACAGCGTGCTGTCCACCGGTCCCGGTAGCGAAGGACTGAGCCATTTCCTGCTCAATTCCTTCCGCATCACGATCCCCTCGGTGATCATCTCGGTCGGCGTTGCTGCGCTCGCCGCCTACGGCTTCTCGTGGATCGAGTTCAAAGGCCGAGACTGGCTGTACTCCCTCATCCTCGCGATGCTCATCGTGCCGTTGCAGATGTGTCTGATCCCGATCCTGCGGTTCTTCACCGGTGGCATGCACATCGGCAGCACCACGATCTTTCCGTACCTGCACCTCGACAGTTCGGTCGTTGCGGTCTGGATCGCCCACAGCATCTTCGGGCTTCCGTTTTCTATCTTCCTCATGAAGAACTTCATCGGCGCGCTGCCGAGAGAAATCATCGAGGCTGCCCGGGTCGACGGCGCGTCCCATCTCACGACCTTCACGAAGCTCGTCATTCCCCTCTCCGTGCCCTCGATTGCCTCTGTCGCGATCTTCCAGTTCGTCTACATCTGGAACGACTACCTCGTCGGCGTCGTCTTCGGTGGGTCGAAGAACACGCCGATCATCGCGAAGATGGTCGAGGTGACCGGCTCCAGGGGTCAATCGTGGCACTTGCTCACCGCCGCCGGCTTCGTGTCGATGGTGGTTCCCGTGGCGGTGTTCCTGGCCATGCAGCGGTTCTTCGTCCGGGGTCTGCTCGCCGGTTCGGTCAAGGGCTGACCCCGACTCCCTCGCTCCCCGGTCCGCCTGCTCAGCGCAGCAGGGACCGGGCGAGCGCGAGCGGCTTGCCCGTTGCCAGGCGACGCTGCAGGCGCGGACCGGCGTTGCGGAACACCTTCCACATCACCGACGTCATCTCCGCCGACCCCGCCTCACCCCCGAGGTAGGTTGCCGTGACCGAGGGGCTCAGTTGGAAGAACGAGTCGAAGAACGACCGTAGGTCGCGTTGGTTCATGGTGAGCACGCGTTCGAGTCCGTAGGTCTCGAGCCGCCTCGCCTTCACCCGGTCGTCACTCCAAAGCGACTTCCAGATCTCACGGCTTGCACGGTCGAGGTCGACCCCCGAGCGAGCGAGTTGTGCAGCGATCGCCGCGGCGATCCGTGGCGCCGACCTTAGGGATGCGGCCACGGAGTAGCCCGTTGCGGGATGGACCAGCGAGGCCGCTGCTCCCAGCCCGAGGGTGCGCTGCGTACGGAGGGGGAGCGGCACGTCCATCGGGAACGACACTCGCTCGATCCCGTGGATGTGCTTGACGACGAGACCATCAGCGCGCAGACGATCGTGGAGCCGCCGTTCGAGCTCATCGAAACCGAGGGCCGGGCGGCTGGCGAGGGCGGTCTCCTCCACCAGCCACCGTCCATCGATCGGCAGGGTGTACCCGAAGGTCGGCACGGTGCGGTCGGGCCCGCGCCAATCCATGAGCGTGCACT
>JANMYF010000358.1:0-5658 GCA_031381685.1 Acidimicrobiia bacterium
ACTTCTTGGTACCCATCAGTGCTTCTCCTCGTCGATCTGGCCGGTCTCGTCCAGGTATTTCACGTACAACGCATCGGCGGCCGGCACGGCGGTGACGTACCAGTCGTTCCAAAGGCTGTCCTCGGCTTTGTCGCCGCCGAGTAGCAGGATCGCCTCGCGATGTGGATCGAAGATGAACAGCACCCGGAGGTGTGCTCGCCCTGACTTTGCTCGAAGCTCCTTCATGTTCTTGTGGGTCGAAGTCGTGATCTCGCCGACTACCGGTCGCCGAAGTGCTGGGCCGCTCTGAGCGAGCAGCTCGACACGTTCGTCGACCTTCGACTGGTCCTTGGCGTCGAGCGAGTCGTACCAGGCGGCGAACTCGTCGGTGCCTGAGACTTCCCACACATCAACAGTATTCATAGTCAGGACTATTCCTGTCAAGGAATGACGGGTTGATCGGCTAGGCCCGGCGCGAACATGGGTGGATGTTGAGTCACGAAGAGGCGGCGAGGACGCTGAACATGAGCGTCGAGTCGGTTCGTCGCCTGCTTGCCTCGGGCGAGATCACGGCGTGCGCAAGCGACGCCGATCTCGTCGACAGTCTCAACGTCGTGGCGTTCCACAGCACCGAGCGCGCCCGAGTTGGCAAGATCCATCAGGAGATGGTCACGGAAGCCGAGGACATGGGCCTCTACGACATCGAGCCGCTTCCCTTCCGGCGCTGACCCGAGGGCTGCGGCGCTACAGGCCAGAGGCCCGGGAGTCCCGCAGGTCTGCGAGAAACGCGTCGAGTTCCTCGTTCGACTCGAAGATGTCGGCGGCCCACTCCTCGGTCGACTCCATCGGCGTGACGCCCTGGGCCGCGGCGAGCTCCTCGATCGTCATCGGTCGAGTCGAGCGCAGCGGGGCGGAGGCGGGATCGGAGGCCATGTCGTCGACAACGATCGTACGCGTCAACAAGGACGACGGAGCCGGGCCGCGTCCGAGCACAAAGGGCCTCGGTCATTGACCCGAAATTTGCTAACGGATTGCTAACGGAACTGCGCAAAACAGGCCGAAACTCGCCACCACCTGCCGACACGACCGTTCGCGAAACCCCAGCTCAGACGACATTTCCCACCACCCGACAACACCAGAAAAACGGCAAACGACGGTTTTAGGTCCTGGTGTCGAAAGACGTGCAGGTTCGATTCCTGTCACCCGCACAAGCTTGTGACCAGGGGAAATGCTCTTCAGCTCGCTGGGTCTTCGGGGCCGTTTGGCCAATTGCTAACGGATTGCTTCGGACTCGGTGCGCTTTGGGGGTGAAGGGGCACTTCAAGAAGAGCGGCGAAAAGTGGTACTTCTGGGCTGAGCTCGATCCGGGGCCCGACGGGAAGCGACGCCAGGTGTCCCGTGGCGGGTTTCGCACCCGGCGCGAAGCCGAGGCTGGCTTCGCGGTGTATCGGGACGAGGTGCGGCGCGGAGGGCACGTCGACACCTCTCGTATGCGCCTCCAGGAGTACCTCGTCGACGAGTGGCTCCCGGCAATCAGGGCGAGCGTGAAGGATTCGACGCACGCGCACTATCGACGCAACGTTCGTCAGCACCTGGTGCCGCGGTTGGGAGCGCAGCGCTTGTCGACGTTGTCACCCGCCGCGCGAAATGCTATGTACGCAGACCTTCTGGCCAACGGTCGAGCCGACGGTACCGGCGGGCTTGCGCCGAAGAGCGTGAAGGAGGTGCACACGATCCTTCACAAGGCGCTGCACGATGCGGTTCGGTGGGGACGCATCGGCCGGAACCCTGCCGACCTTGCCGAGCCGCCGACGGCGCGGTCACCGGAGATGAAGATCTGGAGCGCCGAGCAGTTGCGGACGTTCCTCGCGTATGTTGCCGATGATCGTCTGTATGCGATGTGGCTGTTGCTCGCGACGACCGGCATGCGCCGGGCGAGGTACTCGGCCTCCGTTGGCGCGATGTCGATCACCGGAACTCGCGCGTACAGATCATGCAGGCGTTGAACGTCGTGGAGTACAAGCTCGTGTTTTCGGAACCGAAGACGAACAAGGCACGGCGGTCGGTGGCGCTCGATCCGGTGACGGCAGGTGCACTGCGTTCGCACCGCGCCGCGCAGGCCGCCGAGCGATTGGCGTGGGGCGATGGCTGGACCGACAGCGGCCTCGTGTTCACCAACGAGGACGGCACGCCGACCAACCCGCAGCGAATCAGTCGTTTGTTCGTGCGGTCGGCCGAGCGGGCAGGGCTACCGGCGATACGGCTCCACGACGTCCGCCACAGTTACGCGTCGGCGGCCCTTGCGGCGAACGTGCCAGCCAAGGTAGTGAGCGAGCGTTTGGGCCATGCGAACATCGCCATCACGCTCGACACGTACTCCCACGTGTTGCCCGCACTTCAGGAAGACGCCGCGGCAACGGTAGCCGCGTTGATCTTGGGCACGACGTGCTGAGCGCTCCCTACGTTCTACGGTGGTGCTGATGCGCCAAAATCAAGCGATGGACTGGGCATTCGCCGTGCAGTCGTCGTTGACCACAGAAGTAAAGAAGCAGTTCCGCAACGATCTCCACCGTTGGCCGCTCCTTCGGAGCTTCGCAGCTGAGGCCTTCGAATGGTCAAACGGCTGATTTGCGATCGTCCTTCGGGATCAACCAACAGCGCAGATGCCATCTATTGCTGGTCTCCGACTCCACGCCCTTGCCCGGTCCAATCCCCAGCCGAGCCAAGCAATGAAAACATCAAGCGGCTCATCGATGACATCACAGAAGCCCTCAGCCTGCAACCTGAAGACGTAGCCGTGCTGGTCCCCGTTGCGCCCGAGCGCTCACAGTCCGTCGATCAAGACTGGGATCTTCAGACGCCGGAGCCCGAGCGCAACAAAATCTTCAGGCCTCCGGCGCCAGCCGGACCTTGGCCGCCCTTCCCGCTGACCGCAGCGGCGGAGTCAAGACGGAGCTCCCGCAGCGCAGCGAGGAAGACGGTCTTGACGCCGAGGCGAGGATCAGTCAATCCGGCAGATCACCGATATATCGGCCGCTTACTGGGCGGGCGCCAACGGTTCGAGGCGGAGCGAAGTGGTGCGCACGGGACACCGAGGGTCGCGCTCAGGTGCGGAGCAACTGGGAGCAGATCTTCGAGTTTGTGCCGGATCTCCGTGTTGAAGTGCTTCGGTGCACGGTTGACGGCGAACGGGCGTGGACCGAATGGGAGATGAGAGGTACCGCCGTGATCTCAGCGCCCATCACCTTCGTGGTGTGATCATCTTCGAATTTCTCAACGATCGCGCCGAGTCGGCCCGGTTCCACCTGGAGCCAGTCGACGATGACGACGCGTCGGTTCGAGACGCGGTCCGTGCGCGAGTCGTGCGCGAGTCGGCGGTCTCGTCGTGATCCTCGTGCCCGGAGGAACCGGGAGGTCTGAAACTCTCGTTGTCACAGGCCTCGTCGACAAGGGTGAAGCGGTTCGCGTCTTGACGCGTGACCCGGCACGCTGCTAATTTCGATGGGCAGGGCGTTGACGTGGTGCGCGGCGATGTCCGCAACAGTGCGAGCTTGACCGAGGCGTTCGACGGCGTATCCGTCCCGGTGTCGGCAGTCCAAGGCTTCGCCGGTCCCGGGAAAGTGCCGCCGGAGTCGGTCGTGCTCGATCCGAGCATGCGTGGCGAGGTGCTTGAGGTGGGCGGGTCGAACCTCACGTTCAACCAATTGAGTTCGTTGCCGCTTGTGTCCCACGAGACTCGCGTCCACTTGGACTGTGGTGGCAATCACCATCGCAACCGTTCTTCAATGATCGGGTACGGCGAGGTGCGCGAGAATGTGCAGAACGAGTTGGTCCCGGTCGAGCGCGGCGCCGAGCGCAATCGCGTCGGCGACTTCGGGTCGGTCACGCAGAAAAGCGAGAGCGCGTGCTCGCCCGTCTGTCCCGCTATAGGGCGGATGATGCGCGTCGATGTACCCAAGAATGACGGCAGCACCGTCGAGGTCGTCGACGGCAACCATCCACGTGCTCATGGCGGTGATGGAAAGCCAGATGAATGGCCATGAGCGGGTCTCGTACAGTCGAGCAAGCGCTTCTCGGCACGGCAAAGTGGTCTCCGGCCCGCGAAGCTCCGTTGCAGCGAACACGACGGCTGAATGGAGTGCGCTTTCGCGGTGCACGTCGGAGACGGACCGAGCGAGCTTGAGACCGTCGCGGTATATGGCCAGCGCTCCGGTGGGGTCGGGCCTCTCCCCGAACCACAGCGTCTGGCGTCCTCGCAGGTAGGCAGCCGCCGCAAGCAACGATGGCGCACGAACGCGTTGGGCGAGTTCTGAGAAGTCCCGGACCCGTGTGGGAAGGGAGTCCCGGTCACCTTGGTCGAATGCCTTCTGCGCCAAACTCTCAAGAGCTACAGAGCGGAGGAAGACGTCGGTGCTTTCGTGTGTTGCCTGTTCCAGGTGTCGGTGCGCATTGGTCGCCTGCTCGTCGCGGCCAAGTGAGGAATGTGCGTGGGTGAGGCTTCGCCAGCACAGTGTCGTGTCTTCGTGGTCCCGATGCGGTGCCACGTCGATGCCCCGCTCAGCCCAGGCTTCAGCCTGAGGGGTTCCGAGAGCCCAGTATGCGGCCCATCCGAACGTAACGGGGCTCGGATGCCGGTCCGGTCGGTCGAGTTCGACGAGGTCTCGGGCCCACTCACCATGCTCCCGAAGCGCTCGACAACTCGCGTACGGGCCGGTGGCGGCGACGATAGCGTCGGCGCAATCCCGGGCATCCTCGGCGATCGCCCATCGCAGACTCGCCCGGATGTTGTCCCATTCGGCTGCGAAGACAGCGTCGAGCTCTTGTTGGTTCGGACCGAGCCGTGACGAGTTCGTCTTCGTCGAGAGCGCGACGTGATGGGCGAGGAGACGGTTGCGGACCCGCGTCTGGTCGGCATCGGCGGCGAGCCGTTCCTCGCCGTAGCGGCGCAGCGTCGACAGGATTCGGTACCGGGCGGTGCGACCGACTCGATCCGACGTGACCATCGACTTGTCGACGAGTGATCCGAGGAGCGCCGCGACATCGAACTCCTGGATTGTGTCATCGCTGCACACCACTTCTGCCGAGGTCAGGTCGAACGAGCCGGCGAAAACCGACAGCCGGTCGAACAGGATCTGTTCCTCTCTGCTGATCAACTGGTACGACCAGTCGACTGTCGCCCGTAGCGTCTGGTGGCGTTCTGGCGCGATTGGGTTGTCGCCACGCAGGAGCCGGAACCGGTCACCCAGGCGGGCCAGCAGGTCGCTTGGGCTCATCGCTCGGATCCTGGCTGCGGCGAGTTCTATGGCGAGCGGCAGCCCGTCGAGCGCTCTTGAGAGAGCGGCGATCACTTCCACGTCGTCTTCGGAGACCGTGAAACGCGAGTCCGCTGCCGTGGCTCGACTGCAGAACAACTCGACCCCGTCGGACTCGGCGCGCAAGGGTTGCACCGCGTGCACTCGTTCACCCTGTATCCCGAGCGGCTCGCGGCTGGTTGCCAGGATGCTCACCGTTGGGCAGCGCGACATTGCCACCATGGCTATACGGCGCGCCGCTGCGGTGAGGTGCTCGCAGTTGTCGAGGATCAACAAGAGACGACGTCCGCGCAGCCACTCGACGAGGGAGTCGGCCGGCTCGCGGCCGTGGAGTCCACCCTTGGGGTGCACCGCCAGCCCGGCCGCG
>JANMYF010000046.1:0-2591 GCA_031381685.1 Acidimicrobiia bacterium
CCGCCCTCGTCGGCGACAACGGCGCCGGCAAGTCAACGCTCGTGAAGTGCGTGACCGGTATCTACGGAGCCGACACCGGGACGTTCTCCTTCGAAGGCAAACCGGTGACCATCCACGGTCCAAAGGATGCTGCCGCCCTCGGCATCGAGGTCGTGTACCAGGACCTCGCGCTCTGCGACAACCTCGACATCGTGCAGAACCTCTTCCTCGGACGTGAGCGCAAGAAGGGTTTCCTTCTCGACGAACCGACGATGGAACAACTCGCCCGCGACACCCTTGCGTCGCTGTCGGTTCGGACGGTGAAGAGCGTGCGCCAGGCGGTGTCGTCGCTTTCCGGCGGCCAGCGCCAGACCGTGGCGATCGCCAAAGCGGTGCTGTGGAACTCGAAGGTCGTGCTCCTCGACGAGCCGACCGCCGCCCTCGGTGTGGCCCAGACCAAGGAGGTGCTGAGCCTCGTGCGCAATCTCGCCGACAAGGGACTCGGCGTGGTGATCATCAGCCACAACATGAACGAAGTTCTCGAAGTCTCCGACCGCGTCGCGGTCATGTACCTCGGTCGCATGGCGGCCGAGGTGAAGGCGAAGGACACGAACCGCGAACAGCTCGTCCAATTGATCACTTCGGGTCGGTCGGGCTCCATCGGCCTCCAGCCCGCCACCGCCCAGGAGGCAGGAGCATGACCACCGGTTCTCAGTCGACGGCAGCGTCGGACTTCTCGCTCGATTCCGAGCGCCATACCCTCGCCACCACGTGGCGCAACTATGTCGCCAAGCTCCGCTCCGGTGACCTCGGACCCATTCCGGCGATGTTGGGGATCGGCGTCCTCACCATCATCTTCGGTTTCGCCCGGAGCGACACGTTCCTCAGCGTCCGAAACTTCGGCAACCTGCTGCAGCAAGCAGCGCCGATCATCGTCATCTCGATGGCGGTCTCCTTCGTGCTGCTCCTCGGGGAAATCGATCTCGGCGCGGGATTCACTGCGGGCGTCGTCGCCGCCGTGTTGGCGACGCGACTGCAGGCGGACTGGTCCCTCCCGGCCGTGATCGCCTTCACTGCGCTTGTGGGCGCGGCCATGGGGTTGTGGACCGGCTTCTTCGTGGCCAAGGTCGGCGTCCCCTCCTTCGTCGTGACCCTCGCCAACTTCCTATCGTTCCAAGGCATCGTGCTGCTGATCACCACCGAGGGTGGGTCGGTCGGCATCGAGGACAAGACCGTCATCGCCATCGAGAACTCGAACATGACCGTCGGTGTGTCGTGGGCGTTCGCCGCGGTCGGCGTAGCCCTCTTCGCCTGGTCGGTGCTGCGAAAGTCCCTGCGATCGCCGGCCACCAATCCGATCCAGGTCGCCGCACTCAAGATCGCCGCGGTGGCCATCGGGGCGTTCGCATTCGTCGGCCTCCTTGCTCGCAACCGGGCGTTCTCGACCTCGCCGAAGAAGATCATCGGCGTGCCGTATGCGGCACCGCTCGTGCTCATCATCCTGCTCGGCACGACCTTTGCTCTGACTCGCACCGCGTGGGGTCGACACCTCTACGCCGTCGGCGGGAACCAGGAAGCGGCTCGGCGCGCCGGCATCAACGTCACCCGGATCCGCATGTCCGCGTTCATCGTGTGCGCGCTCTTGGCCGGTACTGGCGGCTACTTCCTGGCGTCGCAGCTCGGTTCAGCCAACCCGCAGATCGGCGGCGGTGACACGCTGCTGCTCGCCGTCGGCGCCGCAGTCATCGGCGGCACGTCGCTCTTCGGCGGCAAGGGCCGACTGCTCAACGCCCTGCTCGGCGGGTTCGTGCTGGCGATCATCAACAACGGCCTGCCTCTGGTCGGCAAGGCCTCGCCGTTCGGGATCACCGAGATCGACTTCTCCAAGTCCGGAGTGAAGTTCATCGTGAACGGCCTCGTCCTCCTGCTCGCCGGATCGGTCGACGCCCTCAGCCGCAAGCGCTCCGCCGCCTGACGGCCGCAGCACATCGCCCTTCGTTGGGTGGTTGACGCGAACGTCGCCGTGTCCGCAACGTCGTCAACCGCCCAACATCGCGCCAGCCACCCTCGGCAGGTGGCCAGGGATCAGCGGCGGCCGGCCTTCTTGCTCATCGAGCGCTTCTGGTCGATGAAGTCCACGAGCACATAGTCCCCGAGCGTCTCGGGCGTGGTGAAGAACGCGCGGCCCTTGTTCATCTCGGTGATGCGTTCGACGAACGCCTTCAGGTAGCTCGTGGCGTCGAGCATGAACGTGTTGATGGTGATGCGCTCGCGAGTGCAGCGCATCACTTCGGTGAGCGTGGCCTCGACGGTTTCACGCACCGGTGGGTAGGAGAAGAACGGCTCGCCGTTCGGAAGGATATGGGCCGTCGGCTCGCCGTCGGTGACCATGATGATCTGCTTGGTCCCGCTCTGGCGGGCCAACAACCGCCGGCTGATGGCGAAGGCATGCTGCATGTTGGTGCCATAGACGAAGTCCCAGGAAACCTCGGGGAGCTTCTCCGGCTTGATCTCGTACGCCGTCTCCGAGAAGCCGACGATGCCGAGGTAGTCGCTCGGGAACTGTGAGGAGATGAGCGAGTAGAGCGCCATCGCCACCTTCTTTGCCGACA
>JANMYF010000400.1:0-4112 GCA_031381685.1 Acidimicrobiia bacterium
GGTTGTAGAGCGACACGACGGCTACGACGTCGCCGACCGACATCGCCCCTCGGTCGACCCGCCATGCGCCCATCAGGACCAGGCCCACGTTGACGAACTGCGGGACGACGCCCTCGAGGGTGTTCACGGTGCTCCGGAGCCTCACGATCTGGAGCTTGTGATCGCGAAGTCGGGCGATCCGAGGGCGGGCCCGGTCGGTCATGTGCTGTTCGAGTCCGAGCGCCTTGACCGCCGAGATCCCGTCGACCATCTCGTGGATCACTCCGGCAAGATCGGCGACGTCTTCTTGCACCGCGGTGTTCGGGCCTTCGGCGAGGTTCTGAAACCGCTCATTGAGGAACAGCGTGAGTGGCAGGACGATGGCCGAGACGATCGCCATCGGAACATCGACCGACACCAGCCAGCCGAGGGCAATGCCGATGAGCGCAACGACGCCGAGGGCGTAGGGGAGCGGATGGAGGACGGCCGTGGCCGCCTCGGGGTCGTTGTCGGCGTTTCCGAGGAGGGTGCCGGTAGGGGTGCGGCGGTAGAACGTGAGGGGTTGACGGAGGAGGTGCTCGACCACGAGGCGTCGCCAGGTGTGGGCGCTCGTGTGGGCGAGCCGGGCGGCGTTGATCCGCCGGAGCAGCGCCGCGGCCAGCCGGAGCCATCCGATGCCGCCGAGCAGGAGGAGGAGTTCGACCTTGTTCTCGCGGGCGATTGCGGCAGCCGACGGGAGCGTTTGGCCGTCGAGGAGGGGCGTGATCAGCCGGTCGACAACGCGTCCGAGCGTGCGGCTCCATCCCACGGTGAGCAAGGCGAAGAGCGTGGCCCCACCAACCGCCACGGTGAACAGCTTCGGTTCCCGGCGGGCGTAGAGGGTGACGAGCCGGGCGTCGGTCCCCCAGTGCCTCTGCTTGGTCGGTGCGGCGCTCTTCTGCTGCGCCCCCGTCTCGGCGGCGGAGGGGTGCGCGTCGGGGAGGGCCTCGCCGACGAGACCGTGCGGCGCCGGTGGCGATGCGTTCTCGTTGTTCGGGCTGTCCGGCACAACTGTCAATCTTCCCACCGACCTCCATCGGACCTGTCCGCCTTTTTCGGATCGTCTGCTCTTTTGGATCCCCTGTGGACGGACTCACGTAGCCTGGGGTGGTGGCAGGCAGCGAACCGTCGTCGCGCCCGGGTCCGGTCGAGGTTGCGTCGGCGTCGTCACCGGCAGGAGATCCACTGGTGACCAGGCTGGTCGAGACCACGGCGTTCCTCGAAGAGATCGCCGCCGGCCGGGTGTCGCTCAACAGCCTCACCGATGAGCAGCGCCATCGGCTTTTCAATGCCGCCGGTTCGGTGTTCAGCCCCGATGTGTCCGAGAGGCGTCGGCGCTCGAAGGCGAAGATGAAGGCGGAGCGCGAGGCCAAGGCGGAGCGGGACCAGGAGGTCTTGGCCGGGACGGGCATCCGGGTGCTCCGGGAGAAGCCGGTGTTCACCACTCCGAACGTGTTCGCTCCCGAGCTTGTCGATGCCGATGCCTTCTCGGATGATGTCGATGTCGATGTCGATGTCGATGCTGCCGATGTCGATGTCGTTTCTGACGATGCGCTGTCGGTCGACGCCGAAGCGGCCACCGGGGCCACTCGTTCGCTCGGCGACCGCGTGCATTGCTATGTGTGCAAACGAAAGTTCTCGGATGTCCACCCGTTCTATGACCAGCTGTGCGTCGAGTGCGGCGAGTTCAACTTCCGCAAGCGCTCGGAGACGGCCGACCTCTCCGGACGGGTGGCGTTGCTGACCGGCGGGCGGGTGAAGATCGGCTACCAGGCGGGCATCAAGCTCCTCCGGGCGGGCGTGCATCTGATCGTGACCACCCGGTTCGCCCGCGACTGCGCGGTTCGCTATGCGCAGGAGGCGGACTTCGCTGAATGGAGCCACCGGCTCCAGGTGTACGGCCTCGATCTTCGACACACCCCGAGCGTGGAGGCGTTTTGCTCCCATCTCCTCGCCACGGCGCCGCGGCTCGACTTCATCATCAGCAACGCGTGTCAGACGGTCCGTCGCCCGCCGGAGTTCTATCGGCACATGCTCGAGCTGGAGACTGCGTCGGCAGCCGTGATGCCCGCGCACGTGCGTGCGCTGGTCGGCGCGTACGAGGGGGTCCGTCGCGAAGACATGCTGCCGGTGATCGCCGGAAGCGCGGCCGATTCGGTCATCGGACTCACCCGTGCCGCGGAGCTGAGCCAAGCGGAACTGCTCCCCGGAGACGGTACGTACGCGGAGGAGTTGTTTCCCGAGGGTCGACTCGACGCCGATCTCCAGCAGGTCGATCTTCGCCAGCGCAACTCGTGGCGACTCCTGATCGACGAGGTGTCGTCAGTCGAGCTCCTCGAGACCCAACTCGTCAATGCCATTGCGCCGTTCGTCCTCAACGCGCGGCTCAAGCCGCTGATGCTTCGCACCCCGAATCGTGACAAGCACATCGTGAACGTGTCGGCGATGGAAGGCCAGTTCTATCGCCGGTTCAAGACGACGCGCCATCCTCACACGAACATGGCGAAGGCTGCGCTGAACATGATGACCCGCACCTCAGCTGCGGACTATCAGCAGTCGGGCATTCACATGAACAGTGTGGACACCGGTTGGGTGAGCGACGAGGACCCGGCCCACATCGCCGAGCGCAAGACCGCCGAACACGGATTCCAACCGCCCCTCGACATTGTCGACGGCGCCGCCCGCATCGTCGACCCCATCATCGACGGCATCAACACCGGGGTCCACGTGTGGGGTCAGTTCCTCAAGGACTACAAGCCAACCGATTGGTGATGTTGTCTGATCACTAAGTGCGCGTAGTTGTTCGCTCGGTCGCTCGGTCGCTCGTTCGGTCCGATAGGCGGCAAACGGTGGGTCGGGACGGCGGAACGATCGGCGCGAAGGCTGCTCAGCCGATCCAGGCGAGCATCGCGTCGACCAACTCTGGGCCGCAGTCGTCCTGGAGGAAGTGACCGGCCGGCGAGAACGCCTGGTGGGGCTGCCCGGCAGCACCGGGAATCGTCTCCGAGAAGGATGGATGGTAGGTGCCGAGGACGATGTCGCCGGGTGCCCACAGAGTGAGCACGGGCTTCGTCCAGGAGCGCAAGACGTCCCACGCCGCCCGGTTCGCCGGAACGGCAGGATCGTCGGGCGAGGTCGGGACGAGCAACGGGAACTGCCGGGCTCCGGCCATGTGCTGCTCGTCGGGGAACGGGGCGCGGTATGCGTCCATCTCCGCCTCGGTGAGCTCCCGGGCCTGGACGGCACGCTTGAGCATTGCCCCGCAGTCCATGAACGGCATGGACTGCGAGACGCGCTGCCACAGCATGAACCCGTCGGTCATCGGCGACCCGTCGGGGAGCGCGGTGTTGGCGATGACGAGACGATCGAACCGCGACGGGTTCTCGGTTGCGACACGGAGCCCGAGGAGGCCGCCCCAGTCCTGGCAGAACAGGGTGATGCCGTGGAGACCGAGGGACTCGATGAACGTTTTGAGCCAACCGACATGTCCGGCGTAGGTGTAGGCCGATCGCTCGGTCGGCTTGTCGGAGCGGCCGAACCCGATCAGGTCGGGAGCGATGACTCGACGTCCCGCGGCAACGAGACCCGGGATCATCCGCCGGTAGAGATAACTCCATGTGGGCTCGCCGTGGAGCAGGAGCGTGACCGGCCCATCTGCCGGTCCCTCGTCGATGTACGCCATCCGCAGACCGTCGATCTCGACGTACTTCGGTTCGTAGGGGAAGTCGACGAGGTTGGCGAAACGATCGTCCGGTGTGCGAACGAACTCGGTGCCGTTGGGTGTGCGCTGCGCGGGGGTTTCGGACATGGTCGAGAATCTACGGCCCACGGTGATCCCCGCACTTCCGTCGTGCCCTTTGCCGAGGCTGACGGTACGTGACCCTCGGGCGGGATGAGCGACATGGGCGGCATGCGCTTGAGTCTCCTGAGCCAAGCGGATGTCAGGGTCGCCGCTCACGCGGCGGCCGGTCTTCGTTGGGGCGGTCCGGTTCGCATGATCTGGCCTGCCGGGGTTTGGATGGTGAGTTCGCGGTTGGGTCCGAGGGTGAGTAGCCACCCGCCTTCATGAGCGAGATGGTGGTGTTTGCTGCATA
>JANMYF010000401.1:0-23476 GCA_031381685.1 Acidimicrobiia bacterium
TTGAGCAGCGGCACGAAGCTCTGCTCGAAATCGATCAGATTCTGATCCATCGACTTGGCCTGGTTCCGCCCGACGAATCCGGTGACCGCAGGAACACCGAGCAGGGTCGCAGTGTCCATCGCCGCGAGCATGAACTCGTGCTTCTTGCGTCGGATCGCCGGGTTCTCGTGCAACATGTCGTCGAAGTAGCCGATGTCGGCGATGGCGACACCAGTCGAGTCAACCGCCTCCAACACCCGCCTGGCCCGCGCCCCGTCGAACGGCTCGCGAAGATCCAAGGTGTTGGCAACCGGATCAAGCATCGCCTCCGCAGGGACATCGGCCAGCGACGGATGCAACGCGGCCGAGAGCTCGATGCAGTCCGCACCGAGCGACACGGCGAACTCGAGCCACTCCTCGATGGCCAGATCCGGGTCGGGGTCACGGCGCTCGCGGGGCGTGAGCTCCTGGAGGGCGGCAGTGAGCACGCCGATCGGCATGAACTTCGGTTCGAACTGCTTGATCTCGGACATCGGACGCCTCCTGTGATCGCAGTATCTCGGCAGCTGCGAGATCTCGGCAATCACCACGGTTGCACACTGCCGGACCACGCGAGCCAGACGGTCCAGTTCCGACCGTCTGGCTCCCCGCCGATGCTTCGATACGCCGTTCAGCCACACGGCGGCCAGTCACGACCGGCCCGTCGTGACCGCCACCGCATTCCGTCGGTTGCTGACGTCCTCATCGTGCACGTGATCACGCGCCGCAGGAACCGTGGCCGCACGACGGCGGGATACCGTGCTGGCACGATGGTCGGGAAGTGCGCAGCTTCCCCGGTGCCTGCCACTACCGTCGGTACGGTGCGCGTGGTGATCGCCGAGGACTCGTTCGTGGTCCGCCAGGGCCTGGTGGCGTTGCTCGGTACCGAGCCCGACATCGAGGTCGTTGCCACCGCCGAAACCTTCGATGAAGCGCTTGCGGCGACGATGGAGCAGCGCCCCGACGTCGTGTTGACCGACATCCGGATGCCGCCGACCGGCACCGATGAGGGCATCCGCCTCGCCGCGACGCTGCGAGTCCGGGCACCCGAGATCGGAGTGGTGGTGCTCTCCCAGCACGCCGACCCCGCGTACGCACTCGAACTCCTCGGTTCGGGATCGGAGCGCAGGAGCTACCTCCTGAAAGAACGGATCGGCGATGCCGATCAGCTCATTGGCGCCCTGCGGACCGTGTTCGCCGGTGGCTCGTCCGTCGATCCCTCGATCGTCGATGCCCTCATCTCGGGCCGGTCAGCCCAGCGAAGCACCGAGCTCGACCGGCTCACACCTCGCGAGCGAGACATTCTCGCCGAGCTGGCAACAGGCCGTTCGAATGCGGCGATCGCCGAACGGCTTTCGCTCTCCGAACGCTCGGTGGAGAAGTACATCAACACGCTGTTCGCCAAGCTCGGCCTGGCCGATGACAGTTCGCTGAATCGACGGGTGAAAGCGGTATTGCTCTACCTGTCCGTCGGGAAGTGAGACACGTCCGCTCGCTCGCGCGCTTGGACCCGCAAGGGCCTTGAGTGGTAGCACGATGGTCGTGAACCGGCGCATCCGCGCAAGCTACGTGCCATGACCGGACCGGTGCGCGTGTTGGTGGTCGACGACCAGCCATCGTTCCTGCGCGCCGCGGCGCGCTCTCTCGCCGCCGATCCGGCACTTGACGTGGTGCGCGCAGTCGGCTCGGCGAGCGCCGCAATGAGGGCGCTCGAGGAAGGCCTCGAGGTCGACATCGCATTGATCGACCTGTCCATGCCGGAGATGAACGGAGTCGAGGCGATCGCCTGGATCCACCGGTCCTACCCCGACATCGTCTCCGTGCTCATGTCCACCTACGAACCTGAGGAACTCCCGGCGTCGGCACGTTTCCTGGACGTCGCCTATCTCCGCAAGGCCGATCTCAACGCGGAACGAGTCGTCGCTCTTGCCCGTGACGGGTCACTCCCGAAGCGACCCCGAGGGTGAGCGCTTGACTGCGGAAAGCATCGGCGGCGACGAGACCACTCGGGCGGCGCGACGACGCGTCGAAGGCCTCCTCTCCGCAAACCTGGTAATCGTTGCCCTCGTCCTCCTCGGTGTGACCACGGTGCAGTTGTTCGTTGCCCAGTCGGGCTGGATCCTGGTACTGCTGGCGTTCACCGCGGCGTATGGAGGCACGCTGTTCTGGGCTCGTCTCCAAAACCGCCTCGGACGACTCGCCCGAGCAGTGCTCGTGATGAACATCGCAGTGTGGCCACTCGCGATCGTCGGAACCATCATCGTTCCCGAGGCACTTCCGATCACCAGCCTCTCCGGGCTCGGACCGGTACTTTTGGCCGTGCCCGAGCTGTCCCGAAGAGCGGTGGCGCGATTGCTCACCCTCTCGGTCGTGATGACCCTGGCAATCACCGCGATCTCGATGACCGACATCACCCACCTCGGCGACCGGGTGCCTGAGCTCACGCTCGACACCGCGGTGCTCCTCTCCGTTCCAGCGCTCGTCGGACTGATTCTGGTCATCGGGGGCCAGAACCATCAGCTGCTCAGTGACCGCAACGAGGTGCTCCATTCGTCTCGGCAGCGCATCGCCGAGGCGACCGATCGCGAGCGTCGACGCATCGAACGGGACCTCCACGACGGGGCACAACAGCGTCTGCACGGCGCACTCGTGCAGATCGCCGCAGCCCGACGGCTCACGTCGAACGACCGCGCCGGAGCGGCGTCGCTCCTCCGTGACGCTCGGAGCGAGTTGCGTGAAGCCATCACCGAGCTGCACGATCTCGTCAACGGCGTTCGACCGGCGGTGCTCGACGAGTTCGGACTCGCCGCCGCTCTCCGAAGTGCGGTCGCGCGACGCAACCCTCCGGTGTCGACGGCTTTTCGCCAGATCGGCCGGTACCGGCCTGACATCGAGGCAGCCGTCTGGTTCTGCTGCCTCGAGGCGATGGTCAACACCGACAAACACGTCGGACCGATGGCGCACATCGGCCTGGCCGTGGACGACGCGGGCGGGTTCCTCCGCTTCGCCGTCACGGATGATGGACCCGGTTTCGCTGTGTCCCCGGCGAGTCCGATGACCGGCGGTCTCCGGAACATGCACGATCGCGTCGAGGCCGTCGGGGGGACACTTGCCGTAACAAGCTCGACGACCGGAAGTCGCATCGTCGGAACGATTCCGCTGGCGGACGATGACCGTTACTGAAACAGCGTTCGAATCGCGGAGCTCGCGTGACGCACACCGGGATCTGGCACTACTGCGATCGTTCCTCGCCTCCTATCGCGCCCTGGGTCTGATGATGGGCTTCGTCGTCGTGGCGGTCTGGGTCACCGAGCCGTCGCCGTGGATCTTGGTCATGGCCGCAACGGCGTTCGGCTATGCCGTGGTGTTGACCGTCGCCCGGCGCTGGTCAGCAGCAGGCGACGTCGGGCGAGCGGTTCTGCTCGTCAACCTCGCCGTGTGGCCGCTCACACTGCTCGGCGCGATCGTTGCTCCGATCTCGTTTCCGGTGCAGGCGCTCTCCGGTGTTCCCCCAACCCTGATCGGAGTCGCCTATCTCTCACCGAAAGTGGGGCGTCAGCTCCTCGCCGCTTGCGCCGTCGGGACCGTCGCGGTCACGGCGATCTGCCGGTTCGTGAGCATTGTCCACGTTGCCGACCGGGTGAATCAACGGGTGATCGACGCTGTGCTGCTCGCCCTCATTCCCGGACTGGTGGTGCTCATCAGCGCCGTCGGTTGGCGGAGCCACCGTGTGCTCGACGAACGTGCCACCGAGCTGGTCCGCTCGCGCTCTCGCCTTCTCGCCGCCGCTGAAGAAGAGAGGCGTCGGGTCGAGACCGACATTCGGGTGACCGCGCAGCAGCGCATCGAGAGCGCCCTCGTACAACTCGAGTCTGCTCTCGCGGCCAACGACGACGGAAGCACGTCAGACCCGGTGGAAGGAGTGGGGCGCGACTCCCCGTCGGACGCCGCTGCCACGAGCCTCTCGCGTGCGACCGCCGACCTCCAAGCGGCGATCGCCGATCTTCGCCAGATCGTCACCCGGCTTCGGCCGGCGGCGCTCGCCGAGCACGGCCTCGATGCGCCGCTGCATTCGGCGCTCCAGCAACAGGTCTTCGGAACGCCGATCACGCTGGTCACTCGGAACCTCGACCGCTACGACGACCCGGTGGAAGGAGCCGCGTGGTTCGGTTGCCTGGAAGCGGTCGATGCGATTCAGCGCGTGGCGAACGATTCATCGCCGGAGCTTCTCGTCGAAGGCGGCGCGACATCACTGCGGTTCTCCGCAACCGTCGCGGCTCCCCGGCCCGAGGGTCTGGCCGCTCTGGCCACGGTCGTCATCGCCATCGACGACCGGCTCGCGATCGTCGATGGCTACGCGACGCTCGAACGAGACGAGCAGACCGGCCACCTAGCCATCCACGGCACCATCCCGACGACCCCGCGACGAGTACGCCAGCCGTAGCCGGTCGTCGAAGCGCGTGCGTCGATCAGTTGGCGAGACTGGCTTCGAGTTGGGCGCGGATCTCCGGCGGGACGAAGTTGTTCTCCGTGGTCGTCTCGGCCTCGACGAGCTCGACCATGCGCTGCACGACCTCGGCCGGATCCATCTGGTTCGTCGTCACCATTGTGCGCATGAAGGCGAAGAGCTCGGTCGACCCGGCGCTGACGGAGTCCGCCCCGAACCATTCCCACATCGAGTCGGCCATGCGGTCGTTGAAGCCGGTGTTGTAGGGACCCGGGTTCAGCAGGGTCACGTCCACACCATCGGCGGCCAGCTCGGCCCGCAGAGTCTTCCCGAGCGCCTCGAGGGCGTGCTTGGTCATCGAGTACGGGCCGAACGCCGGGCCGGCCATCACTCCGGCGATCGACGACACGATGATGATGCGACCGGATTTTCGGGCCACCATTTGCGGGACGACCTTCTGGGTGATCGCCAGGGTTCCGAAGACGTTGACTTCGAAGAGTCGACGCACGCGGTCGATCGCCACGTCGGCGAGCGGGCCGGTCTGGCCGGCACCGGCGTTGTTGATGAGGACATCGATCTCCCAGTCGGCGACCCGATCAACGTCGGAGGTGGTGATGTCGACCTTCTCGACCGTGAGCTGCGGAGCTTCCGCGCGTAAGGCTGTGGCTTGCTCCTCGGTTTCCGTAGTGGCGATGACGCGATGCCCACGACTCGCCAGGGCGAGACTGGCACCCTTCCCGAAACCCGAACCGGCTCCGGTGATCAGCACTGACTTGGACATGTCGCTCCACTTTCGTGTCTGGCAGCGCCGGGACGGCGCAACAACGCAGGAAACCTCCACGAGGGTACGCCGGGGACGCAGCCAACGCCCATCCGTCGGGGACGGTCCAGGGCCGCGGTCGGCAATGCCGCCTCGAACCGCTCAGGGTCAGGACGAAGGAGTAGGGGATTCCCCGATGTCAGATACGCCGCGTCTCCGCCACGATGTCCACGTGGACGTCACGCCGCTCACTCGGACCGAGTGGTCGGCTCCGAGCGGCATGGTTGGGCTCGAGGTCGAACTCGAACTCGGAGATGTCCCGGTTGGAAGACTGCATGGTCGGGGCTTTGACCATGCCTTCGTCGGCTGGATGGAGCTCATGGCTGCATTCGAGGACGCCCTGGCCGCGCTTCGATCGACGGAACGAAGCGCGGCAGTTGGCGAACCCGGACTGTCCGGAGCAACATCGTCGGGGTGAACCCGGGCCACCACTTCGTCGGGCGGACAACCGAGCTCACCCGGCTGCGGCGAACCATCGATCCGAAGACGAACGGCCCCCGGATCAGCATCATCGAAGGGCCGGCGGGAGTCGGGAAGACCCGCTTGGCCGAAGAAGCGGCACAGACCTTCACCGGCCGGGTGATCTGGCTGCGCGCCGAACAACTGGATCGGGAATTGCCGTTCGGAGCGGTGGATGACCTCATCCTCGCCATCCGACGCCCGGGACAACCCGGGCCGGTCGACGCGTCGGGCCCGACGTTGATCGACGCGATCGAAGCCGGCGTCGAGCGGCTGGCCGCGGAGAGGCCCCTTCTTCTCGTTGCCGAAGACGTCCAGTGGGCCGACCCGGCAAGTTGGCGAACGCTGCGAACGATCGCCCGAAGGGCCCGCGAGCTCCGGATCGCCCTCATCGTCACGCTTCGCACCCCGTTCGACGGCGAGGCCCGCTCGGTTCTCAGCCGTATGTCCACCTATGGATCCGAGGAGATCACCCTGGGGGACTTCTCCGACGAGGAGCTGCACGAGCTCGTCGCATCCCATCTCGGGGTAAACCCAGGACCCGAGACGATGACCATGATCGCCCGCGCGGGCGGGAACGCCTTGTTCGCAACCGAGATCCTCCGCTCGATCCGCAGCGGGCCGACCACGGCAGAACAGCCGAGCAGGCCGTCGACGTCCGTGCCGAGCGAGCCAGGCCATCCGGGTGAGTCGACGCCGAGCGGCCTGCGCGCGGCTGTGCTCTCGCGCCTCATCGGCCTCGGGGCAAAGGAGCGCAACCTTCTTGTTCTCGCGTCGATGCTCGGCTCCACGTTCACCGTGACCGACCTCGCCTGGGTCGCCAACCGGGCGGTGCCCGATGTCATCGCCGATCTCGACGTGGCGCTCCGAGCAGGAGTCGTCGAAGCCGATCTCCACGAACTTCGCTTCAGCCACGCGCTCGTGGCCGACTGCATCCGCGAAGACCAACCCGCCGCTGTGCGTGCCGCCCTGCATCGCCACATCGCCGAAGTACTCGCCGCGCACTCTGCGGCGGCGATTCGTATTGCCGAGCACTACGTCCTCGCCGCTGATCTGGGCGACGCCGGCCTGCGTACGGGCTCACGCGGCGACGCCGACGCGGCGAACTGGCTCGACCATGCCGCCACGCAACTCGAGTCGACCTCATTGCCAACCTCGGTGCGGCTTCTCGAACGATCCGTTGCGTTGACCCCCGACCAGCCGACGACAACGACGCGACGTCTCCGGCTCGCCGGCCTCTACCTTCTCTCCGGACGCCTCCGAGAAGCTGAAGCATCGTGCCGACTGATGCTTGCTGCCAACGACGCCCGGCTGAGCCCGTCCCAGGAGCTCACCGCACGCGAAACGCTCGGAGCTGTCCTTGCGATGCTGGGACCGCTTCACGTCGAGAGCGCCGCCGCGGAATTCGACGCCGTGATGACGCTGGCCGTGCGACCTGACTCGACCAGCAGTGAGCGTATGTCCCTGGCCGAGGCGAAAGCGGCGAAGGCCACCGTGGTCATCTACGCCGGCAGGATCGACGAATCCATTCGCCTTGCCGAGGAGGCGCTGAGCGACGCCGCGGTGTCGGGGAGCCGCACGGCCCGCAGCCGTGCCCACGAAGCGCTGGCCCTCGCTTCGATGGCGAACATCGATCCCGTCGGGGCACGGCACCACGCTACTGAGGCAATGGCTTGGTTCTCTCCCACCGACGGACGATGGGCCATGGTCATCACGCCCCACCTCACCGCCTCGCTGATTGCCGTGTCTTCAGGACGACTCGACGAGGCTGTGACGATTGCCGAGAACGGACGTCGCATCTGCGCCGCCTCGGGCCACCTCCTCCCCCAGCTCTACCTTCTCCCCTGCCTCGCCGTGTTCCGATTGATCGGCGCGGACCTCGACGCCGCCGAGGCCATCTCGCGGGAAACCAACGAGCTCGTGGCCGACTGGTGCCCGGAGCTCGCCTCTGCCGTGACACACGCCATCGTCGGCTACGTCGCATCCCTGCGCGGCGAACTCGCCGAAGCCGAGTCGGCGGTGAATCGGGCGAGCCAGGAGATGTGGGGGTCTGGAGCGCAGGTGGCGATTGCCGACCTCGTCGCATGGTTGATCGCCTCCGTGCTCGAGGCGTGCGGCAAAGGTGACGACGCGTTCGAGTTCATGAAGTTGGTGTGGAGCATCATCGGCGCCGCGACGGGCGCAGTGGTGATGGCGGCTGACCTCGTTCGGCTGGCGGCGCCGAGAGATCCGGCATTCGCTCATGAAGTTCTGGACGAACTCGATCGCCGAGCCTCCATCGCCCCGATCGCCCGCAACGTGCTCGTTGCCCGTCGCGCCCGGGCGATCATCGAGAACGACCATGTGACGCTTCAGAGCATCGCCGACGGGTTCGCCGATCTGAAGAGCACCCTCACCGTCGCGTGGGTTCTACGCGACGCTGCTCACGCCGCCGTGGCCGCCGCTCACCCCTCGGCCGAGCAGCTGATTCGCCGTTCCATCCGCATGTTCGACGAAATGAACGCCCCAGCGTCGAGCGCCGATCTGCGTGCCCTGGGCCGGACGATCGGCTTGCACCTTCGCCCCACACGGAGTCGGGCGAACACCGACCTTTCCGAAGTGGAAAGTCTCGTCGTCAAGCTTGCTGTCGAGGGCCTCACCAATCGGGAGATCGGTGAGAAGCTCTTCATAAGTGCACGTACGGTGGAGTCTCACCTGACGAGGATATACATGAAGCTCGGCGTGAAGAACCGGGTGCAGCTCTCGACCGCCGCCGGGAGATGAAACCGGCTCGCCGTTTTTCCGGTTCGAGCCGATCGCATCATCGTCTCTGCGGAGTGACGGCACCGCGGGTCCTAGGAGGCGAGCAGGACGGCTTCGGCCGCGGCGAGACCGGAGAGAGCAGCACCCTCGATCTTCGCTCCGCCGAACGCGTCACCGGCGAACACCAGCGTTGCTCCGGGGATCGGCTCGGTCGGGAGACAGTTTCCGTGGTGTCCGACTAGGGGACGTGCGTACTTCCAGCGCTTGAGCGCCGAATCGACCACGCGGCCTTCACCGAAGAACCTGCTGGCGGCGTCGAGCAGCTCTTCGTGAACGCGCTTCGGGTCATCATCGAACCGCGACCTCGAGAATTCATCGCTGGCGTGGAACGTGAGCGCCGGAACCTCCGAGATGCCCTTCGCCAGGTTGTCGCCGACGAACGAGAACACCGAATCGTCATCGCCGGTGTCGTCGACCTGCACGCCCCCGGGATAGGGAACCGAGCCGGGCGCATCAAGCGTCACGAGGAGCGCGAAGCACGGAGAGTAGGTGACGGCGCGCAGCGAGGACTCGGCTTCTTCGGGGAGCGGCAGCCAGCCGTTCTCGCACAGTGCCAACGACTGTGGAATCGGCGGCGTCAGGATCACTGCATCGCTCTCCCATCGTCGCCCGTCGTCCGTCGAGACCGAGAGCTGTCCGTCGAAGCCGGCAAGCGCCCGGATCTCGACGTCGCAGATCACATCAGCCGTTGCCGCAAGCAGCTTCGCAATTGTGCTCATTCCCGCCTCCGCGCAATAGCGCGGGTATCCGTCGCCGGCACCGGAGAATCCCCGACACCATTCGCGGACGACGCCGGACCGCCGCCAGCCGTGCACCACTTCGGCGAAGTCAGGCGAACGAACCGTGAAGAACTGGGCACCGTGGTCGAGCCTGGCGGTACGACCGCCCCGACCGGTCATGCGCCGGGTGGCCAACCGACCGCCCGGAGAACGTCCTTTGTCGAGCACGACAGAGCGACGCCCGGCCTCGGCGAGCGCGTTCGCGGCGACCAGACCGGCGAGACCGGCGCCGACAATGATCACGGGCGGTCGTTCGGCGGGTTCCGACCCGTCGAGGTCGCTCGACATCCGGGTCAACGAGAAGGCGTCGGGATCCATGAGGACGTCGATCTTCGCAGAGGTCGGAAGAGAAGCGGAACGCCCGGGCATCGGCGCCGACCCGGCTCCACTACGTTCGGATGCATGGCTCATCTCCTCCGGCTCGACCACGCCGCGCCCCGTCCCTCACACGGTGGCTGCCGTGCGTGACGCCACGTGGATCACCCGTCTGGCGGGGCCGCACAAGGGATTCCGCGTCGCGGTGAAAGACCTGTTCGACATCGAAGGAACGATCACCACGGCAGGATGTGTGGCAGTGGAGCGGCGAGCCGTGCCGGCCGCCGCCGACGCCGCTTCGCTTCGAGGCGTCCGCGAGGCCGAAGCCGACGGCCGTGCGTCGATCGTCGGGAAGACCAATCTGCACGAGCTGGCGTTCGGCGCGGATGGCATCAACCCGGCGTTCGGCACACCGGTGAACCCGATCGATCCGCAACGGATTCCCGGAGGGTCCTCGAGTGGAAGTGCCGTCGCCGTCGCCAATCACGAAGCCGACCTGGGCATCGGCAGTGATACCGGCGGATCGATCCGCATTCCCGCAGCATGTTGCGGAATCGTCGGCCTCAAGACCACATGGGACCGCGTTCCCGTCCGCGGCTGCTGGCCGCTCGCTCCATTCCTGGACACGATCGGACCGCTCGCCCGGACGGTTGCCGAGGTGATCGTCGGCATGGACATGATCGAGGCCGGCTTCGTGGAGGACGTTTCCGCCGCGGGTACCCGGATGAACCGTCGCATCGGACGCGTCGTCGGCCGACTCGCCGAAGTTGACCCTGTGGTCCAAGCCGCCGTCGATGAAGCCCTCGATCGGTTCCAGTCGGAGTGCGGAGTCGAGATCGTCGGCGTGGAGATTCCGGGCTGGGAGGCCGCACACGCCGCGGGCCTGACTGTGCTCTTGGGCGAGGCGTGGCGATCGAATCGCGACCTGCTTCGAGGTTCCGGCGTCGGTGACGACGTCGCGGCCCGCCTGCGACTCGGGGAACACGTGAGCCCCGACGCTCTCGTGCTGGCAAGAGCGGAACGAACGACAATCGCGAAGGAACTCAGCGCGCTTATGAGAATGCATCGGATCGACGTGCTCGCGTTGCCGACGATGCCAACACTCGCCCCGATGCTCGGTGATGTCGCGAACTCATCGCTGACGGCGCTCACCCGTTTGGCCAACATCTCCGGGTCGCCGGCAATCGCCATGCCGGCGCCGGTTCCCCGCGCCGCCCGCCACCCGTCTACGGCCCACCTCCCGGCATCCCTCCAACTCGTCGGTCTCCCGGGTGATGACGCACTGGTGTGCGCCGTCGCCTCACTCCTACCGTGAGTCGGCTCGCGCTGCCTCAGCGAAGGTGGTGCCGGGTCGGCGCGTAGATGGCCTCGGCGGTGAGCAGGCCCAATCGCTGGATCTCGCCGTCGACCGCCGCCATGCGCTGCGCGACCGAGCCGGACACGACGATCCACGGCTCACGACGCTGGGTCGAGAGCACATCGATGAAGCGCCGGTGCATGGCGGAACGGGTATCGGCGCCGAGCCGGATCGCGTCGCGCTCCCATGGGATGTCGGTGTCGCACAGCACGAACAGGTCATAGGTCCGCATACGACCGAGCCGGTCCACCACCTTGGACGAAGATCCTTGATAGCGCTCGTGCCACAACCCGGTCGTCATGGCATCGGTGTCGCAGAAGAACAGCGGGCCAGCGCCGATGGCCGCTTCATCTTCGAGACGCTGTTGCTCTTCGGCGATCCGCACGAAGTCTTCCGTCGTCCAATGGTCATTGGTCCCGGCATCCTTCTTGGCGATCGTGTAGTCACGGCCGTACTCGCCGACCCCCTTGGTCGCGTGGCGTTCACTCATCGCCCGCACCAACGTGGTCTTTCCCGTCGACTCTGCACCGACGACGCACACTCGCGTGGTCAGCGCACCCTGCACGATCGGGTGGAGCACGGACCACGCCGACACCGGATCGCGGCGAGCCGCCTCGGCCTGCTCACCACCGGGAACGGGCTGACAGCCTCGAGCATCTACCGCCGTCGCCGAGACGACCGTGAACGTCGGATGGATGGAACGAAGCCAGCGGACCCGAACATCGACGGAAAGCGGCGGGTCAGTTCGACGACGGCGCCCGACAGCGACTGTGGTCGGGCCATCGTCGGCGTGCCGGCGCAGGAACTCGTGCTGGGCGAGGACAGGAGGGACGAACGCATCGCTCCAGCGGGCCACCGAGTTGCTCCGCAAGCTCAGGACGGGTTGCCGACCATCGGCGTGGGTGGAGTCGCCTTCGCCAGCAGTTCGTCGACGATCGGACCGAGGGTGCTCGGGTCGAGGAAGTCGTCCGTCGGCTTCACGAACGGACCGCGACTCCAGCCTTCGGCGATCCCGAGGATTCCCGACGACGCTTCGAACACCCGACCGGTCACGTGCTTGGCCTGAGGAGACGCGAGCCAGGTGACGATCGGCGACACCCAGTGCGGGCCGCGAGCGTCTCGTTCTTCTTCCGTCAGTTCCACATTTCCGCCGAGCCCTTCGGTCATACGAGTGATCGCGATCGGAGCAACGGCGTTCACGGTCACCCCGAATCGGGCGAGCTCTCGCGACGCGATGATCGTGAACGCGGCGATACCGGCTTTCGCCGCCCCGTAGTTGGTCTGTCCGACGTTGCCGTAGATGCCGGAAACCGACGAGGTGTTGATGATGCGGCCGTCCACCTCATTGCCCGCCTTCGACTGCTCCCGCCAATACGCGGCCGCGTGGCGAGCGGGCGCGAACGTGCCCTTGAGATGCACGTCGATGACCGCGTCCCACTCCGCCTCGGTCATGTTGACGAGCAGGCGGTCACGAAGGATTCCGGCGTTGTTGACCACGATGTCCAGACGACCGAACGCGTCGACGGCGGCTTCGATCATGCGCCTTGCGCCGTCGAACGAGCTGACGCTCTCACCGTTGGCGACGGCCTCGCCACCGAGCGACCTGATCTCTTCGACGACCTCCTGCGCCGGAGTGAGCGAGCCTTCGCCCGTTCCGTCGATGCTGCCGCCGAGATCGTTGACCACGACCTTCGCGCCCTGATGCGCGAGGGCAAGTGCGTGACACCTTCCGATGCCCCGGCCGGCGCCAGTCACGATTGCCACACGTCCCTCGTTGATTCGAGCCATGCGTCGCAGTCTTTCGTTCCCGGCCGGTGCACGCCAACCTCGGGCATCATCAGGCCCGCTACGGTCGTCGGCATGGAACTTTCCGCAGGTGCCGTGCGGGTGCTCGGGTGTCTGGTCGAAAAGCAGACGACGACCCCCGATGTGTATCCGATGTCGCTCAATGGCATCGTGACGGCGGCGAATCAGTCCACCAATCGCGACCCGGTGTTGCACCTCTCCGAGAGCGAGGCGCACACGGCACTCGACGAACTGCGAACCGAGCATCGGCTGGTGCGCATGATCCACGCCGGCGCAGGCAGCCGCGTCGACAAGTACCGCCACGCCCTCGACGAACGGCTGATGCTGACCTCTGCCGAACAGGCCGTGCTGGCGATGCTCGCCCTGCGGGGACCGCAGACCGTCGCCGAGGTGAAGGCCCGGACAGAGCGGATGGTCGACATGGATATCGAGCACGTCGAGCGCGTTGTCGACCGCCTCTGCGACCCTGCACGCCAAGCCGATCCCGACGAGATGCGGGCCCGATCGGGGGACGGCATGATGCGACCGTCGAACACGCTCGCCGCCGAGATCCGTGACGGATTCGCCCGGCCATGGGACGGTCCACTGGTGGTCCGTCTGCCCCGGCTACCCGGCCAGAAAGAGTCCCGCGTGATGCATCTCCTGGGCGGGCCGGTCGACGTGGATGCACTCGTTGCGGGGAACATCCGCGTGAGCGCAGGAACGGAGGCCGGGCGTTCGGGTACGTCGGATCGCCTTGTCGCACTGGAATCCACTGTGGCCCGACTCGAATCCGAGCTGGCAACGCTCACCGAACGGTTCGAATCGTTCCGACAGCAGTTCTGAGGTCGACCAGGGTCACACCGCCTGGCGCCCTTGCCTCGGATCTACAGAGGGCTGTGGAAGCTGACCCAGGAATTCGCGGAGGCGCTCTTGACCAAGACGGTCTTGCCGGTCTGCGGAGCATCGACGACCGCCGTACCGACGCCGAGGTACATCGACACGTGGCCCGGATGCCAGACGATGTCACCGGGGAGGAGTTCGGACGCCGACTTCTTGCTCAGTCCCTGATACTGCAGAGTGCTCGTGCGGGGGATCTTCACCCCAGCCTGGGACCACGCGTAGCTGGTGAGGCCCGAGCAGTCGAAGCCGCCCGGCTTGTTCCCCGTGAAGCGGTAACGCGTGCCGACCTGGGCCATGGCAGTCAGGATCGCCTTCATGCGACGTCCGTCGGTACGGATCCAGACAGCTTCCAGTGCCGCTGGATCCGTCTTGGTACGGGGACCGACGACTTTGGCCATGGCCCGGAGAAGGGCGATGTAGCGCTCGGCGGTGGCCGTCGGCAGCGCCGCGAGGATCTTCTGTGACTCCTGGCTGACCTGCGCGACGATCGCCGTGCCGAGGACGAAGTCACCGAGGTCACTGGTGTTGATGATCACCGACGACACCCCGTCGTTCGACGGCGGGCGCGGGACGTTGGGGTCGGGAGCGGCGGTCGTCGGGGTGAACGCGAACTGCACCGCGGGCGCCGGACCGACGGCTATCGGGACCTGAGTGTCGACCGGGCCGGTACTGGCGGACACCGTTTGGCCGGAGACGGGGCCCCCGGGCAGGGCGCTGAGCGCGGCGGACGCCAGGTCGGCCAGGGGATCGGAGAAACTCTGCGCCTCGACCGGGGAGGAGACCGCGGTCGGTGCCGGGACAGCGGATTGATCCGTACCCTGGAGCAAACCTGCCACCACGGGCGCCAGCGTGGTCGTCGTCGACCGGATCTTCTTCTTCGGCGCCGACGTGGTTGTCGGGGTGCCGGCTGGAGTCGGCGCTGCGGTCGGTTTGGGAGCACCGACGACGGTGTTCTCCGGAGGGATCGTGTTGGCCGCGCTCACCTGCCCCATGGCGGGAACGCCGACCAAGCCCGCGACACAGACGCCGGGGAGAAGTAGGACACCAATTCGTATGGACCATGTGGCCATGAAGCCTCCGCGCGCAGACGTCGAGAACAACGGGTGCGTTTGGTTCGTGGGACCGGTCGGTCCAGGTTTCGATGCGGTGTCGCCTGTCCGTCGGGTCAAGCCCGGGCGAGGTTCCGCAGATGACGTTCGGTTGTCCAACGACCCTAGCAGCCGATCGTCGGCAAGCGCAGAAACGACCGCGAGTAGTAGCCACCGGACGAGAGAGGTCACGCAGTGCGTTGCACCGCGATCGGCCGCTTTCGTTCAGGATTCGGGCCCGCTCGGGCGAAGCATCGCCGGATGCAACAGCGCTGCTGTCCCGCGACGGAAGAGGTCCGGACCACGACGATCGCCGCCATCGGCGTCGTCGGGAACCACGAACCCCGGCGTAGCCAGAACCTTCCGCCGGAAGTTCGCCGAATGCAGCGCAACGGACCAGACCGATTCATACACGCGGCGGAGCTCAGGGATGGTGAACGGTTCGGTCACGAGCGTGGTGGCCACGGTCGTGTATTCGAATTTGGCCCGCACCCGCTCGACAGCGTCGTCGATGAGTCTGCTCTGCCCGTCGGCGAGCACGCCCGTCTCGTGCAGATCGTCCAACGCAAAGACCCGGCCGCTCGACGGGGCGAGCGATGACTCCGCCACGAGCGCGACGTAGGCAACGGTGATCGCACCCTCATCGGTCGGCAACACCATCCCGTACGTGCGCAGCTGTTCGACGAACACCGCGTCGCGCGCCTTCGCCACGCCGGCGGAGGACTGCAGAAGGCGGGCGGCAACGTCGTCGAGCTCGCCGATACCGAGATGCGCTCGCGGCAGCCTCCACGCACCCCCGGCCACGCCGCTGCTCACGCGCTCGACGAGGACCCCGAGCCGCCCTTGGCGAACCGTGAGAATCGCCACATCGACCGATACGGCAAACGACCCGGCCGCTTCCTCCGTGTGCGTCATCGCGCGAGCGAGGAGACCGCGATTCGAGCGCCTTCGTCGGCGAGAGCGCGCAAGGTCTCCTCTCCTCCGGTCGCGTTGACCGCTGCGACGAGATCAGTAAGTACACGTACTTCGTAGCCAAGGGACAGCGCGCTCCGAACGGTCGCGGCGACGCAGTAGTCCGTCGCGATTCCCACAACATCGATCGCTCCCACGCGACGACGACGCAGATACTCGTCGAGTGTCTCGTCGGTCGACGTCGAACGGCCCTCGAAACCCGAATACGCAGCTTCGCGGGATCCTTTCGTGAACCACGCTTCGATACGCGTGAGCGCGGGATCCAAATCGGCGTGTGTCGATGCTCCACGCGTACCGACGACACAGTGAGGGGGCCAGGTGTCGACGTAGTCGGGTGTGGCGGAGAAATGGGATCCCGGATCCATATGTGCGTCAGCGGTTCCCACGACGACGACGTCGTCGTCGACCTTCTGGAGAAGATGCTCGGCAATCCGGCCGACCGTGGCGGCGCCCCCGGGAACGGCGAGCGAGCCGCCCTCGCAGAAGTCGTTCTGGCAGTCCACCACGATGAGGGCGCGTCGCTTTCCTGTTGGCTTCGACATCTCTGCTCCTTTCGCCGCCGGCCTCTCGGCGACGCCGGTGATGGTCTTCTTCCGTGTCCCGGTCACGGATAGGGGCGCGCTGACATGCCGATCATCGACGACCGGGCTGACGACGGTCTCGCCGGGTGTGAGGTCGAGCGCGCCCAACTCCTCGAGCAGCACGCGAACGGATCGGTGACGATCTCGCGCCGCGGCGACCTGGGCGGCGCGGCGCCATGATCCTGGCCCGCTCGGCGCGGCGCTGTCCGGACTGGCAGGATCGCCATCGATCCCGGTATGGCAGTCGAAGTCGGTCACGATCCCGTCACGCACGAAGCACCGCTGCACGGAGCCCGGCACGTCGGCATCGAGAGGCAAGCCGAGCTCGAGGGTTTCGACAAGCGCGCCGTCGGGCCCACGATGACGCCGGGCCCGCTTACGACTGCCGATTCCCGCCTTGCCAGCTGAACGCTTTGCGACAGGTTGGAGCACGCCGTCGCTGTCGTCGATCGCCACGAGCTTGTAGGTGAGGCCGGCGGTCGGAGCACCGGATCCGGTGACCAGGCTGGTTCCGACGCCGAAGACATCGATCGGAGCGCCAGCTTCGATGAGCTCCTGCATCCGGTACTCGTCGAGATCGCCGCTGACCACGATGCGCGTGTTGTGCGCCCCGAGTTCATCGAGCAGCCGGCGCGCCGAGCGGGTCTCGGCGACAAGATCACCGGAGTCGATTCGCACGCCCCCCGGTCCCGGTGCACCGAACTCGTGCGCCGCGGCGACGGCGTTGCGGAGGCCCTCGGGGATGTGCCAGGTGTCGACCAAGAGCGTTGTGCCGATGCCCTGGGCGGCGATCTGGGCGCGAAACGCCGCCGGCTCGGCGAGATGGGCGAGGGTGAAGGCGTGTGCGGCCGTACCTGCCGTGGCCAGACCGAACCACGCTCCGGCGGCAAGGTTCGACGTCGCGTCGAGGCCGGCGATCGCCGCGGCGCGGGCGGCGGCGACTGCGGCATCCGGATCCGTACGACGGCTCCCCATCTCGATGGTGCGACGCCCGTGGGCCGCGGTGACCATGCGGCTCGCCGCGGCGGCAACGGCGCAGTCATGGTTGAGGATCGAGAGGATGACCGTTTCGAGTACGACGGCTTCGGCAAAGGTCGACTCGACGGTGAGAACCGGACTGGTGGGGAAGTACACCTCGCCTTCCGGGTACCCCCACACGTCGCCGCGGAACCGATACCCGGCCAACCACTCGAGTGCGCGCGGTGAGAGTCCGAGCCGGCTCAAGAAGTCGATGTGGTCCCGGGTGAAACGGAAGGCTTCGATCGCCTCGACCACCCGGGCGGTCCCGGCGACGACGCCGTAGCGGCGCCCCGCAGGCAGGCGACGGGTGAACACCTCGAACACCGCACGCCGGTCGGCAATCCCCGACTCGAGCGCGGCGTCGATCATGGTGACTTCGTAGCGGTCGGTGCGCAAGGCGGCATCCAGCACGCCCGCCATCATGACTCAAACCGAGTCTCCCAGCAACTCACTTTGAGTCGCGTTGGGAGAGAGGTTGCCCCCATCTTTGGGGGCAGAACACCTCCGATGGGCGTTGGGAGGTGTCCGGCCGCATCGTCGACAGTTCCTGTGACACGGCCGGAGCGGGCACGATGGAGCGATGGCCTCGACCCCTCCCGCCCCGGCGCTCCTTCCCGACCTCACCGCTGTGCAAGACCAGTCGAAGCGATTCGGCTCGACGGTGTTCTGGGCGACGACCCGTCCGGACGGCCGCCCGCACGTCGTCCCGGTCGCCGCCGCATGGATCGACGGATCGCTGACCGCCTTCGTGCTGACCACCTCCGTGAAGGTCGCGAACATCCGCCACAACCCGCGTGCGATGGTGCACTGGAACGTCTCGGAGGCCACGGGGTGGGACAGCCTGATGATCGACGGAACGGCGACCATCGTCGACGACACACCGGGCCGCACGGCGCTGTGGGACCGCATGGGCTATGACCTCTCACCGTTCGAACCAGGCGGTCCGTCGGCCGATTCGCACGTATTCCTCCGAGTCGCCCCGTCTCGGGCAACGCTGCTCGAGATGTACGGCATCAAAGGCCGCCATCATTGGCGGGCCGTGTGACGACGCTGCTCTCGTCTGCCCGCGCCGACCAAACCCCGACCACATGAACGAACGCCGCCGGCGTCGCCGCCGGATCGCCGGTTGCTCTCTCGGGCTGGTGGTCGCCATCGCGTGGGTGGCTGCCCCCGCGGATTCGGCTCGACGAACCGTGAAGGTCCGCCCAAAACGCGCCACGCCGACCGCGTCGACGACATCCACCACGACCACCATCGTTGCGACGACGACATCGACCCCGGGAGTGCCGAACGCACAGATCACGACGTTCGAATCGACGAGCAAGTCGGTGCGGATCGGGCTCGCGCCGAGCGGACGGTCCGACCTGTCCGCTTCCGTGACCGTCGATGCCATCGGTTTCGAGGAAGGACGCAGAACCCTGCCGTTTCCGCCGGGGGTCACCGACCTCGCCGTGGATGTCAGCTTCAACCCCGATACGAAATACACGTTCCGGGTGAAATGGGTCGCCGCCGACGGCACGACGGGCGCCGAGGACAGCAAGGTCGTGGCCCCGTACTTCCCGCAGCCCCGGTACCGCGGACCGGTGCCGGTCGCCGGCCCGGGATGGAGCGTGCTGTTCACGTCGGACTTCACGCCGACTCGACGAAACCCGTGTGCCCCGATCGACGTCTTCTACGACACGACGAACCAGCAGCTCGACCTCACGGAGACGATTCGCTCAGCCCTCGCCCAGGCGTCGGCCGCCTCCGGCGTCCCGATGCAACTCGTCGGGGCGGGTCGCGTCCGCCCATCAACTCCCCGGGTGCTCGTCATCGATTGGGTGCGCGGCCAGACCGAGTGGCTGGGCGTGGCGCGCCAGGCGAATCAGGCCGACGCCCGCGGGGTGGTGTGGCGTACGACGCTCTCGATCTCACTGGCCGCGTCGCGCGGTGTCGCCCGCGGCCGCTGGGAGACGGTCGTGCTCCACGAGCTCGGCCACATTCTCGGGCTCCAGCACAGCCACGATCCGACCTCGCTCATGTTCTCGCCGTCGGAGTCGAGGGAGTCGTGGCCTTGGGTGACCACCGTCTTCACCGAAGGCGACCGACGCGGGCTCTTCGCGGTGAACGCCGGCGCGGCAGGCGGGTGCTCCCCGACCATCGAACCAGGCGATCTCTGGAACGGGCAACAAGGGCCCTAGAGAGCTCGGGTGCAATGAAGGCTGCACGTATTGCGGTGTTCTCGTACAGTCGGCGGCAGTGAACTCGAACATAGGCAGCTGGGTGCGACAGGGGCGACGGCGCCTCGATCTCACGCAGACGGCGTTTGCCTCCGAAGTCGGCTGTACCGAATCGATGCTCAAGAAGATCGAGGCCGGACTCCGGACTCCGTCGCCGCCGCTGCAAGCGCGCTTCGAACTGCTCCTCGGTCCCCCTACCGACCAGGCCGTGCCGAAGAGCCCTTCAAGCGAACTGCACACCATCGTTCTCGCCGATGCGGGGTCCGGAGCGGTCGTCGACGCCTGCATCCACGATGGCCTGCTCGCCACGGGCACGCGGGACGACTCGTTCGACCTTCAGCGACTGCACTCCGTCGACGGAGCCGTTGTCGTCGTTGTCCGCGGCCCTCAGTTGGCCCGCTCGTTCTCGCGACTTCTCCTGCAACGCGGTGTCCGCCAAGTTGTCGTGCACAGCAGCATCGAGAGTTCCGACCGAGCTGTCGCCGAGGCACTCAGCTTCGCCGAGTCAGTCGACAACGGTCGATTCGAGACGCCGACGGTGATGGCGCTCCTCGGTCCTGAGCTGTTGACGCCAACGGAGAAGGTCGGCCCGGCCGATGTTCGCTTCGCCAACACCGGGGTCGTCCCGCGACGCCCACGCAGACTCATCGGACGCGATGAGCTCGTCGACCGGTTGGCACTGAAGTTGGCGAGTCGAACGGATCGTTTCATCACGCTCACCGGGCCGGGCGGCGTTGGGAAGAGCTCACTGGCGCTGGCGGCGTTGGAAGCCGCCGCAAAGCTCGATCCGACGACAGTGGTCGGTGTCGACCTGAGCGTTGCCAGCGACACCGATCAGGCCAACGAGATCGTCTCGGCGGCCCTCGACGACGTCGACGGGAAGACCGACGGGCCGACCTGGCAGGACCGGCTCCGGCAGTGGACGGGGGTGCTGTTCGTCGACAACGCCGAACACGTCCGGGCGGTCGCCACGCTTCTCGACGAACTGATCGCCACAACCCACGCGTCGGTGATCGTGACGTCCCGGACCCGGTTGGGTGCCGAGTCCGAGACCGAGATCGGGGTCGGCCCCCTGGCCACGGCATCTCCCGTCGGTGGGCGAAGCGACGCGGCGGAACTCTTCCGTCACCACGCCGCTGCTGCGATGCCAAACGACAGCGGAGCCGACCGAGCAGTCGAGGAGCTCTGCGCTCGACTCGACGGACTGCCGCTCGCCATCGAACTGGCGGCGGCTCGGACCCATCAGCTTCCGGTTTCGACCATGTCGCAGCACATCGCGATCCGGGTGGCCGACCTCTCCGACACTTCGCCCGGTTTGGCGCCGCGCCACCGGACCCTACGGGCAACTCTCGAATGGTCGCTGTCGCTTCTCGATCCGGTGACGCTGGTCGCGCTGCGCCGGCTCGCTGTCGTCGAAGGCGCCTTCGACTTCGATGCGATCACGCGGATCGGCCTGCGTTGGCCGGAGTCCCGCATGAGTCCTGACGCCATCGTCGAGGAACTCGTCGCCAATCATCTCGTGTTCCGCACGAACGATCGACGGGAATCGCTCCCCGTGGACCGCACCGCCTCGCCCGGGCCCGTTGAGGCACCGAGCTGGCGGATCTTCAGCACCCTTCGCGAGGTGCTGACAACGCATCTTGACTCCGCCGCGGATCGCCAAGCTCGAGCCGACCATGCGGCGTGGACCTTCGACGCCGTCGAGCGGATGGCGCCGGAGCTCTACGGGCCGGGCCAGCAGCATGCCTTCGATCGCCTCCGCCAGGCGTATCCGGACCTTCGCCAGGCCATCTCCTGGTCGATCGACGCCGGCGACCCGGAACACTGCGCCAGGGCCGTCAGCGTCCTGCAGCGCTTCTGGACACGGGCCGGCCTCTTCGCCGAAGCCCGATCCTGGATCGCCCGTATTCTGCTGTGCGACCTCACCGCCCGCACTCGTGCCCGCCTGCTGAATACCACCGGCACGCTCGCGTTCCTTCAGGGCGACGCGCAGGCAGCGCTCGGGCCGCTCGAGTCGAGCCAGATCCTGTTTGCCGAAGTTGGCGACGAGCGGGGCGAGGCCGATGCGCTCGCCAATCTCGGGGTGTGCTTCGGCCAGCTCGGTGATCTCGAGCCGGGCATCGAGCACACGGAACGATCGCTGGAGCTGCGTCGCCGCACCGGTGACCTGAGGGGCGTTGGGATCTCCCTAGGCAACCTCGGCCAGTTCGCCAGCCTTCGCGGCGACCGGTCCGCCGGCCGTCGTTTTCTCGGAGAGTCGATCGAAGTGCATCGGCAGATCGACGACGGGTACCTCCTGGTGGAAGCCCTTCAGGATCTGGCCCGGATCGAAGCTGCCGATGATCTCTTCGACCGGGCAGGGGGCCGTCTCCTCGAAGCGCTTGAGATCGCCGAACGTCTGCAGGCCGCGCGGATTGTGTCGTCCGTCCTTCTGACCATGGTGGAGATCACCGCGACGGACCATCTCCGCACCGAAAGATGTCGGCTCGGGGCTCGACTCATCGGCGCCGCCCAATTGGCCCGACGCCAAGCCGGATTGCGTGCCCCGCTGCCGGGAAGTCCCGCCATCGAGCACATCGCCGGTTCGCTCGGTCCGAGGATGTGGGAGTTCCATCTCGCCGAGGGTTCGGCGTTTTCGCCCGACGCGCTGCGCGAGACCGCCGACCGCTTCCTGCATCGCGGACGGGTCTCCCGCGGCGTGAACCATCCCGACCCACAGCAGCTGAGCGCTCGCGAGCTCCGGGTCCTTCGGCTCCTCGGTGACGGGGCCACGAACAAGGACATCGCCCGGGAACTGGGCATTCGCCCGTCGACGGTGGCGTCGCACGTGCGTGCCGTCTTCGCCAAGCTCGGCGTCACGTCGCGAGCGGCAGCAGTCGCGGTGGCCTCCGAACGCGGCCTTCGGTAGCGGCTGGCAGTGTCCCTTTGGGACACAGGGGTGTTTCTGCGCACGGTTCCAGTCGTCCGAACAGGCGATGCGTGCCGGGAGATCGGATCCTTACGGTCGATGCATGACATCAACCTCCTCCACGACATCCTCACGTCGGCGCATCGCCGCGGCAGCAATCTCCCTGACCATGGTGACCGGCCTTGCCGTTGCCACGGCCTCGTCGGCCGGCGCCGCCCCCCACAAGGCGAAGCCGAAGGCGCGCCCGGCGCTCGTGCGCAAGGCTGCCGTCGTCGCTCCTGCCCCTCGCATCGCCATCCCGTCAGCGGCGCTGACGCCGGCTCCGGCGTGGCAGACGTCGGGTTGAGCCGGACCCTCGAGGCATGCCTTCCTATGGTCGTCAGTGTCGACCTCTCGGCCGAGCAGTTGCGTCAGCAGCTCATCGATCGAGTCGGCTCCCTCGGCTGGGTCGTCGAAGGAACCGTCCAGAGCATCGCCATGAGCGACATCGACGCCGCAACGCGACTCTGGGGTGACGAGGCGATCGATCTGCTCTGGGAACGCGAGATGTTGGTGAGTCCCGACGGCAACCCGAACCACCGAGCGTTGCGACTTGCCGACGATGCCCAGGCCTGGGCAGCGGCACGACGTGCGGAACTCCTGCTCTCTCCGACTCCCGCACGCCAGACGCCACCGCTCGAGCATCTCGCTTTCTCCGAACGCCAGACAGACCACCGGGAGGAGCGCCGAAAACGCCGGCCCGTCCTCGCGGGGATCCCTCAGTAGCTCCCACGACGATCGAGACCATCGTGTTGGCTGGCTTCGGCCGAGCGCGGCCATGTTTGGCCGAGGCCAGCCAACGCGATGGTCCGGTCCACACCCCCCGACAGCCCCGTCACCAACGCGTTCGTGCACTCACTCCACGGTGACCGACTTCGCCCCGCACAACACCCCCCGACAGCCCCGTCACCAACGCGTTCGTGCACTCACTCCACGGTGACCGACTTCGCCCCGCACAACACCC
>JANMYF010000442.1:0-21507 GCA_031381685.1 Acidimicrobiia bacterium
CATGGATCGGCCCCCTCGTCCGGCCGGGGACGCGATGTTCGACCGCCGGGTCCTGACCATCGCCGTCCTCCAGGGGTTGTCGGTGCTCGCGGCGGTTGTCGTGGTGTACCTGTGGAGCGTGCTCGGCGATCGACCCGACGACTCCGTCCGATCGATCACGTTTGCCACGCTCGTGCTTTCCAACCTCGGACTCATCCTCGTGAACCGGTCGTGGCGGCTCTCGACCTGGCGCACGCTCGTCGAACGGAGCAATCCCACCCTGAAGTGGATCCTTGCCTCAGCGCTCATTCTTCTCACCGTGGTCCTCAGCGTCCGCGGTCTTCGGAACGCGTTCAGCCTGGGATCACTCTCCTTGGCCGAGGGCTTGGTCGCGTTCGCGGCCAGTGTTGCCGGCGTCGCCTGGTTCGAGGTCTACAAGGTCATGACAGCCCGTAGGGGGCGGACAACCGTCTGAGCTGCGAGCGTCGGCCCGGGGAGCCATGGCGGGAGTGCTTTCCCTCTTCGCATCTGCGACCACGGCGGCCGTGATCTACACCGGCCACCGCGGCGCCAACTCCGCATGGGACGAAGTCGGCAGGGAAGGGTGACCCGGCTCCGGTGGGGAAAATGAGCGAGTCCGGGGCGGACACCCCCAACCGGGTGGGAGACTGCGGGGGTGACACAATCTGACGTGGTCGAGAAATACCTAGGCCGCCTCGGGGTTGCTATCGCTGGTCGTCCGCCCGGGAGGGCGCTGTTGGCCGAGCTGCAGAGCGCCCACATGATCAAGGTGCCGTTCGAGAATCTCGACGTGTTCCATCGCCGCGGTGTCCGGACCGACGCGGAGTGGTCGGTGGCGAAGATCGTCGAACGCGGTCGCGGCGGCTGGTGTTACGAGCTCAACGGCGCCTTCGGCTGGCTGCTCACGGAACTCGGTTTCTCCGTCACGTATGTGTCGTGTCGCGTGAACGACGGCACCCGCTGGGGCCCTGATCGGGACCACTGCGCGCTCATCGTCCACATGGGTCCCGATCGCCTGTTCGTCGACGTCGGATTTGGGGATTCCCCGATGGTGCCGATTGCACTTCGTGTCGGAGAACACGCAGGGATTCCCCGACGGGTTCGCATTCGCACCGATGTCGGAGGGTTCGTGCTGTCGGAGTGGGGTCTCGACGAACGTTGGGGTGATCGGCTCTGGATCTCGATCCAACCGCGTTCGCTCGAGGACTTCACCGCGCGTAGCGAGGTCCTGCAGAACGAACCCGGGGTGCGATGGACGGAGAGTCCCTTCGCCACCCGCTCGAGTGCGCCCGATGGTTCGCGCATCACCTTGCGGACCGACGTTCTCCGCACTCGCGTCCGCGGCAACGACTTCGATGGCTTCGCCGTTTCTCCGGAGAACTGGTCAGCTGTGCTCGCCGAGAACTTCGGGATCGTCGACACGCTCACTGCCGCCGACTGAGAGGGGTCTCCGTGCCTCGGCCGGCGGGCCGAATGGCACTGTTCGACGGAGGGACGGAACGACAAGGCTGTCGTCATGGTGCAGGTGGCAGCAGCGCGTCAGCAGCGGGCGATGGCATGGGCGTTCGTTGGTGGGCAGTTCGCACTCATCGGCCTTCTGGTGTTCTGGCACCCTCGGCATCGATGGTCTCTGCCCGATGCCCTCGACACCGTGGCGAAGGTGACTGCCGTGGTGGGACTGGCATGGATGGTCGTCGGTGCGCTCAGCCTCGGCCGTTCGCTCACCGCCCTTCCGCTCCCGTTGGAACACGCCACACTCAGGGTCGGTGGGCTGTACCGGCTCAGCCGCCATCCGATCTATACCGGTCTGATCATCAGCGGCTGGTCTTGGGCGCTGCGCGGCGAGGCCCCGGGTCCGCTCCTGCTGGCTGGTGCCCTGACTGCATTGCTCGCCGCGAAGGCCCGATTCGAGGAAGAAGCTCTGAGCGCGAAGTTCCCGGAGTACGCGCTCTACAGCGCGCGGACCCCTCGATTCTGGCCGGTGGGTCCGCTCAAGCGAATCCGACCGGGAGCCGACGGCTGATTCGACCACCGCTCCGCCCTCTGTTGGCCAGTTGCCATTTATACCCCTGGGGGTATACATTGGACTCGAACAAACCGTTCGAACGAAGATCGGAGCCGCCATGTTCTTCCGTCAGTACTACCTCGGGTGCCTATCTCACGCGAGCTACCTGATCGGGGACACGACCACCGGTCGGGCAGTGGTGGTCGATCCCCAACGTGACGTCGGAGAATACGTCCGGGACGCGGAGTCGAACAGCCTGCGCATCGAAAAGGTCATCGAGACCCACTTCCACGCCGACTTCCTCTCCGGTCACCTCGAGATCGCCGCCCGGACCGGGGCATCGATCGGCTACGGGCGTGCTGCTGAGGGCCGGGCGGAGTTCCCGATCGAAACGTACGACGACGGCGACCGGATCGTCCTAGGGGAAGTAGTGCTCGAGATCCGCGAGACTCCCGGGCACACGCCGGAATCGATCAGCGTCGTGGTGTTCGACCATGGCGCATCGTCGGCCCCCTTCGGCGTGCTGACCGGTGACACGCTGTTCATCGGTGATGTGGGGCGCCCCGACTTGCTGGCTTCCGTCGGCGTCACGGCCGATGAGCTGGCCAGGCAGTTGTTTCACTCATTGCACGAACAACTGCTGGTGCTGCCCGACTCGACCAAGGTCTTCCCGGCTCACGGCTCCGGATCGGCATGCGGCAAGAACCTCTCCACGGAGACCGTGTCGACCATCGGCGAGCAGCGCCGAACGAACTATGCACTCGCGCCGATGAGCGAGGACGCGTTCGTCGAAGCGGTGACCCAGGGGCAATCGGTGGCGCCGCTGTACTTCGCGTTTGCCGCGAACCGCAATCGGGAGCTGCGCGAACTGCTCGTCGAGGAGGCCGAGGTTCCTGCTCTGTCGGTCGCCGACGTCCTCGCACACCAACGCCAGGGCGCGGTGGTCATCGACAGCCGTGACGACACCTCGTTCGCCGCCGGTCACCTTCGCGGTTCGGTGAACGTCGGGCTCGGGGGCCGATTCGCCGAGTACGCCGGCGAAGTCATGGCGCCCGGCACCCCGATCGTGCTCGTCACCGAACCGGGGAGCGAGGCCGAGGCGAAGACTCGTCTCGCCCGCATCGGCTTCGACCGTGTTGTCGGGGCGCTGAGCGATCCGCTCGCCGCCTTCATCGCCCACCCCGAGCATGTCGAGGCGCTCTCTCGTCTTTCCGCCGACGCGCTCGCGGCGAGGATCGATTCGGTCCCCGGCCTGGTGTTGGTCGATGTCCGCAATCCCGGAGAGGTGGCGCTGGGAACAGTGCCCGGCTCCCGTCCGATCAGCCTGCCGTCCTTGCTGACCCGGATCAGCGAGCTCGAACCTTCGGCGCCAACCGTGGTGTTCTGCGCCGGCGGCTACCGCTCGGCGATCGCGTCGAGCCTGCTTCGTTCCCATGGGTTCTCCGACGTTTCCGATCTCCTCGGCGGCTACACCGCTTGGGCGCATCACTCGGAGCGCTCGCCGCAGTGAGGTCCGGCCTCGCCATGCGTTGATGGCCCTGACCGCCCCCGAGGCGCAGCCCCTGAGCATGAACGAGAAGTGCCCGGACCTCGGAGAGCACAACCGTGTGGTTGTGCTCCCGAGGTCCGTTTACCCGTTCGAAGAACCGAAGTCGCTAGTGGCCTTCGCCGGTCGGGGCGATGTCGCCCGCCTGGAACAGTCCGAGTGCGCCTTTGCCCACGTTCGAGAACTTGTGGGTCACGATCGGGTAGAGGCCCTTCTCGGCGAAGCTGAATTCCACGAAGCCTCCCTGCGCAGGCTGGAGGTCGAGGACCTGAGATCCGCCTTGTCGGGCATCGGGTCGCAGGAGGTACGTCCCTTCCTTCCAGACCGTGTCGAAGATGGTGCCGACGATGTGGAAGGCCGAGTTCTCCGACGGTCCGTCATCGACGACCCACACGCGGACCCGCTCGTTGGGCTCGACCCGGATCGGTGCGTGGAAGTAGCCCTTCACGTAGCCGTTGAAGACCACGGCATCGAAGTTCTCCGCCGACATCTTCGCCAGGCTTCCCGGCTGACCCTGCGGCCCGAGATACAGCTCGGACTGGACGATCAGGTACTCGTGGGCGACCGGTGGGAGTTCGGGCGGGTCGATGATGATCGCCCCGTACATGCCGTTGCCGATGTGGTGAAGAGCCGGCGCGGTTCCACAGTGGTACATGAAGGCGCCGGCGTAATTGGCGGTGAACTCATAGACGAGTGACTCACCCGGCTGGAGCGTGCGCATCTTGTCGTTCCAGGCGACGCGGCTGGCGTGGAAGTCGATCGAGTGTCCGAGCTTGCCGTCGTTGACAAGGGTGACCTTGAACGTGTCGCCGACCTTGCCGCGCAGCACCGGGCCGGGGACGATGTCGTTGAAGGTCCACATCTCCTGGGTCACGCCGGGCGCGACCTCGACGACCTTCTCGGTGGCCCGGAACGTGATCTCATGCACGGTGCCGGTCAGGGCGGGAGCGAGCGCTGGGTCACGCGGCTTCCAACCGGCCGGCGGGGCTGCGTTGAAGTCGATCGTGGCGTTGGGCGTCTCGACGCTCGTTGGTGTCGCCTCGCTGTGCGTCGCCGTGTCCGCTGCCGGTTTCACGGCGGCGGCCACCGCCGGTGTCCCGCCGACGACGTCGAGGACGAACGTCATCCCCGCGTCCTTGTGGCCGGCGACGGTGCAGAATCCGGTGAGCGACGCGGAGACCACGCCAAGGTCAAGCGTCTCCGACTCGCCGCCCTTGAGCATCTTCGTCTTGGCCCCGCTCGAGAGATGGAGGTCGTGTTCGAGCTGGCCGGAGTTGCGGATGTTGAGGATGACATGCTCTCCGGCGTTGGCGGAAAGCTTGTTCGGTTTCACGAAGAGGTCGCCCAAGGACACGAGCACCGTCGTCGGCTTCGAGCCGAATGCGCCCTTGGCGGGCGCCGTGGCTGAAGCTGCCACCGGCGCCGTGGTGGTGCGATTCGAGCCGCCGTCGTTCCCGGGGAGGAACAGCGCGACGACGGCGACACAGAGCGCAACGAGGCCGAGCGCCATGGCCAGGAAGGCGCCGCCGGAGAGCTCCGACCACCTCGATCGAGACGCCTCGGCGTGGAGTTGTTGTTCGGGAGCTGACATGTCGTTGACCCTCCTGGATCTCGTGTGGGGTCAGCGTGCACCTGCCGATCGGAGGTCGAGAAGGGACGAAGGTCCCTGCCGACCGGGTAATTCGTAGTTGTATAGTGTCCCACTATGAGATTGGAGATCACGCGGAGGTCCGACCTGGCAACCCGTTCGCTGATCGCTCTCGCGTCCACGGAGCACGAAGGTCGCAGAACGAAGGCGGCCGACCTTGCCGCCGTCGTCGGCACGACTCCGGGATTCCTGTCGCAGGCGATGACGCCGTTGGTGGACCGAGGGTGGGTCCGTTCGGAACCGGGGCCGACGGGCGGATACGAGGTGGCCGTGGACCTCGCCGACGTCAGCGTTCTCCAGGTCATCGAAGCGGTCGAAGGCTCGACCGACATGACGCACTGCGTGCTGCAGAACCGGCCGTGCATGGCGGCCGAGCCCTGCGCCCTTCACGAGCCCTGGAGCGTCGCCCGCCATCACCTGCTCTCGTCGCTCTCGGCGACGTCGCTCGCCGAACTCGTCGCCCCGGCGGACGAATCGCCGGGCAACACGGGTTCCCGCGGCCCGGCAACGACCAAACCCCGGAACGCACGAACCACCCCACGCAGTACCCCACGAAGGAGCGTCTCATGACCACCATCAACCCCGCGATCACCCTTGCCTCGTTGGTGAACGAGCACCCAGACCTTGCCGGTGAGTTGGAGCGGCGCGGCTTGGACTACTGCTGCGGGGGTCAACAGACACTCCTCGAGGCGTGCGCGGCGCAGGGTCTCGATCCGGCATCGACGACTGCCGAACTTGCGCAAGCCGCATCGCCAACTGCGCCGAAAGCGGAATGGACGTCGATGGAAGCTGTCGCTCTCGTCGAGCACCTGGTTGCGACACACCACGCATACCTCTGGGCCGAGCTTCCTCGGCTGTCGGCCCTGCTGACCAAGATCGTGGACGTACACGGCGAACGCCATCCTGAGTTGGCCGGCGTCGCCGGCTGTTACGAATCGGTGCGCACCGATCTCGAACCGCATCTGCTCAAGGAGGAGCGCGTCCTCTTCCCGATGATCGTCGAACTTGCCGGAGCGTCGATCGTTCCCGTTTTCCACTGTGGGACGCTGCGCAACCCGATCTCGATGATGTTGCGCGAACACGATGGGGTCGGGGAACTCCTGGCGGAGCTCAATCGACTCACCAACGGCTACCGGGTTCCGGACGACGGGTGCGCGTCCTACGCCGCGTGTTTCGATGGTCTTGTCCGACTCGAGTCGGACACCCATCTCCACATCCACAAGGAGAACAACCTGCTCTTCCCGATGGTCGTTCGGATGGAGCAGTCGTTGGCCGGGGCCGCGACCGCCTGAGGCGGTGCGGAACTCGGTCGAGCAACGACTCGACGGTCCGGGACCTGTGAACGAAGGCGTAGGTTGGCCACAACGAACCGGAGCGACGAATGGATGACCCAACCGTTGCACCGACTGCGCCCCGCGGGGGAGCGCCTCGCCTGCTCGCAGGCGAGGTTGTCGCATCATTCGACGACTACCTCGTGCGAGGTGGCGGAACCGCACTGCGCGCGAGCCTCGAACGTGGTCCCGGTGAGACACTGGACCTCCTCGCCCGTGCGGGGATTCGCGGGCGCGGTGGAGCGGGCTTCCCGGCAGCGGTCAAATGGCGCTCGGTCCTCAACGGCGGTGGCCGTCGACGTTTCGCGATCTGCAACGCCGCCGAGGGCGAGCCGGGAACGTTCAAGGATCGTGCGCTCCTGCGCCACAACCCGTATTCGGTGCTGGAAGGTCTCCTCGTCGCCGCTCATACGGTGAGCGCCGCCGAAGCATTCATCGCACTGAAGGCAAGCTTTCTTCCGGAACTCGCTCGGGTGCGCGCAGCGCTTGCCGACATCACGAAGGCCGGTTGGTGTGGCGACATCAATGTCGTCGTGGTCGAAGGCCCGGAGGAGTATCTCTTCGGCGAAGAGAAGGCGCTCCTCGAAGTGATCGAAGGCAACGAACCTCTTCCCCGTTGGCTGCCTCCGTTCCAACATGGGCTCTATGCCACGGCGCCTCAACTCGGATGGGAGTCGACCGAAGCAGAAGCGGGCCATCCCGGCAGGTATGAGTCGAACCCGACGTTGGTCAACAATGCCGAAACGCTCGCCCAAGTCGTCTGGGCCCTGCAGTTCGGAGCCGAAGCCTTCCGATCGATCGGGACCGCTTCCTCTCCGGGCACCGTGATCTGCACCGTGGTCGGTGACGTCGATCGTCCCGGCGTTGTCGAGGTCGCCATGGGGACGCACCTCCGCGACGTGTTGGGGCTCTGCGGGGCTCCTCGACCCGGTCGGCAGATCAAGGGCGTCTTCCCAGGAGTCGCAAACGCGGTGATCACGGCCGACCAACTCGATACCCCGATCACCCACGAACATCTCGCCGCCATCGGCTCCGGCCTCGGATCCGCCGGGTTCATCGTCTACGACGACACGGCGTGCATGGTTGAGGTTGCCGCGACCTTCTCACGGTTCTTGTCCGTCGAATCGTGTGGGCAGTGTCCGCCTTGCAAACTCGGAACCACCGCCATCACCTCGGCGCTGGAGCGCTTGCGGGTCGGAGAAGGCGAGGACTCCGATGTCGACGTGATCCAGCGAAGTCTTTCCTTCGTGACCGACGCGAACCGGTGTTACCTCCCGGTCCAAGAGCGGGTCCTGGTGTCGAGCATCCTGCGAGCGTTTCCCGACGACGTGGTGGTGCATCTCGAGGGGCGCTGTGGCTCGGACCGCACGGTGATCACGCTTCCGAAGATCGCCGATCTGAAGGACGGGTTCGTTCGGTACGACGAGCGCCAAGCCGACAAACAGCCGGACTGGACCTACCGTTAGTCAATGGACCTGGTTCCTTCCTGGAGCTCAGGCCGTGACGAACGGTGGGTACTCATCGGTCAGCATGTAGGCGTATGCGTTCGTGCGGATCGACACCCGCTGCATCTTCATCACCCATTCGAGAAGACCGGTGGGCCACTTGCCGGTGAAGAGCACGGCGAAGAAGCCGAGGAACCAGCAGATCGCGCCGACGATGGCGATCACGCACGAGAAGAGAAGGGCAGGGATCGCCCAGAGGAATCGGAGCCCGACGGTCAGGCGGTTGCGGTTCTCGAGTGCCGGGGTGATGGCGAACTCGACCGGGGTGCCGCCCGGCTCGGTCGCAGACATCGTGAAATCGAAGGGCGGATAGCTGTCGTGCAGATAACCGGCATACAGCTGGGCGCGCAATGTGTACCGCATCGTCATGATCTGAAAGTTGGCGAGCCCGACCGGGAGCTTCCCGGTGAAGAGGATCACGAACCAACTGATCACCGCGACCGCGCCGGAGGCGTAGCCGAGGGCGGCGGCGATGATGAGGTGGGGGATCGCCAGTATCCACTGGACCAACGGTCGCCAGTTGGCGAGCCGAGGCGGCGTGCGTACGGCAATCGTTGCGGGATAGTCCATCGTGGGTCTCCTCGTTGGTGTCCTGCCGGTGCCCGCCATGTGGCTCGGGTGGTTGGTGCTCCTGCATCATCCTCTCCGGTCGGACGGACCTGCAAGGGACGTACGGACTGCGTCGTGAAGGCGAATGGGGGTCGCGCTACTGCGGTTGCGTACTCGACCCGGCCGCGTTTACGGGCGTGGTTCGCGGTCACGCGCCGCCGGCATCCAGTTCGGTCCGGCGGTGGCGTCGATTCGCTCCACATAGACATGCCCGACGGGTTCGACGAGGTCGAGGAACATACGGGTGTTCTCCTCACCGAACAGAGTCCATGCACGCGAGCAGAGGCGATCGAGCCGATCCTCGAGCTCCTGGCGATAGACCAGGGCGACACCGTTGACCTGTCCATCGGTGACGAAGCCCCGTTCGGCGAGTCGAGCGAGAGCCTCCTCGAGCATTGCGTCATCGGCACCGCGGCTGCGGGGCAGCCAATCGCTCGCATAGTTGCGCCAGGCTCCGTCGAGGATGCCCGCCATCACCCCGCTGAGGTCCTCGGCGACGTGGATCGCCCAGTGGGTGTCGCCGCGCCACTCGCGGATGCAATTCACCGCGAGCCACGCCGACAGCAGTGGATCCGTGGGGCGCGGTCGGTCGAGCAACGATCCGAAGAGCACGCGTCCGCTGATCGGGAGCTCGTCCGCTACCTGCCAGAGCGGTGCCGCGAGCGCGGCCAGACCGTCACAGAGTTCCGGGGTGTCCGCGCGCAGACCTTCGATGACCGCTTCGTCGCGCGCGTGCATGGTCGCCTCGAAGGTCGTATGCGCGCGGCACAGATCGAGCGTCGCCTTCACGAATCCCGGATGAATCGATCCGAACGCAGCCCCGACGGCACTGTTGCCGGCGGGCGCGAGGCTCGCGGCGCGGCTGGCGATGTAGTAGCCCAACCCGTTCGGCACGCCGAGCGCGGCGTAGTTCGCAATGGCCCGGGGATCCCAGTAGATCCAGCCGATGAGTCGGTGCGAGGCGAGTGCGGCCCGACGGGTGAGACCGACCCAATCAGTCACGATGTGACCCCACTTCACGGCGAGCATCGGTGGACACCGAAGGTTGTAGCGATGCGGTTCGGCGGTCCATGAGTGCCCTCGGGTCGTTCGTTGCAGTGGCCGAACTTAGGTCGCCTCGAACTGTTGGCGGGAATCGATCATCGCAGCGGGGCCGCCGCAGGCCCGGAAGATGAGGGTGATGGGAGACAATGGCTGGATGAGTGCTACACCCGCCGGAGACATCGACCAGAACGACGCCGGGTAGGCGGTGCGCGCCGCACTGCTCACTGGTCACGGCGGTCCGGAGCGGCTGGTCGTCCGTGACGACGTCGCCGTTCCGGAGCCCGGACCCGGCTCGGTCCTGATCGCCGTCGCGGCGTGCGGCATGAACAACACCGACATCAACACTCGGGTGGGGTGGTACGGCGCGTCCGCTGATGGCGCGACCTGCGAGGTGGAGGACGGCGTCGCGATCGACGACGTCGGTTGGAACGGTGCGCTGCGGTTCCCGCTCATCCAGGGCGCCGACATCTGCGGCACTGTTGTCGGCGTCGGCCGGGAGTCGGACGCCACGGTGATCGGTCGCCGCGCGCTCGTCGATCCCTGGATCCGCCTCACGGATGACCCTTTCGACACAACTGCCACCGGCTACGTCGGTAGCGAGTGCAACGGTGGATTCGCGGAGTTCGTCTGCGTGCCCGCCGCGAACGTCCATCCCGTCGAATCCGCCCTCTCCGACGTCGAACTGGCGACCTTCCCCTGTTCCGGAGCGACCGCCCTGAACATGCTCCGTCGGGGTCGCGTCGCTCGAGGCGAGACGGTGCTGATCACCGGTGCGTCCGGAGGCGTGGGTTCGCTCGCCGTGCAGATCGCTCGCTCCCTGGGTGCCCGCGTGATCGCGATCGGCGCAGCGTCGAAGCGGGAACAGCTCCTTGCCCTCGGCGCCGACGTCGTCATCGCGAGGGAGCAGGTCGATCTGGGCGAGGCGGTCCGATCAGCCGCCCGCGGATCGGTCGACGTCGTCGTCGACGTGGTCGGTGGAGCCGAGCAGTTCGCGGCGTTGCTCTCCGTGATTCGTCGGCGGGGACGCTACGTGACCGCGGGAGCGATTGCCGGGCCGATCGTGCCTCTCGATCTGCGGACGCTGTACCTCAACGACCTCGAGCTCCACGGGGTGACGTCGTTCGAACCGCGGCTCTTCGCCGACCTCGTCGGCTTGATCGAGACTGGCGCGATACGGCCGGTGCTCGCACGGGTCTATGCGTTGGACCAGATCCGCGCCGCCCAGGCGTTCTTCGTCGCCAAGACCCACGTGGGCAGCATCGTCCTCTCCTGTGCCCCGACGGACGGCGACCGTGCGATGGGTCGTCCCGATCGCTTGGCGGGCACCTGAGACTTGAGGTGACTCGGGCAAAAGGCGCATTGCGCTCGTGCGCTGGACCTGGTTCGACAGTGGAATGGTGGCACAGTAGGTTGCGCTCAATCGCCAGGTTTGTTCCTTGGAGGAACGTTGACTGACATCGAAGTCCGCCCACAGCCCGAGCATCTACGCGATCTCGTCATTCGTTTCGCCGGTGACTCCGGCGATGGCATGCAGCTCACCGGAGACCGATTCACCTCGGCCAGTGCGCTCTTCGGAAACGACCTCTCCACGTTTCCCGAGTTTCCTGCGGAGATCAGGGCCCCCGCCGGAACATTGGCGGGGGTTTCTTCGTTTCAGGTCCGCATCTCTGATCATGAGATCTCGACCCCGGGTGATTCGCCGACCGTTCTCGTGGCGATGAACCCCGCCGCGCTGAAGGCTGATCTCCGCTACCTCGTGCCCGGCGGGATCGTCATCGTGAATACCGACAGCTTCGACGAGCGAAACCTCGCCAAAGCCGGTTACGCCGCCAATCCACTGACCGATGACAGCCTCGAGCCCTACCGGGTCGTCGAGGTGCCGATGACGACGCTGACGATGACAGCGGTGAGTCCGCTGGGTGTGAAGGCGCGTGACGCCGAGCGCTCCAAGAACTTCTTCGCGCTCGGTCTCATCTCGTGGTGCTACTCGCGGCCCATCGAAGCCACTCACGAGTGGATCGATGAGAAGTTCGCCAAGAACGACATGGTCCGGGCGGCCAACAAGGCCGCGTTCACGGCCGGATTCAACTTCGGTGAAACCACTGAGCTGTTCGACCATCCGTATCAGGTCGACCCTGCTCGGCTTCCGGCAGGTGAGTACACGAACATCACGGGCAACACGGCTCTCGCGTGGGGACTGGTCGCCGCCGGGCAATGTGCACGCCTCCCCGTGTTTCTCGGTTCGTATCCGATCACCCCGGCGTCGGACATCCTGCATGAGCTCTCCAAGCACAAGAACTTCGGGGTCCGAACGTTCCAGGCCGAAGACGAGATCGCCGCCATCGGGAGCGCGCTGGGTGCGGCGTTCTCCGGGCACCTCGGGGTCACCACGACGAGTGGACCGGGTGTAGCGCTCAAGGGGGAGACCATCAGCCTCGCCGTGAGTCTCGAGCTCCCCCTGCTGATCGTTGACATCCAGCGCGGCGGTCCTTCGACCGGACTACCGACGAAGACGGAAGCCGCCGACCTGCTCATGGCGCTCTACGGCCGCCACGGTGAGGCGCCGCTTCCGGTGGTGGCCGCCTACAACCCTCCGCATTGCTTCACCGCGGCCATCGAGGCCGCTCGGATTGCGCTCAAGTACCGGACGCCGGTGATCCTGCTCTCCGACGGGTACCTGGCCAACGGCGCCCATCCGTGGAAGCTCCCCGACGTTGCCGATCTCCCCGACATCTCGGTTCCGTTCGCCACCGAACTGAACCACGAGCGGCCCGATGGCGAGATGGAGTATTGGCCCTACCTGCGTGATCCGGAGACGCTGGCCCGACCGTGGGCCATCCCCGGCACGCCGAGCCTGATGCACCGCGTCGGCGGCATCGAGAAGGAAGACGGGTCCGGCAACATCAGCTACACGGCGGAGAACCACGAGAAGATGGTTCATCTGCGCGCTGACAAGATCGCCGGCATCGCCAAGGACATCCCGTTGGCGGAAGTGGCCGGCGACTCCGACGCCGAGCTGCTCGTGCTCGGATGGGGGTCCACCTGGGGCGCCATCAAGTCCGCTGTGGCCGAGGTTCGCGCAACCGGAAAGAAAGTGGCGTGGGTGCACGTCGTGCACCTCAACCCGTTCCCATCGAATCTCGGCGAGATCCTTCGTCGCTATCCGAAGATCATCGTTCCCGAGATGAACCTCGGACAGCTCTGCAAGGTCGTCCGCTCCGAGTTCCTCGTGCCGGCGAAATCCATCAGCAAGGTCCAAGGCATGCCGTTCACTTCCGCCGAGCTGCGGACCGCCATTGAGAAGGAACTGTCATGAGCGAAGCCGTCACCCTCACCACGAAGAAGGACTGGACCAGCGACCAGGAGGTCCGTTGGTGTCCGGGATGCGGCGACTACGGCATCCTCACGGCGGTGCAGATGCTGATGCCCGAACTGGGTGTCGCTGCGGAGAACGTGGTGTTCGTGTCCGGCATCGGGTGTTCGAGTCGTTTCCCCTATTACATGAACACGTACGGAATCCACTCGATCCACGGGCGAGCGCCAGCGGTCGCGACCGGGATCGCCGTCGCCCGGCCCGACCTCGATGTCTGGGTCATCACCGGTGATGGCGATGGGCTCTCGATCGGAGGTAATCATCTGATCCACGCACTGCGTCGCAACGTGAACCTCACGATCCTGATGTTCAACAACCAGATCTACGGGCTGACCAAGGGGCAGTACTCGCCCACGTCCGAGCTCGGCAAGGTCACGAAGTCGACCCCGTTCGGATCGATCGATCAGCCGTTCAATCCGCTCTCCGTCGCGCTCGGCGCTGAAGCCAGCTTCGTTGCCCGTACGCATGATCTCGATCGCAAGCACATGACCGAGGTGTTCCGAGCCGCGCACGCCCATCGGGGCGCGTCGTTTGTCGAGATCCTGCAGAACTGCAACGTGTTCAACGACGGTGCGTTCGAGGACATCACCGGACGCGAGAAGCGTTCAGAGATGATCATCGACCTGCACCATGGTGAGCCGATCCGTTTCGGAGCGACCCTCCAACGTGGGGTCGTCATGGGACCCGACGGTCAGCTGCGCATCGTCGAGGTCGCCGACGTCGGCGAGGATGCTCTTCTCGTGCACGATGAACGTCGAGACGACCCATCGTTGGCCTTCGCCCTTGCCCGCCTTTCGTCCGACGTGCATTCGCCGACTCCGATGGGAGTCTTCCGATCGGTCGAGCGGCCCGACTACGGAGCGGGTGTTTCCGCGCAGATCCTGCAGGCCTCGCAGAGGAAGGGGCCGGGAGATCTTGCCGAGCTGCTCCGCTCCAACGGCACCTGGCAGGTCGGCTAAAGACCCGCCCTCGCCGGGCCCTTCGGCCGTTCGGCCTGGCACGTCCCGTCTGTCACGCTGACTCCGCCTGCTTCTTCGCCGGCACTCGGTGCGCGCAAACAGCCGCGCGACGTGTCGCGAAGCTTGTGGCACCCTGAAGCGGGCGAAAAGGGAGTCGAGAATGACGAAGGTTGCAGTTGTACCGGCCGGATCGGACATCCGCGGCGCCATCGAACGGCGGCTGCGGTCCGCAGTCTCGCTCGCGTCGGGCCTCAGCCCGGTCGACGCCCGTATCCAGGGTTATCTCGATCGGACCTATGCCCATCTCGGCCCCGTCCCGCAACTCCCGACGACCACCTTCGCCCTCGACATCGCCGGCATGGCCAGGGAGCTTTCCCTCCCGAGGGACGCCGACAGCTTCGATTCGCCGTTGGTCAAGAGCTATCGGCTCCGCAACGGAGTCCTGCACAATCCGGTGAACGACCGCCGCACCACCAAGGGTGTGTTCCATATCGCCGAAGGTGGCATGGCGATCCCCGATGACAAGCTGGCGGTTCCCCAGATCACGTTCCTCCGGCTCCTCGAGCGGGCGCTGCGCCCGCCGGCCGACATCTCCGGACTGCCGTACACCTCCCGCGACGCCGATGCGACCCCGCGCATCGTCTCGTTGCTCATGCGTCCCCTCGTCGTTCCCGCCGTGGCCGGGTTCATCGGGGAGAAGCGCCTCGAAGTCCGCTTCTTCGCCCCGGGCTCACTGGTGTCGAACCTCGACTTCGTCGAAAACATCTTCGGCAACGGCGGTGACCCTCATCTGCCCGGCAACGATGCCGCGCTCGATCCCGCCACGTGGACCGGACACAGCGGATGCGTGATCCTCGCGCCTCACCTGATCCACTGCACCAAGCAGGAGCTCGGACTTCCTCGTCGCGATGACGCCTCGGCGAGGCAGCGTCGTGATGGCATGTGCTGGACCTCACCCGAGGAGCCCTACAACGGCGGCTCGGCGTTCAAGGTGTGCAGTCGTGACGCCTCGGGTGTGATCGTCACCGTCATCGCCGACAACTACTTCGGGTACTGCAAGAAGGAAGTGAAGACGCAGATCGGCTACTCCGCCAATCTGTACGGTCTGGCCGAGGAAGAGCACGCCGGCGGAGCGATCGTGTACCCCTCCTACGACCTCGGCGAGGAGTTCTTCGGCGATGTCCACGTGCAGTCACGAGGTCACTCGTTCGCCGAAATGGTCGAGCGGAACGGGTCGCTCATGGACCTGAAGCCCGAGGGCTATGCCGTTGACCGCCTCTACCCCGACATCATCTACGTGCCGGAGGACGCCGCTTTCGACCTGACGGCACGGACGGTGTCGTGGCCCGAGGACGAGTTCGGGCCCGCCCACACGCTTGCCCTGCAAGCTCGTCGCGCCTACGTGCGGCCCTCGGGCTACAAGGTGCACATCGAACAGCCGCCGGCCCACACCGCCTGGCATCTGATCGGCACCCAGGCCGAAGGCACGTTCTGTCACAAGCCGTGCACTGTTTCGGGCGGCGGGAAGTCGGAGATCTCGAAGGCCATCTCCGACGCGATTCTCCCCGGTCCCGTGTTCGTCGCCGACTTCGAACAGGACATGGCGCGTGTGGCTGAGTTGATCAACCGCGACTACTCCACGCGCTACCGGCCCACGGCGAAGCGCCCACCCGACCACCGGATGATCCTGAGCCCGGAACGATCCCTCGGTTCGGTGATCAAGCTCCTGACCCCGAACGATGACGAGTACACCGACGAGTTCAATGCGTGGCTGCGACATGTGCCTCAGTACGTCAGGGAAATCGTCTTCGTCGTGAAGCGTCACCACACCCAGAGCTGGGGCGACGACTGGGCGTCCCACTTCTCCGTCGACATCCTCAACGGCAACCCGGGCAACGAGCTCAAATGCGACAACCGCAAGCTCGCAGCAAGCTATCTGCGCATGGGGTTCGATCCCGACGGCGCGTGGCGCGTCTTCGGTCTTCGCGAGGACTTCCATCCCGCCGCCAAGCTCCAGATGGAAGACGACATCACGGTTTCCGTCGTCGTTCCCGGAGCCGATGGGGCACCGTCGCGCAAGTTCGTGGAGAACTGCGAACAGAAGCTGTTCCAGCGTCCGGACGATGCCATTCTCCGCGGGTACGACAAGCTCACGGAGCTCGAGTTGTCGCAACCGGGCAACTTCATCTCGAACTTCCAGCCACTCGTGCAGGCCGATGCCGTCGAGCTCGCCGATGAAGCCATCGGCTTCTCGGCCTTCACCGCACCGATGCAGCAGCTGGTCCGGGCAGCAGCGGCCGGTGAGGACGGCCCCACGTTCTTCGTCTCCTCGGCCCACCCCCGCATGGTTGACGGTAAGCCATCGAAGAACCCGCGGTATCTGCAGATCCGTCCCGACATCGTCGATGCCCGTGGCGCGTACCTGGCCCGGATCGCCACCCGGTTGCACCGTCGGCTGTCGGCCGACGCCCCGCTGCTCACGCCCGTCGACGCGATCGTTCCCGGTCGTCGCAACAACCCGCCCGAACCCCGGGAGCAGATCCGTTCGCTGGCCGTGTACAACCCGGTTCACTACATGGAGCTCCCCGAGTTGTTCATGGAGTTCATCAGCTCGATGACCGGGAAGTCCCCTTCGACGACCGGAGCTGGATCCGAAGGAGCGCTTACGAAAGGGCCGTTCAACGCGCTGCCGGCCATCATCGATCTGAATGCGGCATTCCTGAGTCACGCGCTCACCGCCCAGCCGTCGTTCGTCTCGGCGGCCGGACACGTCGGACCCCACGCGCGAGTCGACCACGACGTCAGCCTGCTCGTTCCCGAAGTCTGGGCGCGCATGACCGCGGACGAGCGGGAAGCTGGTTTCCTCGTTGCCCACGGCTACCTGGAGAAATGCCAGGACATCGAGTGGAACGGTCGTCGAATCCTCGCCAGCCGACTGGGCTACCGGATCACGGCGAAGTTCGCCCGGGTGTTCTTCGGACGTGTCTTCACCCACCCCCATTCGGTTCTCACCAACCAGATGCTCCGGCCCGAGACCCAGGACATGGAAGTGTTCGCCGACGGAATGGACAACGTGTGCGCCACCCATCAGCGGGTTGCCCAGAGCTATCTCGACGACGGCACGATCGAGATGGCGTGCCCGCCACTTCGCGCGCTGCTCATGCTCATGGCCACAGGTGAGTTCGAAGGGATGGGCCTCGACAGCCCGGAGCTCCGGGCGATGTTCACCCGCGACTACGTGCTGTCGAGCGACTGGTATCTGGAGCGTCTGCAGGCGAAACAGCAGCGCGACTGCGAGCAGTGGACCAAGCACATCGCCACGCTCGAACGTGCCGTCGTCGATCCCGGCAATGCGGTGTCCGTCGCTGTGCTCGGCCTTGCCGACCGACTGGCGGCGGCGAAGGCCGAAGCGGCCCGGATCGCCAGCCCGGCCTATCTCACGTCGCTGGTCGGCACCCTCGGCCTCCAGCCGCTCTGATCCGGCGAGCTGTTCTGCGCCGACCGGCGTGCTCACCGGCCGTAGCCTCATTCCATGACCTGGCGGACCACTACGGGTTCGGCCCTGCACTGGCTCCTCCCGGGCGTCGGCGTTCTGCGAGGCTACGAGCGGTCTTGGCTGCGCCCGGACCTGGTGGCCGGACTCACGGTCGGGGCGATGCTCATTCCGCAATCCATGGGCTACGCCGAACTGGCCGGTGTGCCTCCGCATTACGGGTTCTACGCCGTGATCGGGGCGCTCATCGTCTACGCGTTCGTGGGCACGAGTCGCCACCTGGGAGTCGGGCCGGAGCCGGGGACCGCCGTGCTCGCGGCCTCAGGTGTCGGAGCGATCGTCGGGGCCGACGGTGCGAGGTACCTGGCGCTGATGGCGGCCTTGGCCCTCGTCGTCGGCGCCTTGTGTGTGCTCGGAGCGATGCTGCGCCTCGGATACCTGGCCTCGGTGCTTTCCAAGCCAGTGCTCGTCGGATACATCACCGGTGTCGGACTCACGCTGCTCAGCAGCCAGATCGCCGGCTTCACCGGTCTGAGGATGGCGGCCGACTCATTCGTCCCACGAGTGGCAGAACTGCTTCGTCAGCTCGGCCGGGTCCATTCCTGGACCTTCGGGTTGGCAATCGGGACGCTTGCCGTCATGCTCGTCCTGCGGCGGTATGCGCCCACAGCACCGGCGGCCCTGATCGGTGTCGCCATCGCAACGGCGATCAGCAACGCCGCGTCGCTGCCCCGCCGCGGCATCGCCCTGATCGGTGCCATTCCTTCCGGGTTCCCGTCGCCGGGCCTGCCCTCCGTGACCGCCCGCGATCTCATACAGCTGCTGCCGGTCGCCGCAGGTATTGCTCTTGTCGGCTTCACCGACAATGTCCTCACGGCGCGCGCCATTGCCGTTGGCCGTGGTTATCGCGTCGATCCGAACCGAGAGCTGCTCGCTCTCGGCCTCATCAACACCACATCGGGGCTCTCGCAGGGGTTTCCGATCTCGTCGAGCGCGAGTCGGACCGCGGTGCCGGCCTCGCTCGGTTCGCGTACCCAGCTCGTCTCGCTCCTCGCATCCGGTTTCGTGGTGGTCAGCCTGCTGGCAGGTCGAGCGGTCCTTTCGGAGATCCCACGAGCGGCTCTTGCCGCGGTCATCGTGCTCGCCGCAATCAGCATCATCGACGTGAAGGGCTTCCGGGCACTCTGGCGAGTGAGCCGCGAAGAGTGTCTGCTCGCCGCCGGCACCGCACTCGGCGTCGTCGTTCTCGGCGTGCTCCCGGGGATCATCATCGCTGTGGTCGCATCGCTGCTGGGCGCGATCGCCCGCATCTCACGCCCCCACGACGCCGAGCTCGGGTTCGCTCCGGGACTCGAAGGCTGGGTCGACGTGGATCAGTACGCCGATGCCCGTCCGGTCGACGGGCTGGTGGTGTTCCGCTTCGATGCACCCCTCTTCTTCATGAACGCCGATCGTTTCGTGGATCGCATCGGGCTCGTCGTCGAGCACGGGGCGAACGTCACGCAATGGCTCATCATCGACGCCGAGGGGATCGGTGCGCTCGATGCCTCTGCCATCGACATGCTCGGCGACCTGCTTGCCCGGATGATCTCAGAGGGCCTGGCGGTGATCGGCATCGCTCGGGCCAATGATCGGGTGATCGAGCGTCTCGGGCGAGCGGGCCTCCTCGAACCGGAGGGTCACCTCCGGAACTTCGCGACCATCAACGCTGCCGTCAACGCGTTTCACCAACGGGGACCGTGACATATCGGGTCCTGCGTGACCGCACGCCGTCGGCTTGCCGCTGTTGTCAGTTACGCCTGGTTCTGTCGCCATTCGACCCGGCCGTTCGTGATGGCGGCCGTTCCGTCGGGGAGGCAGACATCGAAACGGCCATCGGTATGTGCACTGATGGTCAGCGTGCATGGCATTGGCACCGGCGCGGCGAATCGGCCCATCACCCGGGCGACGCGGCGACCGCCGTCACCGATGAGGTCGTCGACGGCGCTCACCGCCCTGGCCAACGTGGCAGTGCCGTGGAGCAGCAGGAACGGAAGCCCGGCGGCCGCAGCCGCATCCCATTCGGTGTGGATCGGGTTCCAGATGCGGGCGCACTCCGTGTAGCGGTGCGCATCCTGCTCGCCGATGGTGACGGTCGACTGACGAACCTCGGCGTTCTCGTCAACGGGCGACCATGGTGTGGGCCGGTCGATGAAGCGGTCCTCTCCGGCCAGCGTTACGCCGAGCATGACGCTGCGCTGATGGGTTGTCACGACCGCTGCGCCGCCCGCATCGGTCGTCGTCAGACGCATCCAGGTTGCCGCGCCGGCGCGTCCGTTCTCCACCCCGACCAGTGTCGCGGTGGTCACGAGTTCCTCACCTGGCCGGATCGGTCGGTGGAGCGTGACGTCGTGGCCCGCATGGACGCCACGGCGGGCCTCTTCTGCAGTCAGCCCGAGGCCGCGCACGTCGAGGATTGCCGGCCATTCGAGGCAGACGGGAAACAGTGGGTGCGCGACCGGCCGGGGCGAAAACACCGCTTCGGCGGTGTCGTCGATGCCGGCGCTGTAGGCCAGCACCCATCGCAGGTCAACGTTGTGGCGAAAGGGCTTCGAGGCTGTTCCGACGACTTCGGCTGAGAGCGGCACAGTCCCATCTTGTCGTGTGATCTCGCCTTGGTCCGTGCCGAACATCCCAGTTACCCTTCCGGCGTGACAACAGCCGTGAGTGCGCCCCCGATCACGGTGCGCTCGCTGGGCAGGCCGTTCGCGTTCCTCTGGTTCAACGCGGTCTCCTTCCAGTTGATTGCCACGGCGGACCGGTTCACGTTCGTGTGGTTGGCCGACGACACGCTGAAGACAAGTTCGTCGATCTCCGGGCTGATCGTCTTCATGCTCGGCCTGCCGATGTTCCTGTTCGTCCTCCCGGCCGGTGCGATCGCCGACCGCGGGAACCGTCGTGTGCAGCTCCTTGCCAGCCAGGGCGCGGGAGCTCTCGTCACCGGGTCTGCGGCAGTACTCACCGCCACCGATCGGATGACGGTGCCCCTCGCCATCGTCACCGCGCTCAGCTTCGGGCTTGTGCTGGCCTTTGCGTTTCCGGTTCGTTCGTCGCTGCTCCCGCTCATCGTGGGCCGCCACCGACTCATGACGGCCATCCCGATCATGACCATCGGCGCCAACATGGCGATGATCGTCGGGCCCGTGCTCGCGGGGTCCGCGATCGACCGGTGGGGCATCACCGGGGCCTTCTCCGTGCAGTGCCTTCTCTTCCTGGTGAGCGGTGCGTTCGTCCTGCGGCTCCACGTCCCCGAGACCGGTCAGGTCGAGAAGCGCTCCTTGGCGGTCGAGATGCGCGAGGGGGTCTCCTACATCCGCCATCACGCGATTCTGCGGACGCTTCTCATCCTCATGTCGGTCGGTGGCGGCTGCATGATGGGCCCGGGCTTCCTGCTCATCCCGCAAGTCGCCAAACGCGAATTCGGCAAGAGTGCGGAGGCGGCATCTGCGCTCTTCGGCATGATGGGCATCGGCATGATGGTGATGTCGTTCCTGATCGTGCGTTTCGGGCGACGCATCACCCGCCGTGGCGTCGCCTTCATGTCGTGCATGATCGTCGGCAGTTCAACCTCGATGGTGATGAGCGTCGCACCCTCGTACAACGTGCTGCTCGGCTTGATGTTCGTATGGGGACTGACCGGAGGGGTGTGGGCCAACATGTCCCAGTCGTTGCTCCAGGAGCACAGCCAACCGGCGATGCTTGGCCGGGTCATGTCCTTGTCCGGTCTGATGCACACGGGCGTCGCGCCGCTCGCCGCCCTGCTCGCCGGGACGATCGCCGGCCACCTGGGCCCGCAGCACACCCTCGGAGTGTTCGGGGCGGTCGGACTCGTCGTGATCGTCGCCGTTCTCGTGCTCGGTGACGAACTGCGCCGCGTGAACTAAGAATCACACGATGACCGCTACCTCTCGGGGTTCCGACTGCCGGAACGGCTCGACCCCACGAGCGATCTCCA
>JANMYF010000483.1:0-17677 GCA_031381685.1 Acidimicrobiia bacterium
TTCCGTGCCGCGTCCTCGGGTCGCTTCGAGACGATCTGATCGCGCCATGATCTGCTCCGAATGGCATTGCGTGTCCCCCGCCACCTGAGGGGCGGACTCCAGTGGTGTACTTCGACTGGTGGTTCCGCGAGCGGGCGTACAAACGAACGTTGGCCAAGAGACTACGGTCGACGGCCGTGAGCAAGCCTGCCGTGACCATTCCGTCCACTCCCGCACCCACCGATCTCGTGATGGAGGACATCACCGTCGGCGACGGTGCCGAGGCCACCCCCGGGTCATTCGTCGACGTGCACTACGTCGGCGTGTCCTGGTCCACCGGGAAGGAATTCGACTCGTCGTGGGACCGCAGCGAGACGTTCCGCTTCCCACTCGGGGCCGGCCATGTGATCGCCGGTTGGGACCAGGGCGTGCAGGGAATGAAGGTCGGTGGGCAGCGCCGCCTCACGATCCCCGCCCACCTCGGCTACGGCGACCGTGGCGCCGGCAACGTGATCAAGCCGGGCGAAACGCTCGTCTTCGTCGTCGACCTCCTCGGCGTCCAGGGCTGACCAACCCGCTGGGCCTCACGTTCGCGGCCAGGTCAACGGCTGACTCGCCCGCTACGACTCCGTTCATCGCCCGCAACTGCAGGATTTCGCAACATCGCGGGCACAAATCGGGGTAGCGGGCGATGGAAAGGCAGCCGGGAGGGCGACGCCGGCCGCGGTGCAGGGCGTGGGGAATCTCGGTCAGTTCGTGCTCGGACTGGTGTTCGTCGCGCGTCGATTCGGGCACCACTCAGCGTCGGTTGGGCCGAGCCGCCGGCCCGGGCGTAGCGTCGAGGTCATGACAACCGACTCCGCCACGAAGGCCTACGACAAGATCTACATCGACGGGGCGTGGGTTCCGTCGGCTGGCACCGGATCGATCGACGTGATCAACGCGTCGACCGAGGCCGTGATGGCCACGATTCCGGAAGGCACGGCGGCCGACGTCGATGCCGCTGTCGCCGCCGCCAAAGCAGCGTTCCCGTCATGGTCGCAGACCCCGGTCGAGGAGCGGGCCAAGTTCTGCACGCGGATCCATGAGGCGCTCGCCGCACGCATGGACGACATCGCCAACGCCGTGACCGGTGAAGTCGGCATGCCGCTCGGGATGTCGAAGATGATCCAGGCCGGTCTTCCGATCAACGAGTGGAAGGTCACGGCTGACCTCGTGTCGTCGTTCCCGTTCGAGGAGCAGATCGGCAACTCACTGGTCGTGCGTGAGCCCATCGGCGTCGTCGGCTGCATCACGCCCTGGAACTACCCGCTCTACCAGATCGTCCTCAAGGTCGCCCCGGCGATCGCGTGCGGCAACACCGTGGTGCTCAAGCCGAGCGAAGTCGCTCCGATCAACGCGTTCATCCTCGCCGAGGTGATCCACGAAGTCGGCCTCCCGGCCGGCGTGTTCAACCTCGTGTCGGGCGTCGGTCCCGTTGTCGGTGAGGCCATCGCCGCCCACCCCGACGTGGACATGGTGTCGTTCACCGGATCAACCCGAGCCGGCAAGCGCGTCAGCGAAGTCGCGGCCGGCAACATCAAGCGAGTGGCGCTCGAGCTTGGCGGCAAGTCGGCGAACGTCATCCTCGACGACGTCGCCGATGATCAGCTCGCCAAGGTCGTCGGCAAGGGTCTTGGTGCCTGCTTCATGAACTCCGGCCAGACCTGTTCCGCGCTCACTCGCATGCTGGTGCCCGCCGCCAAGCACGACGCGATCGTCGACATGATCGCCGCGCAGCTCCCGGCATGGACCATCGGCGATCCGTTCGGGGGCGTCGCCAAGCTCGGCCCGGTGATCAGCAGCTCACAGCGCGATCGTGTGCGCGCATATATCTCCAAGGGCATCGAGGAAGGTGCGACCCTCGTCGGCGGCGGCGCGGAGGCCCCCGACGACATGCCCACCGGCTACTACGTGAAGCCCACCGTGCTCGCCAACGTCACGCCCGACATGACGGTGGCGCGTGAGGAGATCTTCGGCCCGGTGCTCGTAGTGATGCCCTACGCCGATGAGGCCGACGCCATCCGTATTGCCAACGACACGCCCTACGGTCTCGCCGGTGCCGTCTGGTCGGCCGACGCCGATCACGCCAAAGCGGTCGCTCGCAAGCTGCGCAACGGCCAGGTCGACATCAACGGCGGAGGCTTCAACACGCTCGCCCCGTTCGGCGGCTACAAGCAGTCGGGCAACGGGCGCGAGCGCGGTCATCACGGCATGGGCGAGTTCCTCGAAACGAAGTCGATGCAGCTGTAAGCAGGCCCGGCCACGCGCATGTTGTGTGGCTGGTTGGCGCCACGTTGTCGAGTTGACGACGCACCCAACCAGCCACACAGGTCGCCAGCTCGCCACACAACGTGCAGGATCACCAAACCGGCGGGCTACATCACCTTGGTGAGGCCGCCGTCGACGACGATGATGTTGCCCGTCATGTAGGTGTTGCGGAGGCACGCGAGTACGGCCTCGGTGCAGTCTTGCGGGGTGGCCGACCGTTTCAGGGGTGACATCGCCGCCACCCCGGCGTGCATTGCGTCCCAATCCTTCGTCCACGGGGTCGCCACGAGGCCTGGAGCCACGGCGTTACATCGTATGGGTCCGTACGACTTGGCGAGCAGCACCGTCATCTGATTGAGCGCAGCTTTCGTCATCGAATACGCCATCGAGCTACCCACCGGACGGATGCCGGCAATCGAGGTGACGTTCACGATGTTCGGATCGCTGCTCGCACGAAGCAGGGGAATCGCCGCTTTGGTCAGCCACCAGGTGCCGAACACGTTCACCTCGAACGTCTTGCGGAAGATCTCGTCGGTCAGCCCATCGAGATCCGGATGGGGCACGACCGTGGTCCAGCCGGCGTTGTTGATGAGGATGTCGAGTTGGCCGAACTTGGCGATCGTGGCGTCGAGCAGCGACTGTCCTTGCGCCTGGTCCGAGATGTCGGCCCGCACGTAGAGGCCCTCGGTGGCAAGTGACGCCGCTACGGCCTGACCGGCTTCGACCGACGAAGACGAGTTGACGACCACATGCGCTCCCAGCGACGCAAGGCGCTCGGCGACGGACTGACCGATACCGCTGGAGGAACCGGTCACGATGGCGACCTTCCCGGCAAACTCGGTGGACGGTGAGGGGACGGAAGTAGACATCCCAGCACCCTACCGATGCCACCCCGACCGTCTCAATCAGTCCTCGTTCGTCGGACACGAGACCCTGGATCCCCACATGGCCTCAGGGAGCGTCGATCCCTGTCGATGTCGGGACCGGTGAGGTCGGGACGGTTGCCCCAGCTGCATCCACCGAACCGCGGCGGGCCGAGCGGCGACGAAGGATCCGGTAGAGGGGGAACCCGAAGACCAGGCCGAGAACGAGGAACGGGAGCACGGCGGCCACGGCAACGAGGATGTTGCGCAGAGCGTTCCCGAACGTCTCGAGTGCGTCGTCGAACGCCTTCGCGACCCCGGTCTTCGGTCCGGCCGGCTGCGGAAGGGAGTCGTCGAACAGCGTGACCCCGATCGTGGCCAGGGAGGTCTGATCGGCAAGCTGCTTCTGCCGGGCAAGAAGTGACTCGAGGTCGGCCTGCCGCCGGGAAAGCTCGCCCTCGATCACCGCGACGTCGGCGATCGACTGCGCCTTCTCGTAGAGCACCTGCATGCGGGCAATGCTCGCCTTCGCGCTGATGATACGGCTGTCGACGTCGACGACTTCCGACGTGACGTCCTGGGCCCCGACGCTTCGGCTCGTCACCACGCCGAGCGTGTCAAGCCGCTTGAGCAAGCTGTCGAAGCGAGCAGTGGGGACGCGGAGCCGCATGGTGATCGACGAGGTCTTGACCGGGCCGGAGACAGCCTCGCCGTCCTCGTCGAACGGGATCGGTGCGGTCACCGCCTGCTCGGTCTCGACGTAGCCACCCGCCGTCGAAACGGATGCCCGCAGCGTCGCCGCGGCGGTCGACACGTTCTTCGTCCGTATCGATACATCGGCCGTGGCAATGATCTTGCGGTCGACCGGGAACGATCCGATGCCGGTCGCCGCACCGGTCCCCGACGAGCCGTCGGCAGTCGAAATGGGCGCCGCAGCCGTCTTCTGCAGGACCCCACCCGTGGACGCCGCTTCGGTCTCGGCGGCGAATTGCTCCTGGACGGCGAGGTCGACGGGTCGATCGGTCGACGAACGACCCGTCGCAACGGGCGACGCCGAGTCGCTGCTACAGGCGCCGACCCCGGCGAGCAGAGCGAGGACGACTCCTGCGGACAGCACCACCCGTCTGGCCCCGCCGTTTCCGGGAATCGAAGGCGGGGAATCGGGTCGTCGCGTGAGCTTGGTGATCATCTCGTGTCCTCTCGGAGCGGACACCGGCGTGTCCATGATCAACTCCGACGAACGCGCGCTGCCCGCTGGTTCCCGTTCGGCCGACACAACCACGAGACTGGAACCCGATGGAGCCGAATGACCTACTCGATCCCGGCGTCCTCGATCGGTGGGACGCGCTTGCCGCACACGGAGCGAGGATCGGCATCGACGCGTGGTGCTCGCGACCGGGTTGGGGTTTGGCGATTCACGACTCCTTCGCGTCGGAGGACGACGAGATGGTGTGTCTCGCCGGCGACGCGGGCATCGGCGTCTTCGCCCGGATGACCGGCGGGGACGGTACTCCGGCACTCGTGCCGCTCGACCGCGTCTGGGGGTTCGGCTCCCCGATCGTCTGCGAGGTGGACGAGACCGAATCGGTCGCCGCCCACGTCGCCGACCGCCTCATCGCCGACCCATCGTGGAAGATATGCGCACTGAGCGGCATGGCCGCGGGCGAAGCGCTCGATCGGGCGGTGATCAGCGCGTTCGGTCGCCACGTGTCGCTCTACGCCGGTGAGACCAGGAGCCGCTGTCGGGCTTCCCTCGACGGCGGTATCGACGGCTATTTGGCACGCCGCTCTCGCGAGCATCGACGCAACATCCGCCAGGCCGAGCGGCGTGCAGCTGATCGGGGAATCAGCTTCGTCGTAGACGACGGGCAGGGCCCCGCGATGACGATCTCTCGTCTGCACGCTGTTGAGCACCGGAGCTGGAAGGGACTCGAAGGCTCAGGGATCGAGAGCCCGGAGATGGCGGCGCTCTACGAACACCTCGTCCGCGACCTGGGCGCGACGAGGGCGCTTCGTTGCGTGTTCGCGCAGGCCACCGATGACCACGGCAAAACTCGAGATGTCGGCTTCATCTTGGGGGGCGTGCTCGGTGACACCTACCGGGGACTGCAGATCTCCTTCGTCGAGGAGTACCGGGACCTCGGCATCGGGAACCTGCTGCAATGGCACGAGGTCCAACGTATGTGCACAGAGCAGTTGCGGACCTACGACCTTGGCATGGACATCGAGTACAAACGTCGGTGGGCGGAGCAGCTGTTCGAAACCCGCACGGTGCTCGCCGTGCGCCGCTGACCCGGTCGAGCGGAGAAGGAACGAGTGTTCATCGCGCCGAATCGAACCGGCGCCCGGTGAGCGACGCAGAGCAATAGCGTTGCGCCATGGTCACCGACGCCAAGCCTGCCCGCCGACGCATCCGTGCCGCGCTGGTCGTGGTAGGTGCGACGGAGAGCATCGAGGGTGGGTTCGTCGAGGTCACCGGCAATCGGATCACCCACGTCGGTTCCATCCCGACAGCAGAACCCGTCGACGAGGAGATCGACGCGACGGAGTTCCTCGTCATCCCGGCATTCGTCAACACCCATGCCCACACCTCCCAACAACTCGGGCGTGGTCTGGCCGACGATGTCGACCTACTCACCTGGCTGCGCGACCGGATCTGGCCCTACGAAGCCGCTCTCGCGCCGGCCGACTCCGAGATCTCCGCGTTGGCGTGCGCGGCGGAGCAGATCCGCAACGGCGTGACCCTTCTTGCCGACCCGGGCGGCCAGCACGTCGATGCAATGGCTGCAGGGATCGCCCGGTCGGGAATCCGGGCGTTCGTTGCCGCCAGCGCGATGGACTCCGGAATCGGTCTCCCCGATGGCTGGGCTCCTTCAACCGACGAGATGCTCGCCCGTCAAGAGGACCTGTACGGACGACTCGATGGGTCCGCCGGCGGAAGGGTCCGCTTCTCGTGGACGCTGCGCACGATCTTCAACTGTTCCGATGCCCTGATCGAGCAGACCGCTGCCTGCGCGAAACGGGCACGTCGGCCGCTGCAAATGCACATCGCCGAAGTACCCGAGGAGAACGCGCACGTCGAGGCGACACGCGGCACCACGACCGTTCGCCACCTGAGCCGCCTCGGTGTTCTCGGACCCGGGTTCCTCGGAGCCCACGCGGTGTGGATCGATGCCGAGGAGCGTCGGTTGCTCGCCGAGTCCGGTGCGGCGGTCTCGCACAACGTCGCCTCCAACCTCCGCATCCTCGGCTTTCCCCGCATCGCCGACCTCGTCGATGCCGGCTGTCTCGTCGGCCTCGGAACCGACGGTGCGCCCTCGAACAACCGCATGAGCATCCTCGACGAGATGTGGGCGGCGTCGATGGTACAGAAGGCGCTCCGTGGCGATCCGGCGGCCTTTCCTTCGTCGACGGTGCTGAACATGGCAACGGCGTGGGGGGCGCAGGCGTTGGGCATGGGCGGTGAGCTGGGGACGTTGCGGGTCGGCAACCTCGCCGACCTCGTCCTCATCGACCCGCTCACGCCGACGATGGCGACAGCTCACGACCTCGTAAGCGCGCTTGTTACTTCCTGCACCTCGTCGAGTGTGCACTCGGTGATGTGCGACGGGTCGTGGGTGATGAGCGACCGAGTCATCACCGCGTTCGATGAACGCGAAGTCCTCCGCGAGGCGGCCGCGAGGGCACGCGACGTCGCTCGTCGGATTGGGCTCCGCCGGTAGCGCGGTTCAGCGGGTGAGCGAGTGGCAGAGGATCGTCTTCTCAACGCAGGCCGTTGAGGATCGTCTCCGCAAGAGCCCCCGGTCGGCGGTCGGAGAACCGCTCGCCCAACCACGAGCCGGAGAACAGCACGAGTGTGCTCCACAGCGCGCAACCGACGACAGTCGGAGGGTCGACGCTGCCTCGCATCACGGCGAACGCAAAGACCGGCGAAAGAAGAATCGCGGAGATGATCAAGCCGACCGCATGGACGAGCCCGACCAGGCAGCCTCGACCGGTCATCGCGGATTGGTTGCCGAACGGCGACGAATCGTCGGCCACCGGGAACGGAACGAGAACGCTGATCAGTGCGCCCACGCCGAGCGGTACGCCTGAAGCAACCACGGAGAGGGCCAACGTCGGCACGAGAGCCCTAGCGTCACTGCGCACGACCACGGTGAGGAGGGCCGCAACCCAGACCGGAGCGACGAGCGTGGGCGCGGCGGCGAGAGCCCGTCCGAGCAAGAGATGGCGAAGCCGTATCCCGGAACCCAGTTCGATCCACAACGACGATGCGTCGAGCCCCAGGAGGTTGTGCGAGATGGCGACGCCGAAGAGGAGGGCGATGGGTGCGACGGCGACCGGGGGAAGCATTTCCGCGTTTATCCGCATGCTCTGGAGAAGCACGAAGGGCGCGCCGAAGAGGCAGCCGACGAGAAGCGAGGCGCGCCGGTAGGGCGAGCGGAGCAGATACCGGAGCTCCTTGCGGACCACGACGAAGACCGGATGATCGATCGGCCCACGGGCACGGCGCGCCTTCCCCTCGGATGCGACGTCGCGACGTTGCCTGGTGAGAAGTGCCGATCGCCGAGGCGCACGAGACATTGCACCAGACCGCCGAGACCCCATCGATTTCGCGAGCTCCGTTGTCCACCACCAGGCCATCGCCGACACCACGATGAGCACGAAAACGAGACGAGCCGAGGTGATGGCGAAACGGGAGTAGGTCGCGTCGTGCGCAGCCAGACCCAGCGCTCCCGATGGGCTCCATGCGAGCACCGTGGTGATAGTGGACCGAGTTTGCGGTCCGGCCAGCGGAAGGGTCTGCATGGCCATCCAGAGACCGGAGGTGAATGCCGTCGCGAGAACCACCGCCGCATCGCGTCCGCGGCGGCTGCGCGAGGCGCGGGTCATGACGGTGGCGATCAGCCGCGACCCGAGGACGCAGAGTGCGAACTGCCCAACCGCCACAATCACCACGAAAGCGGTGGCTCCCGGGTTACGAAGGCTGAGCGTGACGATCATGCCGAGTAGCCCGACAGCGGTCGCTGCCGGTAGCACCCCGATCGAGGCCGCCACAAGCGTGCCGAGGGCCAACTCCGACCGCCGCAGAGGGAGATCGGCAAGCCGATCGGGATCCACCGCGTCGTCGACTCCGCCGAGCAGGAATGGGAGACCGATCCAGGCGATCCACATCGTGGTGAACGCGACGGCGAATCGAGGGCCGCCATCCGTGTTTTGCGCGGCTCCGGCAATGACCGCGACGAACGACAGCATCGAGCCGGTCAGGGCCAGGCTGAGCACGATCAGCCCGGCGCGGGCGCGGCCGCTCCGAACCGCTGCGTTGATGAGCAGTCGCGTCTTCAGGCGCGCAAACACCACGACGAGGTCGGTACTGGCGAACCGACGCCGTTTCAGCGGACTGTTCGCCACGAACAGCTTGCCAATCGCGCCACGGCGCTACACCGCAAGCGTCCTGAGCCAGTCGAGTTGCTCGAGCCTGATCTCCCGGGCTCCGACGGCATCCAGGAAGGTCTGCTCGAGGCTGCGGCCCAGTCGGACTTCTTCGATCGGACCCGACGCCACCACCCGACCGGCGTGCACGATGGCGACGTGATCACAGAGGCGCTCGACCGTCTCCATCACGTGACTTGACAGCACGACCGTTCCGCCCGCGGCGCGGTACTGCTGCAGGACGTCCTGGAGAAGACGGGCCGACACCGGGTCGACGGACTCGAAGGGTTCGTCGAGGAACAGGACACGCGGCACGTGCAGGATCGCCGCGCCGAGCGCGATCTTCTTGCGGGTGCCCTGGGAGTAGTCGGTGACCAACTGCGTGGCCTCGTTCTCGAGTCCCATCGCCCGCAACACCTCGGTGGTGCGGCGGCGCGCCGTCGTCTCGTCGAGACGCCGGAGACGGGCGACGTAGTAGAGGAGCTCGGCCCCCGTGAGGCGCTCGAACAAGCGCAGGTCGTCGGGCAGCACACCGATGCGCGCCTTCGCCTCGACCAGGTTCTCCCACACGTTGATCCCGTCGATCTCAATGGTGCCGGCGTCGGGTTTGAGAAGCCCGGTGATCATCCGAAGCGACGTCGTCTTGCCGGCACCGTTCGGACCGACCACGCCGAAGAACGATCCACGCGGGACGACCAGGTCGACGCCATCGACGGCCACGCGCGCTCCGTAGGCCTTGCGCAGACCGGTGACGCGAACCGCGGTCTGGCGTTCCATGGGAGGGTTCATCGACGGGTCACGACGACGCCTTGATGGGGCGACCGGCGCACTCCGGGGATTTCCCTGTCACGATTTCCCTGTCACTATGGAATAGGGGACGCAGAAAACTTGATATGACTAATAGCAAGTTACTCGCCGACTCCCCTGCCCGGAACTCCCACCCACCTCGCGAAGGAAGCACCATGGCCCTGGACCCGAACACCTGGACCCTGAAGACGCAAGAAGCGTTCAATGCAGCGATTGCCGCGGCCCGCCAGAACGCCAACCCTGAGGTCACCCCGGACCACCTGCTGCTCGCTCTGCTCGGCCAGGAGGAGGGCATCGCGCTGCCGCTCTTCGACAAGGTGGGTATCGCCTCAACTCCGCTGAAGAACGCCACGAACGAGGCGATCGCGAAGCTGCCCCGCAGCTACGGCGGGGAGTCCAGTGTGGGACGTGACCTTCGCCGGGTGCTTGAGCGCGCCGCCGAGGAGCAGGTTGCTCTCGGCGATCAGTACCTCTCGGTGGAGCACCTCCTGCTCGCCATGGCCGCCCCCGATGGCGCCAACGCGAAGACCATCGCCGAGGCTCGCCTGAAGGTGAGCCGCAACGATCTCCTCACGGGGTTGGCGGCAATCCGCGGCAGCCGGCGAGTCGAATCCCAGAACCCCGAGGACACCCTCCAGGCGCTCGACAAGTTCGGCCGCGACCTCACGGAGGCCGCCAGGAAAGGGAAGCTCGACCCGGTCATCGGGCGCGACGAGGAAATCCGCCGCACCATTCAGGTGCTCGCCCGCCGGACCAAGAACAACCCGGTGCTCATCGGTGAGCCGGGCGTCGGCAAGACAGCCATCGTGGAGGGGCTCGCACGGCGAATCGTCGACGGCGACGTCCCGGAGAGCCTGAAGAACCGACGGGTGATCGCACTGGACCTCGCCGCCATGGTCGCCGGGGCGAAGTTCCGCGGCGAGTTCGAGGAGCGGCTGAAGGCCGTGCTGAAGGAGATCACCGATGCCCAAGGCGAGATCATCACGTTCATCGACGAGATGCACACGGTCGTCGGCGCCGGGGCGGCCGAGGGATCGATGGACGCGTCCAACATGCTCAAGCCGATGCTCGCCCGCGGCGAGCTCCGCATGATCGGCGCGACCACGCTCGACGAATACCGCAAATACGTCGAGAAGGATCCGGCGCTCGAGCGCCGCTTCCAGCAGGTGTTCGTCGGCGAGCCGTCGGTGGAGTCGACCATCGCCATCCTTCGCGGGCTGAAGGAGCGCTACGAGGTGCACCACGGCGTTCGCATCCAGGACAGCGCGCTCATCGCTGCAGCGGTCCTGTCCAACCGCTACATCACCGCCCGCTTCCTCCCCGACAAGGCGATCGACCTGATCGATGAAGCTGCTTCGCGCCTTCGGATCGAGATCGATTCGTTGCCCACCGAGATCGACGTCGTCGAGCGCCGGGTCCGCCAGCTCGACATCGAGAAGGTGGCCCTCGCAAAGGAAACCGACGCCGCATCCGCGGAACGACTCGCGACGCTCGATCGCGAACTCGCCGACCTGCGTGAAGAACGCGACGCCATGCTCGCCCACTGGGACCGGGAGAAGTCGGCGATTGCCACCATCCGCGGATTGAAGGAGCAGTTGGAGCAGGTCGGTTCGGCCGTCGAACGCGAGACCGACCTGGAGAAGGCGGCGGAGATGCGCTACGGCCAGATCCCGGCCATCGAGCGTGCCATCGCCGAAGCCACGGCGTCGCTCGACGAGCTGCAGAAGACGAAGCGGATGCTGAAGGAAGAGGTCGACGCCGAGGACATCGCCCAGGTCGTCGGCAAATCAACGGGAATCCCGGTGAGCCGACTGCTCGAGGGCGAGATGTCGAAGCTGCTTCGGATGGAGGACGAGCTCCACGAACGTGTGGTCGGCCAGGACGAGGCGGTGACCGCCGTGGCGAATGCCATCCGTCGGTCGCGCTCCGGACTCTCCGACGAGAACCGTCCGATCGGCTCGTTTCTGTTCCTCGGTCCCACCGGTGTCGGCAAGACCGAACTCGCCCGAACGCTTGCCCAGTTCCTCTTCGATGACGAGCGGGCCATGGTCCGCATCGACATGAGCGAATACATGGAGAAGCACTCCGTGTCCCGGCTGATCGGTGCGCCTCCCGGCTACGTCGGCTACGACGAAGGCGGTCAGCTCACCGAGGCTGTGCGCCGACGCCCCTACGCGGTCGTGCTCCTCGACGAAGTCGAGAAGGCCCATCCCGACGTGTTCAACGTCCTGCTCCAGCTCCTCGACGACGGACGTCTCACCGACGGCCAGGGGCGAACCGTCGATTTCACCAACGTGGTTCTGATCATGACGTCGAACATCCCCGGCGAGCCGCAGGACTTCTTCCGGCCGGAGTTCGTCAACCGGATCGACGAGATCATCCGCTTCCGCTCGCTCGGACGCGAAGATCTCACCCGGATCGTCGAAGTCCAACTCGGTCTGCTCGAGGAGCGCCTTGCCGCCCGTCGTCTCGGCCTCAAAGTGTCTGACGCCGCGAAGACGTGGTTGGCCGATCGCGGCTACGACCCGGCGTACGGCGCCCGGCCGCTGAAGCGGACGATCCAGCGATCGATCGCCGACCCGCTGGCCAAAGCACTGCTCGCCGGTGCCTTCACCGAAGGCGACACGGTGAACGTCGACGCCGCCTCCGCCGACGCCGAAGCCCTCACGCTCCACTGACACCCGAGTCCGCCTCGGCAGTGGGTCGATGGACTCACTGTGTGGTTTTTCCTTGCAGTTACCACTCTAAGTGGTGAAAATGTGAACCGTCGTTCGGAACCACGAACGCGTTCAGCACTGACGAGGTACACCAATGGCGCAATTCCGACCAACAAGTACGGGCTCCGACCCGACCGACCGCGTGACTACCGGACGACGGAGGAGCTTCGCCGCTCTTGCCGCCGGAACACTTCTCGCCACCGCCGCAACCGTGACCCCGAGCCTGCTCAGCGGCTCCGGGGCCAGTGCGGCAACGGTGCTCCAGGGCAAGACCTGGTACGACCTCAACAAGAACGGTGTCCAGGACGCCACCAACAACGCCCAGACCAACGAAACGGCGATCGCTGGCGTTCCGGTGTTCGTCACCGCCAAAGACGGATCCGCCGAGACCGCCGTGTCGAGCGCAAACGGCACGTGGAGCGTCACCATGCAGGCCGACGGCCCCTACCGGGTCGAGTTCGGCACGTTCCCCCAGCCCTGTCCGGCCGGCGTCCCGTTGCCGTGCGTGGTCAAGGGCCCGAGCGTCGGCGGCACGACCGTCCAATTCCCGGGAACCGGCCAGACGACGGTCAACCTCGGCGTCTTCGCCAAGTTCAACGGTCTCGGATCACTCGAAGCCCTCACCGCCGGGAGCACCGTCGAAGTCGGTGACCGGGTCTGGGAAGACACGAACAGCAACGGCATCCAAGACCCGGGCGAGCCGGGCATCGCCGGTGTCACCGTGAATCTGATCGATTCGTTCCCCGGCAACCCGACGGGTGCCACCACGACAACCGACGCCAACGGCTACTACCTCTTCACGAAGGTCCAGGACAACCTGCCCTACACGATCACGGTCGATTCCGCTGACCCGAAGCTCGTCGGCTACGCGCTGACGCAGGGCGGCCAGGGGAACCGGGCCATCGACTCGGACCCCTTCGGCCTCGACCCGCAGGGTCTCGCCGTGGCGAACGTGCCGCTGCGCAACCCCGACGAGAACGACCACACCTTCGACTTCGGGTGGGTACCTCCCGTCCTCAAGGGCGGCCTCGGTGACCGGGTATGGCTCGACACCAACGCGAACGGCATCCAGGACGAAGGCGAGAACGGCATCGAAGGGGCGATCGTCAAGCTGCTCGACAAGGACGGCAACCCCGTCGCCGAGCAGGCCACCGACTCGAGCGGCCTTTACCTGTTCACCAACCTCGACACGGCCTCCCAGTACATCGTCGAGTGCCAGGCTCCGCCGGAGTTCGAAGGCGTCGTCCTCCGCTCACCTGCCAACCAGGGAACGAACGACGAAACCGATTCCGACGCCGACGTCACCACCGGACGCACCGGCCTCAACTCGGTTCCGGCCGGCGGCAACAATCTGAGTGTCGACTGCGGCTGGTACGTCAAGCCCGACACCCGGAAGGCGACGCTCGGTGACTACGTCTTCATCGACACCAACCGAAACGGCATCCAGGACGAAGGCGACACGGCCGTCACCGGAGCCACCGTGACCCTCCTCGACAACGCCGGCAATCCGATCTCGGGAGTCGCCCCGATCGTCACCGGAGCCGACGGTCTCTACCTGTTCACCGGCCTCAACGCCGGCACCTACCGCATCCGGGTCGTGAAGCCGACCGGCTCAACCGTCACACCCACCCTGCAGAACCAGGGCAGCAACGACGGCGCCGACTCGGACATCAACGCCGACGGGCTCAGTGACGCCGTCACCCTTGCCGCCGGCGAGGACATCCGTACCCTCGACGCCGGATGGGTCACCCCGGTCCAGACGCCGAAGTACAAGCTCGGTGACCGTCTCTTCGACGATCTGAACTCGAACGGCATCCAGGACGCCAACGAACCCGGCATCGTCGGACAGCTCGTCGAACTCCTCAATGCCAACGGCACGGTCATTGCCTCACAGAACACCATCGCCGACGGCCGCTACACGTTCGACAACCTCGACGCCGCCACCTACCGGGTGCGGTTCACCGCCCCTGCCGGCCGCACCTTCACCACCAAGGACGCAGGCACCGACGAAGGACTCGACTCCGACGTCAACCCGTCCGGGCTCACGGACAACATCGTCCTCGTCGCCGACAATTTCAACGTCGATGCCGGTGTCCTTCCGGCCCCGGTGAGCCAGAAGCTCAAGCTCGGTGACCGTCTCTTCGACGATCTGAACTCGAACGGCATCCAGGACGCCAACGAGCCGGGCATCGTCGGTGCCAAGGTCGAACTGCTCGACGCCAACGGCGGCGTCCTGGCCACGCAGAACACCATCGCCGACGGCCGGTACACCTTCTTCGAGCTCAACCCCGGTCAGTACCGGGTGCGGTTCACCGCCCCGGCGGGACGGAGCTTCTCGCCCCGCTTCGCCGGAACGGATCGTGGTCTCGACTCCAACGTCGACGGCAACGGGCTCAGTGACCTCATCACGCTGTCAAGCGACGATCTGACGATTGACGCCGGTGTGGTCCCCGTGCCCACGACGGTTCCGCCGACGGTGGTCCCACCGACCACGGCTCCGCCGACGACCAGCACCCCACCGACGACCACCAAGGCCCCGGGCACGTTCTGCCTCGGCGACAAGGTCTTCGTCGATCCGGGCTCCGCAGGTGGCGCTCAGGCCAAGGACGGCGCCGGAATCCCCGGTGTCACGCTGACGCTGATCCGCCCCGACGGCTCCACGGCGATCACCGCCACCGACGTCAACGGCAACTACACGTTCTGTGGCCTCGCCGCCGGGACCTACACCGTGAAGGTCGACACGAACACGCTGCCCAAGGGCTCGACGAACACGTACGACCTCGACGGTGATCGCAACAACGAAACCCGTGTTGCGGCCACCACCGACAATCCCGACCTCGACTTCGGGTACATCTACCCCGTCGTCGTGAACACGGTCATGACGGCACCTCCGGCAACGCTCCCGCCGACCCCTCCGGTCGACACACCGACCTACACGGGCTCGGAGTCCACCCAGCGGGCGCTGCTCGCACTCTCGATGCTGCTGGTCGGCTTCGGTCTCCTCGGGCTTGCCCGTGGTCGCCGGTGCCAGTTCAACGGCTGATCCGGTAGCGCCTCCCGACCGGGTTCACCTCGAACCGGGCCGGCGGTGCAGCACCGGCAACTCTTCGGGCCCGCTCTCCTCGTCAGGAGCGGGCCCGAAACGCGTTCCGGCACAGCATCCCAACGCCGGGGTTAGAGCTCCCAGCCGCTGAACGCGTCGATCATTGCCTTCACATCGCCCAACGGATACAGGATCGGACAGGTCGCGCCGTGCGCGATGTACTCAGCGACCTTGGCCCGGGCCTCCGTCGGTGTCCCGGAAGCGGTCAGCATCTGCACGATCTCGTCGGGCACCAGCTTCGACGCCGCCTCGACCTGCTCGTGGGTCGCCGGCCACGTGAGCACCTCCCCGACCTGGTCGAGCAGTGATTGCGGTACGCCGGACGCCTTCATGATGTGGGGCTGCTGACCGAGGTACTGCGTGACCATCATGCGGGCCATGTCGAGGGCGGTCTTGCGGTCCTCGTGGACGGAGCACACGACGAGCTGGGGACGGTCGAGATCCATGGCGCTGCGTCCGGCTTTGGCCGCGCCCTTCTCCAGCGCCTCCATCGCCTTCGCGTTGTAGTCCGGAGACACGAGGTAGTTGAGCACCACACCGTCGGCGATCTCACCCGCGAGCTCCATCATCTGCATGCCCGTGGCTCCGATGTAGATCGGCACGTCCTTCGGACGGCGGTCCTGATACACGTAGTCGAGCTCGATGCCGTCGACATGCACGTACTGCCCGCTGAAGGTCACCGTCTCGTTGGCGAGCAGGGCACGGCAGACGGTCACCACCTCCTTCATCACGGTGAGCGGACGCGCCCGCTCGATGCCGACCTTGGCGGCCAACGGATCCCACCACGCACCGAGGCCCATGATGATGCGCCCCGGAGCAAGATCGTCGAGGGTTGAGAACGTCGCGGCCAGTCGGGCCGGATTCCGGCTCCAACAGTCGGCGACGCCGGACCCGACCTTGATGCGATCGGTCACCGCGGCGAATGCCGCCATGGGGGGAATGGCATCGCGCACGAGACGGCTCTCGGCCTGCCAGACCGCCTCGAACCCTTTCTCTTCGGCGTAGCGGACGATGTCCATGCCCTCACGAATCGTGTGGGCGTCTTGGAGATACAGGGCGACGGGCTGGGCCATGGTTGGGGTCCTTGCGGTGGTAGCGGCGATGGGCTTGAGATTTACAGAAGGGCGAAGAGACGTTGCGCGGCCTCGGCCGCTTTCGCCCGGACTTCAGCGGCATCGACAGTGGTGACGATGCCCTTGTCGAAGACGATCCGTCCGTCGATCACGACCTTGGTCGGGCGAATTCCGGGCGAGAAGGCGAGGTGCCATGGTTCCATGACCGGGTAGGTCCAGGTGACCTCGTCGGCGAGGGCCTCGGGGAACATCTGCCAGGAATTCGTCAGCCACGACCACGCCGTGTCGGGCGATGCGGTCACGTCGCTCTCGCGGTGGCGCACATAGGCGACACGGAACTCATCGAGCATGTCGGCCCCGATGCCGTCAGTACCGAGCACGACCCGGTTCGGACGACGCGCCGGGTTCGCGTAGCCGACGGCGTTGTTCATATTCGACCGAGGGTTGTGGGCGATCGTCCCCTTGAGCACCCGATCGAGATGGACACAGTGAACGGTGAGCCAGTCGTCCGTGCACAGATGATCAATCCGGGATCCGGCATCGGCATCGCCGGGACCCTCGGCCACATGCACGTGGACGCCAACTCCGAGATCGGCAGCGAGCCCGGCCGCCGCCTCCAGGGTCTCGTCGGAGCACGTGAACGCTGCGTGCACCCCGACCATGCCACGGCCCCCGGAACGGACGAACCGCTCGCACTCCGCCAGACCACGGCGGGCACCGTCGGTCATGCGGATCGGCCGCTCTCCGGCAGCCGACGGCTGGGGGTTGATCGGTATGCGCGCAGATGGACCACCGAACGCCTGCGCAACCGCATGGCGGTCGGTGACGCCGTAGGTCGTGTTCACCCGAACGCCGACCTCGGCACACGCCGCAGCGATCACGTCGAGCGAACCATCGATCGCGTTCGGGCCTTCGTGATGATCGATGATGCAAGTCGTTCCCGACTCCAACGCTTCGAGCGCTCCGAGCTTGGCCGACCAGTGGAGGATGTCGAGGTCGAGCGCGCAATCGAGACGCCACCAGACCTGCTCGAGGATCTCACTGAACTTCGTGGGCGACTGCGGCGGTGCCGGCATCCCCCGTGCCAGCGCGGAGTACAGGTGATGATGCGCACACACCAACCCCGGCGTGGTGTTCATCTCTTTTCCACTCTCCGGCGCGCTGACAGTTGCGGGGTTCCGTCCACTGACCGTTGCGGGGTCCTGACCGTGATGTCCACTGACCATTGCGGGGTCCTGACCGTGATGTCCACTGACCGTTGCGGGGTCCTGTCACCGGGGAGCCTTCCCACTCTGCGGTACTCGCCCGTTGCTCCTTCGTCGCCGGGTCTCCGTTCCTCGGCGGGCCCCTCCCCGGCGCCACCCCTCCACTCGTTTGCTGGCCCGTACGTTC